>CALKIU010000198.1 GCA_937995745.1 uncultured Bacillaceae bacterium | reverse complement strand
ACTTTTGCCCAACCGTTGCTCTCTGACAGGACCTCGACTTTTGTTCCGCGCGGCAGCATGGCGACAATGGGCGCGTTCAAGGAAGGTTCCTTTCTCAAGTTCAGCCGCGAGCCGGGGTCGACATGGACGTATTTTGCTGTCGTTTTTTCCGGAATGACGGCGTCGATCACAAGAGGAGTCAGATACGTGGTGGAGACATAGCCTTCTTTTCCGTCCACCTTCACTTTCGCCCAGCCGTTTTGGATGGAGGTTACCGTCACCTCCGTGCCGCGCATGAGGCGGGCAATCACCGGTGCATGGGTGGAAGGGCTTTGCCTGACATTCAAGTAGGAACCGGGATCGACATCGACATATTGCTGCTGGTAAGCTGTTAAAGCCACATCTTGGACAGGAGGGGAAGAGTCATTATCTGCAGCTTGAACGGCTTTTGCAAATGCCGGTGTTGACAGCACAGCAAAACAAACCGGAATTAACACCTTAGCTCCTTTTTTCATGCTCTATCACCCTGGTTTCATAGTATTGTAGAAAATCAAAGCTGATATTTTTACATAATTGTAGCATGAAAGAATGTTAGGATTAATATGCAAATTATCTAAAAACAGTGAAAGTGATCCCTACTCTTAATATCGGAACAAGGTTTTATATTGTTTATGGAAAAAACAAGATTTTTATTTTCATAATGTAAAATTGTGCCAGCAGCCCCGGCGTTTCCGGCGGCGTCCATTTTTTCGACAAAAACCCGCAAATAAACAGGCCGTTTTTTGCCGAAAATAATTGAAGCCGGTGCTCAAAGTGATAAACTACAGGGTAAAGGGGGTTGAGAATGTGAAAAAGTTTGCGGCACTGATCCTTGCGGCGATTATTTCCCTGCTTGTTGCCGGCTGCAATAAAGGCGTGAAACCGGAGGAACGCATGAACGAATATGTGGAACTCTGGAACAAACAAAAATTTGAAGAAATGTATGACTATTTGTCGGCGGAAACGAAAGAGACCGTAAAAGAAGAGGATTTTATCGACCGCTATAAAAAAATCTATAAAGATTTGGGCATTGACAATTTAAAAGTAGAATTCAAGACACCGGAGGAAAAAACGGACAAAAAGGCTGAAAGAGCGGAGTTTCCCGTCTCCGTTTCCATGGACAGCATCGCCGGGAAAATTGAATTTGAACAGACAGCGGTCTGGGTAAAAGAAGAACGGGAAGATGAGACAAACTGGTATTTCAACTGGGACACGACGTTTATTTTCCCGCAGCTTGAAAAAGGGGACAAAGTCAGCGTGTCCACCGTCCCGGCCGAGAGGGGCGAAATTCTCGATAAAAACGGCGAGGGCCTGGCCATCAACGGAACGGCTTATGAAATCGGCATCGTCCCGAAAGATATGGGCGACAACCGGGAGGAAGTGATCAACCGTCTCGCCGATTTGCTCGGCATCACCGCGGCGCAAATTGAAAAGGCTTTAAACCAATCGTGGGTGCAGCCCGAGCATTTTGTGCCGATTAAAAAGATTCCCACGTCGGAGCGCGCCCTCCTCGAGGAAGCGGTCAAGCTTGACGGCGTCGTGAAAAGGGATGTCAAAGCGCGCGTCTATCCGCTCGGTGAAGCGGCGGCCCATTTAGTCGGGTATGTGGGGCCGATCACCGCGGAAGAGCTGGAAAAACTGCAAGGGGAAGGGTACCAAAGCACCGATTTGATTGGAAAAAGGGGCCTGGAACAGCTGTTTGACAAGGAATTGAAAGGTCGGAACGGCGTGAAAATTTATGCCGTCAAAGCGGACGGTTCGAGGGAAATCATTGCGGAACAAGAAGTGGTTCACGGAAAAGACATTCACTTGACGATTGACAGCGCGATTCAAAAAACGATTTTTGAACAGATGAAGGGAGAAGCGGGAACGGCGGCCGCCATCCATCCGATTACGGGAGAAACACTGGCCCTGGTCAGCAGCCCGAGCTTCGACCCGAATATTTTAACGTTGGGCGCCACGGCCGAACAATGGAAAAAGCTTCAGGACAATGAACTGAATCCGCTTCTGAACCGGTTTGCGGCCACTTATGCGCCTGGTTCGGTGATGAAACCGATTACTGCCGCCATCGGATTGAAAGAAGGGGCGATTGACTGGAAGAAAACAATCAATGTGAAAGGCCTCAAATGGCAAAAAGACAGTTCATGGGGCAATTACTATGTCACCCGGGTGAGCGACCAGCCGAATGTCAATTTGGAAAAAGCCTTGGTTTATTCCGACAACATCTATTTTGCGCAAGCGGCACTGGCTGTCGGCAAGGATAAATTCCTGTCCGGTTTGCAGGATTTCGGCTTTGACAATAAAGGGTTCAAATACAAGTATCCCATTCAATTGTCCAAAGCAGGCAAAATCGGTTCGGATATCGCTTTGGCCGACTCCGGATACGGGCAAGCGCAGGTGGAAACGAACGTCCTGCACTTGGCGGCAACTTACACGACCTTTGTCAATGACGGAAACATGATCAAGCCGATCCTTCTCGCCGATGAGGAAAAAGAACAAGTCTGGCGGGAAAATCTGGTAAGCGCTGAAGATGCCAAGAAGATCAGCGCCGCCCTTGAAAAAGTCGTCCAAGACCCGGCCGGAACGGCATACTCGGGCAGGATGGAAGGATACCCGCTCGCCGGCAAAACCGGCACCGCTGAATTGAAACGGGCCCAAGGCGAACAAGGCAAAGAAAACGGCTGGTTCGTCGCCTACAATGCCGAAAATCCTTCCCTCCTCATCGCCATGATGATCGAAGGAGTTGAAGGCCGCGGCGGCTCAACCGTCCCCGTAAAAATCATCAAAAACATATTTGAACACATCCAATAATCGGGACAAGGGGAAATCGGGACAAGGGGACAGGTTCACTGTCCCTGGGACATGGGGACAGGTTCGCTGTCCCAAATGAAACAGCGCTTGTCATGAATGGACAGGCGCTGTTTT
>CALKIU010000197.1 GCA_937995745.1 uncultured Bacillaceae bacterium | reverse complement strand
CCAGCGCCGATGGTAGTAAGGGGCTTCCCCTTGCGAGAGTAGGACGCTGCCGGGCAGATAAAAAGAGCATTCGATTGGATGCTCTTTTTTCGTTGTTGTTGGCGGCAGGCGCTCGGAATTGGCGGAGAAGAAGGAAGAAGGGATATTCCGGTCCATATTGGCGGCTGTGGGAAAGGCTGTCGGGCGGTTTTGCATGGAGTGCTAATGGAAGATTTTTGTTGAATTTATTTTTTTCAGTTGTTTGATAAAAAATTTATATTGGGGATCGTTTGTTTCCGTCGAGACCATTTTTCTCTCGCATTGTGTACAAATGAAGGATGTATACAAATGTATTCCGTCAACTTTTTTTTGTTCACATATGATACATATTTCTCCGTTTTCATGTTTCGATGATATGGTTCCCATTCACTTTGCACCTCCACGTACCAGTTTTCCCAAATTGAAAAAATGTATACAAAGTTTCGAATTTTAGTCATTTTTTTAACTTTGGTTTTGTTTTTTGTCAGAAGCGGTATTATACTTTATGTTTTGTTTGCGAAGACGTTGTATGTCTCACCCGTTTGCCGCCTACGCGCAGTTCCCTGTCGGCCCGGGACGGGGAACATGATACAATGAGTGTATGAGTTTCTGATGCATGGTGATAAGAATGGATCAACAGCAAACACCTTTATATGACAGGCTTGTGTTACATGCCGGCAAGAAACCGGTATCGCTTCATGTGCCCGGCCATAAATACGGCCTTCTTTTCAGCGGGGAAGAACGTTCGTTTTTCCGGGACATTGCCCGGATAGACGCCACCGAACTTTCCGGATTGGATGACCTGCATGAACCGGAGGGAGTGATCAAGGAAGCGGAGACCCTCCTGGCCGGTGCGTACGGGGCGGAAAAGAGTTTTTTTCTCGTCAACGGTTCGACGGTAGGCAATTTGGCGATGATTCTCGGCGCTGTAAATGAGGGCGATACGGTATTTGTACAGAGAAATTGCCATAAATCGGTGTTAAACGGACTGCAATTGGCAAAGGCTCGCCCGGTTTTTTTAGGTCCGGAAATTGACAAAACCTGGGGGGTCGCCGGAGGAGTATCTTTGCAAACGGTGGAAGAAGCGTTTGCGCGGTACCCGTATTGCCGGGCGATGATTTTTACATATCCCAATTATTACGGAATGGTGTATGAACTGCATGAGATCATTGAGTTTGCCCATGAACGGGAAATACCGGTGCTCATTGATGAAGCCCATGGGGCCCATTTCTCCGCCGGCGGCATGTTTCCCCGCTCGGCCCTCGAGTTGGGGGCGGATGCGGTTGTGCAATCGGCCCACAAAACGCTGCCGGCGATGACGATGGGTTCTTTTTTGCATGTGAACGGCAAGTATATTTCGGCTGCCAGGATTGAGCGTTATTTGCGGATGTTGCAGTCCAGCAGCCCTTCATATCCGATCATGGCCTCCCTTGATTTGGCCCGGCATTATGCGGCCACTTATACGCCGGAAGATGAAGAGTATTTGTTTAAGGAGATAGCGGCGTTTAAAAATGAATTGCGGAAAATTGAAGGAATTCAAGTGCTCGATTATCCGGCCGGCGGAGGCGACCCGCTTAAAGTGACGGTGCAGTCCCGGACAAACCTTACCGGTTATCAGTTGATGGGGCTTCTTGAGGAAAGAGGGATTTTTGCCGAACTGGCTGATCAGTACAATGTTCTTTTTGTTCTCCCTCTTTTGAAAAAGGGGATGCATTTTCCGTTCGCCGAAATTGTGAAAGCTTTAAGAGAAGTG
Source organism: uncultured Bacillaceae bacterium (assembly GCA_937995745.1). Lineage (GTDB taxonomy): Bacteria > Bacillota > Bacilli > Bacillales > Cytobacillaceae > CALKIU01. The sequence goes on along the minus strand of CALKIU010000197.1, from coordinate 3,985 downwards.
TTGAAGGATGCGGCCGGGCCTGCGGGAGAAAGAGAGCGACCTTTTGTGTATTTTCAAAAAGAAAAAGTCAGTACCGTCCGGTGGCAAGAATTTTTGGGCAAAGAAAAAATGGTGCCCCTTCGAGAAGCGGACAATTACATCTGCGCGGAAACGATCATTCCTTATCCTCCCGGAGTGCCGTTGTTGTTGCGCGGGGAAAAAATCACCGCCGCGGACCGGGACGGACTCTTGTTTTTGATACAATCAGGAGCCAGGTTTCAAGGGGGATGCGCCTTGTCCGAAGGGTATATTAAGGTTTTTGAATCGTAAGGTTGGGTAGATTTTTCCATATGGAAAATGCCGGATTTAAAAAGGGACGGGAATTCTTTATAATGAAGAAAGAGAAAAAAACGGAAGTGGGAAGGACATTGAGAAATTTATTTATTGTTTTTGAAGGAATTGACGGTTCCGGTACATCAACGCAGGCAAATTTGCTGCGAGATTATTTTGAGAAACAGAATCAGAAGGCCGTTTTGACGGCGGAGCCTTCCAGCGGTCCGATCGGACATTTAATCAGGGAAGGCTTGAAAAACAGAATCGCCTTTACCGGAGACAAGCGCCGTTTCAACCAGCAAATGGCGTATTTGTTCGCTGCCGACCGCCATGATCATTTATACAATGACGTGGACGGCGTGTTTAAATTATTGAGTGAAGGAAAGCATGTCATTTGCACGCGCTATTATTTTTCATCGTTGGCGTACCAGGCGGATGAAGATTATGACCTTGTTTATGATTTGAATAAAAGATTTCCCGATCCGGATCTTGTAATTTATATTGATAATCCGGTGGAAGTTTCTTTGAACCGGCTGCGGGAGCGAACGGTGAAAGATGTGTATGAGAACAAGGAAAAGCTGCAAAAGGTGAGGGAAAATTACCGGAAAATCTTCTCCGGGTACAAAGGCCGCCTGATGACTGTAAAAGGAAATATGGCGATCGAAGAAATCCATGGGCAAATTGTCCGGTACATTGAAAAACATTTTATGAACGAATAAGGGGTTGTCCAAAAAGTCACATAACGTGACTTTTGAGACAACCCCTTTCCCTTTTTATATGGAAGGGGGATGTGACGAGTTGGGATGGAGGCTTGTTCCCGAAGGCGGGGGAGTTTTGGGGAGTCGGTCCGGTTTCGAAGGCTGCGGTATGTAGGGTCGGGGTTCAATCGGGACAGGGGACGCTGCTAATTATGAGGGGACCGATTCGGATAATATTTGGGTTTTCTCATCGGCTTTGTCTGGAACGAGGGGGATGCGGACAAACGCCAGGCAGATTGAATGGACTTTGGGCAAAAGGGGTGTGAATTTGGACAAACCTCAGTGTGTTTCATTAGTTTTTGTCCAAAAAAAGTGGTATTTTGGACAATCTCCCGCTAAAAACCAAGCATTTTGTCCAAAATATACGGCAATTTGGACAACCTCTTTCTATTATGCGGAAACATTTCCCGGCGCCGCGGGCTGGAGAGCGGCAAGCTGACGGTCGGCCGTGGCCGATTTGACATGGATCTGCCTCTTTACAAACGAATCTTTTATCGGGGCGTTGGGAATATCATTTTGCACATCGTAATTGTTCACACAAACCTTTTTCCGTTTTTTCGTGTTTTAGAACCGTTGGAAACAGCTGCTTGAAATGCCCATCACGGTGTTTTTATAAAAGAATAAAATTCATAAACATGGCAAACAACCTAAAAATATCTTTTTGGTTCAAATTATTGAAAATTTACGAAAAATTAACACAATATTTGCCGATTTTTGTCTATAATTGATTTATGAAATATTTCCCGGAAAAACATTTTGGTAGACCGGTTTTTTTCTTAAAAAAATTGGGGCCATCAAAGAAGCTTTTCCCAGGGCAAAAGGGCCGGCAATAAATGGGGTAAAGCAAGTAAATTTTCCGTTCCCTTTTTGCCGTCCGGCATCGTGCCCGGAAGCGAAACGGAACGATGTTTATTCCCGAATAGCGGATTATGCGAATAGCAGCAAAAGATAAAATTTTGAAAGTGGGAGAAGGCATGGCGGAATTTGCGTTAGAAATACGGTCATTAACAAAAAAGATCAACAAGAAACTGATTATTGACGACGTCAGTTTTGCGGTTAAAAAAGGGGAAGTATTCGGGCTTCTCGGCCCGAACGGAGCGGGAAAAACGACCATTATCAAGATGATTACAGGCTTGGCCCGCCGTACGGCCGGAAAGGTGTTTGTCAACGGTTATGACTTGGATCAGGAATTTAAAAAAGCGATCAGCGAAATAGGCGCCATTGTGGAAAATCCCGAATTTTACGGGTACATGAGCGGTTATCAAAACTTAAAGCATTATGCCAATATGGCCGCCAAAAAAATAACAAAAGAACGCATTGAGGAAGTTGCCCGCATGGTCGGCCTGGAGAAAGCCATCCACCATAAAGTGAAAACGTATTCGCTCGGCATGAGACAAAGGTTGGGAATTGCCCAGGCGATATTGCATGAGCCGTCATTGTTGATTTTGGATGAACCGACGAACGGCCTCGATCCGCAGGGAATCAAAGAAGTCAGGGATTACTTGCGGGCGTTGGCAAAAGCGGGAACGGCCGTCATTGTTTCATCGCATTTGTTGTCAGAAATGCAGTTAATGTGCGATCGGTTTGCCATTATTGAAAAAGGAAAATTGATACAAATTTCTTCCATTGCTGATTTGAACGGCGGGAAAAAAGAGGGGCAGAAAGTGATTTTTGAAGTGGATGACGCAAAAACGGCCATCCTCATTCTGAGAAGAAATGATTGGGCGAAGGAAGATCAATTAATCGATCAACAACAGTTTTCCGTCAAACTTGCGAAAGAGGACGTTGCCAAAGCGAACCGGCTGTTGGTGAACCGCGGCGTGAAAGTATACGGCATCCGCACAGAAACCACTACCCTCGAGGATCATTTCTTAAAATTGACCGGCAACGGCGAAGAAGGGGGGATGTCCCGTGCTGCGGCTAATTAAAAACGAGACCGGGAAAATTTTTGCAAAAAAATCTAGTTGGATTTATATGTTGATTCTTTTTGCCGTTGTGTTAACCGTCGCCATCATTCAGCAAAGTTTCTTTGAAAAACCGGATGAAAATTGGCGCGCCGAATTGGAACATGAAATTGCCACTTTGGAGAAACAATTGGAGACGGCGTCGCCGGAAGACCAGGAATGGATCCTTTACCAAATTGAAAGAAACAAAGGCTATCTTGAAGAAAATGTCAATCCAAATGCCCGCAGCAATTGGCATTTTATGAATAATACCGTTTATGTCATAATGGGCACAATGGTGACATTGTTTGCGGCCATTGTGGCCGGGGCCAGTGTTTCGTCGGAATATGACGCGGGTACGATCAAACAATTGCTGATCCGTCCCCATTACCGGTGGCAGGTTCTTCTGTCCAAATATATATCTGTATTGATTTACTCGATCGGGTTGTTGGCTGTTTTGCTTGTCATTGGCTTTATTATTGGCACCGTCTTTTTTGGAGCGGGGGATTTTAATGAAAAATTTTTCGAAGAATCATTGGAAGGCCGAAAATTGGTTTCAGCCGGGGAACAAATGTTGTGGAAAGTTTTATATTATTTGCCGGGTTTAGTCATCATTGTGACGATCGCCTTTATGTTGTCGACGTTGTTTAAGAGCCAGTCGCTCGCGGTCGGTGTCAGCATTTTTGTTTTATTCATTTCCTCAACGATCGGCGGGGCGCTCATTATGCTCGCGGAAAAGTTTGAATGGGTGAAGTTTTTGATTTTCCCCCACCTCGACTTAACCGTGTACGTGTTCCAAGATAAAATTCTTCAAGATGTCACTTTGCCGATGTCTTTAATGATATTAGCCGTCTATTACGTTATTTTTATGGCAGTCACTTTCACTGTTTTTCAAAAAAGGGACGTAGCCGGTTAATCTTTCTTCAAATTTACATGGATTTTTTTCGCAATATTAACTATTATTAGAAGGTA
>CALKIU010000196.1 GCA_937995745.1 uncultured Bacillaceae bacterium | reverse complement strand
TATATTCATATTTTATAATAAGATCATATAAACAATCAAACAATTATTTGAATAACGTAAAAAACTTTTTCCTTTTAAATATAATGTTAATCTGACAAACAAGCCGTATAAACATTGTAAAACATCTGTCATGGTCGATTGATCGGCGTGTTAAAACAAAAAGAGGCGGTCCCTTCTTGCCGGTCAAGTTTTCCGAATCCCGGAATTGAAAACGGCAAGAAAACCGCCTCTTTTCATTCGCCTTCTTTGTTCAATCCTCCGGCTTGGCTTCTTTTTTATCAATGCCCAACATTTTTTTCATCAATGTCCAAAGGAATCCCCTTATTTCCACAGGAAAAACGTTTTTTATCAAAACTCCGGTTGTCCCTTTCTTTCGGAAACAGAGACATCCGGGACAAACAACAACACGATAATGCCGATGAGGAAAAGAATGACCAAACTGAAGACGCCATAGGAAGTGTTGCCTGTCAGTTGCGCGATCAATCCGACAAGAAACGGACCGGTGACAGCGGCAAAGCGGCCGAAAACGTTATAGAAACCGAAAAACTCATTTGCTTTTTCCTTGGGCACCATTTGCGCAAAAAAGGAGCGGCTGAGCGCCTGGATGCCGCCTTGGGCACTCGCGACAAGCATGGCCAGGATCCAGAAATCAACGATCGTTTCCAGAAACATCGCGTAAATGCAAACAACAATATAAATCCATATCCCCGCATAAAGGAGCTTTTTTGCCCCATGGCGGCCGGCCCATTTTCCAAAAAGAAAAGCAAACGGCGCCGCCACAATCTGCACGGCCAGCAAAGCCAGAATCAATTCGGACGAACCGAGACCGAGATCGGTTCCGTAGGCGGTCGACATGGAAATAATCGTTCCCACGCCGTCGATGTAAAAGAAATAGGCTATCAGGAACAAAAACAAGGCGCGATACCGGCGGATTTCTTTAAAAGTCCGGCCAATCCTGTAAAAACTCGTGTAAATAATTCGCGGTTGGCGTTCCACCCCGTATTTTTGCTTCACATTGCGCAACATGGGGAGGGTAAAAACCATCCACCACAACGCGGTGATGAAAAAGGCAGTCCGGCTCGAATCGGCAATGGAGAGAGGAATCATTTCCCGTTGCGACATCAGGATGAGCGCGATACAAAGGACAAAAGGGATCACACTGCCGATATAGCCCAAAGCAAACCCCCTCGCTGAAACTTCGTCCATCCTCTCTTTGGCCGTCACATCGACAAGATAAGCATCATAAAACACGTTTGCTCCACGGAACCCCAATGCCGTAATCGTGTATATCACCAATAAAAGGATCCAAGCCGACGGCGGAGCGAAAAAGAGTGCGGCCGTTGATAAAGCCCCCGTCCAAAAGAAAAAACGGAAAAACTTCTCTTTCATCCCTTTAAAATCGGCGATCGTGCCCAATATCGGCCCGAGGACAGCCAACATGAAAGTTGAAATGGAAATCGTGTACCCCAAATAAGCTGTCGCATAGGCCGGCACCACCCCGGCGCTTTCCGCGGCTGCTTTATAATAAATAGGAAAAATAGCGGTCGTCACGATGACGGAATAAGCGGAATTTGCCCAATCATACATCATCCAGCTCTTTTCGGCCTTAGTAAATTTCCCCATCATTTTCCCCCTTCGTTCATCTCTTTAGTCTATATGAAGGATCATGAAAAAACAGACGCTTTGCAAAAGTTTTACAAATATTTTTTAAATGTCCTTGCCTTCCTTCTTGGGGGAATTTTTCGATTGTGCTACTTTTGATTTCGCCGGGGCGGTCCGGCTTCGGCCGCTTTTTCCAAAAAATTCGATTTTGCAGTTCTTTCATTCCGGGATTTTGAAGGGCGATGGCCGGATTGCATATATCCCGGGGATTTTGAAGGGCGGTGACCGGATTGCAAATGCCAATCTCCACTTTGTTCATTTGCTCCGACCCGGCACAAGGTAAGTCCGCCGGCCCAGAAAGTAAAAAAACTCCGGAATATGCTCCAAGCGTTTTTGCGGATAAGGCAGGGCGTCGTTATCACACTTGTCGGGAATGATTTCCCTTTAAAAAGGGACAAAAATGAATAAAGGAGTGCCGTTCTTACGACAATCAAAAAATTTTCTTGACAGATGTCAGCAAATATTAGGATTTGTTTTTTCAAACGTTCCCCCGGAGTACACCGGCCCGCGCATGCGCCTTTTCATTGCCATGCACCGGGCCGATGGGATCAAAGGTGTATGTATGTCTTCATAAAATACAAGATTTTAAGCGGCATTGCTTCATGCGGGAAATTCAATACGTAAACTTCCTTTCCCCGGGGAGCTTCAATTCAGCTGAACCGTCCATTTTTCAAAGCGGATGACAGGTACTGTTCCGTCCTCCCAAGCGCCGTCAATAAAGCTTTTTTTTGCGGAGGTAATGGCCGCCAAACTGAGGGTCGAACGTCGTTGTTGTTTGTTACCCCGGGGGTTTGGTCATTATTTTTCACAGAGGTTGTCCTTCTTCCTGAATGGTGCAGGCAAACAAGCGGACGAACGAACCGTTTCATGATTCAACAACTATCTTTTTCAAAGTACCTTGCACGTGCGGCTTTCGCATAACTTTTGGTTAACCGCCCCTTGCGCCGGGCAGCGGCATGCTACGTAGCCTTTAACCGGCGTTCTCCTTTTCCTTATCTGCCAAATATCTTTCAAAAGCTTCTTGCACTTTATCCCGTTTAGGAGATTCAGGAACCAATTGGGAAAGCCGCTTATCCATGTCGTTTAACAGATACAAGATCCGGAACAAGATGCCGAAAATCAACCCGAAAGAAATGACCATTGTTGCTTCCGGCATGACCGAAAACAGAATGATAAATACGACAACAGATAAAATGATCGATAAAAGCAGGAACATGGTATCCCCCCTATTTAAAGCGCTTTCAACTATATCATTACTATTCTATCAAATTGCCGCAAGGGACAAAGAGAAATTTTGCAAAATTTTCGTTATTTTAAAAATAATTTTTAGAAACCTGGTAAATAACAGGCCATCTTTTTCATAAAATGGAAATTATCTTCTATTTTATGAAAAATATTGCTATTTTTATTGAATTCATACATAATTTGAATATACTGAATTTTATATCCAATTATTCCTGCATATTTGCCCATTCCTTTTCACACACCGGTTTAAAAAATATTTCCCGGAAAATAAATCGGCCAAAGAGAAGAGCCAATCTTCCGCACAAGCTTAAACATGCCAAAGGAAAGTGAGTATGATGAACGGAAAAATAATCAAGGCCACTGCCGATGATTCGCCAACCATCAGCAACATACTCGCCAAAACGTGGCGGATCGCTTATAAAGGAATCGTTCCCCAATCGTATTTGAATTCGTTGCCGGACGACTATTGGAGCGATCCTTTCCGCAACTGGATCAACAACAACCTATTAACGGCATGGCTTATTTGTGAAAATGCCGTTCCTGTCGGCTGCATCGCTTACGGACATTCAAGAGAAGAAAAATTTTCCAATTGGTGCGAAATTGTTTCCATCTACGTGCTTCCCGGCTATTGGCGGAAAGGATACGGCCGCAGTTTATTGGAAAAAGCGTTGTCGGACCTTGCGCAAAAAGGCTATCGCCATTGCTATTTGTGGGTGCTGAAAGAAAATTACCGGGCCAGAAAGTTTTACGAAAAACACGGGTTCCGGTGCAATCAAGACGAGTATTACATGGAGATTCACAACAAAGTGGTTACCGGCGTACGCTATGTGACAGCCTTATAAAAACCG
>CALKIU010000195.1 GCA_937995745.1 uncultured Bacillaceae bacterium | reverse complement strand
AGGTTCAATTGCGCAATGAAATGGCTGAAAAAATTTTGCGGGCTTGGGAGGACAAAAAACAGATGAGAACGCTTTGTTTCTGTTCATCCATTAAACAGGCCAATTTTCTCTCGGATTATTTTAATAAAAATGGCTACCGAACAGTTCCCTTGCATTCACAGCAGATAAATGTTGGAAGGCATGAAGCCATTGAAGAGCTCTCAAAAGGGAAACTGGATGTTATTTTTACAGTAGATCTTTTTAATGAAGGAGTGGATATTCCCTCAGTTGATACATTATTGTTTGTAAGACCGACGGAATCTTTGACGGTTTTTACCCAACAGATAGGAAGGGGATTAAGACTTTATGAATCTAAGAGCCATTGTGTGATCATTGACTTAATAGGAAACTATCGTAATGCAGATATAAAGCTGAGCTTATTTGATACTTCAAAAGCCGGTGATAAGAAATCCAGATTCATTCAACCGGTGGTTCCGGAACTGTGTGAAATTCATTTGGATGTTGAAGTAATCGACCTATTGAAAGAAATGACACGAAAAAGACAGCCGCGCAAAGAAAAATTACTGGAAGATTATATGCGGGTAAAAATGGATCTGGGCAGACGGCCTTCATATCTTGAACTGCATCTATATGGACAATCGGAGTCTATTGAATATAGACAAGAATTTAAATCATACTATGGATTTCTGTTGTGGGCGGAAGAATTGAGTGAAAGAGAGAAAGAAGTTTATTTGCGTTACAAAGATTGGTTGATTGAAGTTGAAAAAACGTTAATGACAAAAAGCTATAAAATGGTTGTTCTATTGGCGATGCTGGAGCGAGGAACAGACAAATGGCATCAGCCGGTGACACCTGAAGAAATTGCTCCTTTTTTTCACCAATATCTAATGGAAAAAGAATACCGCAAAAGAATTGACTTTTCCGATAAAAATACAAAAAAACTGTGGGAATATGATGAAAAAGGTGTTAGTGATCTGATTGCCACCATGCCTATGACCAAGTGGAGCGGCACATCGAAAGGGTTGGTTTCTTTCGAAAAAGGGATTTTTAAGTTAGAATTTCCCGTTATGAAAGAAGATGAAGAAATTCTTTACCGGATTACGAGGGATATATGTGAATACAGACTGCATTATCATTTTGAAAGGAAAGGCAGAAGAGAGAACCGAATATAAGCTTTTTAGTGTTTGAGCAACAGCAAATGTTGCTCTTTTTTCGTTAATATTTGATTTTGAAAATGTTATGATCAATTTAACACTAACTCTGGTAAGGGGCCATATAGAGATGAAAATAGCATTTGTAAGTTGTACAAAATTGAAGGAAGATTATCCCTGTCCTGCAAAACGGATGTACCAAAAATCTCATCTATTTAGAAAAGCGATTGCGTACATCGAACAATGCAGTTATGATGATTGGTTTATTTTATCGGCAAAATACGGATTATTAGAGAAAGAAGAACTGATCGCGCCGTATGACGTTACTTTAAATGATATGAAAATTTCTGAGAGAAAACGTTGGGCTTATTTCGTTTTAAAGCAAATAGACGAGTTGAACTTAAACATACAGCAAATTGATTTTTATGCAGGAAAAAAATACCGGGAGTTCCTACTTCCTGCTCTCGAAGAAAAAGGAATCTGTTGTCATGTTCCATTAAAAGGGAAGTCGATTGGACAGCAGCAGCAATTTTATTCCAAGCATATTAGGTCATAGGATGTATTATTTATAATGAAATACTTTTAACATGCAATATTGATGAAAATTTGAGGTGAGGCATTTGCTCGAAACTCTTGTATTTGAATTAGCTAAAAGTTTAGAGTATGTAAAAACACTGACAGCGAAAAAAGTAAACAAAATTGTGAAGGTAGATGATGATAAAGGAATTTATGTAGAAACAGAGGCATCCCAAAAGAAGTTTCAAGATGGAGAAAGTGCGGAACCTTATCAATTGATAGAAAAAGAACTCTTAAAAGAAGCCTGTGAAAATTTCATTGAAAAAAGAACAATTACCAGTAATGATCTTGGGAAAGCAAGAGGAAGGTCATCCTTTGTGATGGCCTTGTTTTCTGTGTTCCCTTTTGTTGAAGTAAAGAAAGTAAATAACCAAATTGCCATTTCTTTAAAGACTTTTGTTACAGAAGATTTACCATGCCGTAGTTACAATAATCTACTTAAATTTTTAGAAGAAGTTAGAATTGGGAAGTATGATCCTAAAAATTTAAGCAAACAAACGGGCGGTTCGACTACATCTCTCTATTATTTGAAATCTGATTCTCGTCAAGATCTGAGAATACTAGGCTTTTTAGATAAAGACAATGATATAAATACTGCATTGTTAAATGCTTATAGTAATAGTAATGATAAAGAACGATTTTTAGCAGATCTCATTTTAAAAAAAGAATATTTTCAAATTGCACTGTTTTGTTTGGAACTTCTAAGAGAATTTTCAAACCAAGAAAAAAAGAAAATATTAATCGAGTTAGGAATGTTACTTGTTAGAAGCTCTACGGGAGATAATTGGATGGTGGAATCGGTCGCAGAAGTTAGAACTCACAATCTGCTCAAATGGCTGGAAAATGTCAAACTCATCGATGAAGAATGGCGACCAACCCAAAATTATTTTGAAGTGTTAAGGCAAAAGAAGTCAATCATGTCCAATATCAGAGCGATTCTTTTAAAAATAATAACTGAATATTTAACAGCGAAACGCGAGGGATTTCGTGGACATCCATTAGGCGCATATGTTCGAAATGAAGTCCCAGATGAATTTTATCGCCTTCCCTTTATTGATTCAAAGCAGTACTTGGTAACGGCTTCCGTTGGGCAGGGTAACTGGGCTTATGTGCCTTGGATTGCGATCATGAATCGCAAAATTACAGATTCGACTCAAAAGGGATATTATTTGTGTTATCTGTTCAGTGAAGATATGAAATCCGTCTATTTAGCTTTCATGCAAGGTGTGACTAAGACATCGAAAGAGGAAATAGTCGAAATTAAGTCAGATATTCGCCGAACAATTCCTCCCTCAAGTCCAATGAAGATTGATGATGAAATCTATTTAGGAAATAGCCTAAAAGCAAGAGAATATGCTTTTTCCACAGCAGCTTATATCAAGTATGATTATGAAAGTATACCGGACGAGCAAGAACTCGTCACCGATTTAAAAGAAATGATCGAGATATATGAAAATTACATTGCTTTGAAAAATTCAGCCCCAAAAACGGAATATGGAGATGCAGTTTTTCCCGATGGTCCGGGATTCAATATTAATGAAGAGAAGAAGAAGATCATGAATAACAAAGAGTTAGTAGAACACATCCACTCCTATATCACCAGCAAAGGATTTCTTTATGACATAGAGGATGTCATTAATCTTTTCCTTTCTTTGAAAACGAAACCGTTTGTCATTTTGTCCGGCATTTCTGGAACCGGGAAGACCAAAATGGTGCAGTTGTTTGCTGAAAGTGTCGGTGCCAATGAAGATAATGGTCGGTTTACATTGATTCCGGTCCGGCCCGATTGGCATGACAGTTCCGATTTGCTCGGCTACACCGATATTAAAGGCGATTTTAAAGAAGGGCCGCTCTTGAAAGTCATCCAGCGGGCTGCTGAACAACCGGATAAGCCTCATTTTGTCTTGCTTGATGAGATGAATTTGGCCCGGGTAGAGCATTATTTCAGCGACATTCTCAGTGTTATGGAAACGCGCAAATGGGAAGATGGGAAAATTGTCACTTCTTATCTTTTTCCGGAAGGCAATGAAGCCGGCGCCGATTCGAACCGGCAGCCATGGAAAAACGTGCGCATGACGGAAAACCTTTACATCATTGGAACCGTTAACATGGATGAAACGACCCATCCTTTCAGCAAAAAGGTCCTCGACCGCGCCAATACGATTGAATTCAATGAGGTGGATTTGAAAAATCTGGACTTTTTGAAGCGGACAGAAGAGGTCCAGCCGGTGGACGTGGATAACAAGCTTTTTGCTTCCAAATATTTAAACTTGAAAGATGCCTATGAGGAACATGAGGACTTAATCGTAAAAGCCAGTGAGATGCTGGTTCAAATCAATAAAATTTTGCAAGAAATGTATGCCCATGTCGGCTACCGGGTCCGCGATGAGATCTGTTATTATTTGGCTTATAACGCTGAAGGGGGACTTCTGGAAGAGAACAAGGCCGTCGATTTCTGTATCTTGCAAAAAATTCTTCCCCGCCTTTCCGGCAGCGACCAGCGGATTGTCAACGTCCTCCGGGAACTGTATAAATTTTTTACTGATATTGAATATGTGCCGAATAAGCCCGATTATGCGGAAGAACTTTTATCGGCAAAATATCCGCGCAGCGCCGGGAAAGTTTTAGAAATGCTCAGGAGGCATGAATCGGATGGCTTCACTTCTTTCTGGATCTCGTAGTGAAGTGGAACTGGTCTATATTGAAACTAAAAAACTGTCCTTAATGATCAAGGGAAAGCCTTACCATGAGCGCTATGAAGGGCTCCGTCAGTACCGGCAGCTCGATTTTCATGATGGGATGGAATTTGATGTCAGCGGGGAAGGGATCGAGGACATCCGGGTGTACGATGTCAATCGGGATGAGATGGCGGCTCCGGGGAATGTGAGGCCGATTTTTTTCGAAAACGGAATTTACCAAGTGATTGTTATTCCGAAAAATGGTGAGGAACTCTCCTTTTACCATGAGCATCCGCTTCTCCGGCGGGCGGTCAGTCCCGTCACTCTCGGAAATCAGACGATTCTCATGGGGAATTTGCATTTTCAAAATGAAGTCGGCCTGACCACCTTTGAAATCAGGGAAGGCGGGGACACGGTTTTAGAGGTAACCCTGGAAATTTTCCCCGTGAAGATTGATTATAAGTCGGATTATCGGAAGCTTTTGGAAGAAGTCAATGAGGAGATTTACAACCTGGCTTATCATTTTATCCGGAAAACGTATTTAAAAGCGGGGATCAAGCATGACGCAGAACCATCGAAGACGGAATTTTTCCGATTGATCCGTTATCATTTTCAATCGTTTTTAAACGCCATTAAGAGAATTGAACAGCAGCCTCATCACCAGCTGCAAAAAGTGTACGAGCATGCCCGGGGCGATCAACTGGGAAAGCAGGACTCCTACTGCCGCAGTTATCTCCGGAAGAAGCCTCATCTTTTTGTCAAGGCCGCGAATGGCATCAACATCGGGAACACAGCGGTGATGCCGGTAAAGGGGATGCGGGTCCGGAAAGAATTAACGAATGACACGCTGGAAAACCGTTACGTGAAGTGGATGATAGAACGTTTGATTCATAAGCTGGACAGTCTGCTGGAAGCGGTTGAGAAGGAATTGAATAAGAAGACTGAACGCAGGGAACAGGTGCATTATGAAGAATGGATGAATGATATTGCCGGGATGAAAAAGAAACTGGAGAAGAAACTGGACCAGCCGTTTTGGAGGCGGATGGGGAGACTGGATCGGTCGGTGATGAGCCTTGTGCTGCAGATGGCCCCCGGTTACCGGGACGCTTTTCAAATCTATTTGACAGTTTCCAAGGGGCTCGTCCTGCAGGGCCGGTTGTACCGTATGTCCGTGAAAGATGTGGCCCAGCTTTATGAATATTGGACATTTTTGAAACTGGGCCAGATCCTTGCCCGGAAATATACGTTGGTCAGCCAGGATATTGTCCAAGTGCGCCGCGACGGTTTGTTCGTCAATTTGGAGACAAACAAGCAGGCACGAAGAGTGTTCCGCCATCCTGTTACGAACGAGGAGATCATTTTGACATACCAGAAGTCTGTACGGTCTCTTCCGACGGTTTCCCAAAGGCCCGATACAATGCTGAGTATTGAGAAAAAGGGAAAGGATTACCATTACAATTATATTTTTGATGCCAAATACCGGATCGACTACGCTCAAGAAGGAAGTTCTTATAAAGAAAATTATCGCATGCCCGGTCCGATGGAAGAAGATATTAACACGATGCACCGCTACCGGGATGCCATTGTCGCTGCCAATGACGGGCCGTATGAACGGACGGCTTTTGGCGCCTATGTTCTTTTTCCATGGAATGATGAGGAAAGCTATCAGGAGCATCATTTTTACAAAAGCATCAATAAAGTGAATGTTGGAGGACTTCCATTTTTGCCTAATGCGACGACTTTGGTTGAGGGGCTCGTGGAACGTCTCATCGAAAAAAATCCTGAAGAGCTGCAGAAAGAAGGAATTCTCCCAATTGGAACATTAGAAGAGTGGCGCTCCAGCTTGGAGGAAAAAGTGTTGGTCGGGTTGGTCGCCGATCGGTCGAATTATGTCCGTTTTATTCAAAATCGGTTTTATTGGCTGCCGGAGCGGGTATTGCGAAAAGGCTGGCAGGAAGCAAGGTATGTGGCATTATATGTGAAACAAGGGGTTGCCGGGGAGAATGGCGTGGCGCTGTATGGCCGCATTTGCGATGTACGCTGGGAAGGGCGGCGCGCGCGCTTTGAGGTGGAGCATTGGATTCCTTTGCCGCGGTTGATAAAGCCTGTTCGTTATGGCATTGCTACTTACCTGATGACGACACTGAATCAATTGAAAGAAGCGGAAGAACTCCCGGAACTGTTTATGAAATCCAAGGAAGAAATGGCTCTCTGGCGGACGCTGCGGAGGGTGTCGGACCGGATTCAGCTCGAACTGGATGCTGAGAACGTGGATGAAGCGACAAGAGTGAAGGAATATCGAATTAGGGACATTTCCATTGCCATCGAAGGCGGACAACTTGTATTTCACAAGGATGGGGACAAGAGAACAGTTCCGGCGGAAACGCTCAAAACAAACCCGACGGCTGTTTTTAGAATGCTGGTTAACATGCTCTCACGAGGAACTCCATGAAATGAGTATGGAGGCTGCATGCACAAGAACAGAGGGGCATTTGATCCATTGGCTATATTGGAGATAGAGAGGAATTGGGAAAAGGGTTTGGAAGATGAGATTAGATTTCCCTGTTTATGGTATTTCACGATGTATGTTTGTCTTTTACTAGAAAAATATGTATATATATTCTAATTTAAGAAGGATTGAAGAGTGAGGAACATCACCGTATTGGCGATTTTTCATGATATATTGGCGAATTTTAAAATATATTGGCGATTTTTCACGATATATTGGCGAAAATCTCAATTTATTGGCGAATTCTCCTCTTTTATTGGCGAATTCAGTTTTACTCGTCATTTTTCCCTGGCGAAGAGTCCAGAGAGAGGCTATGAGAGAATTCCATAGGGTGACCGTTAAAAAATTTGGGAAAAATGTCCAGCATAAGAATCAGGGAAAGTTTATTATAGGAGAGTGCAGGGAAAGGCGTTCAATATAGCCTCTAAATGATTGCAGAAAAAAAGTACCTTCTTTATATATATATGGCATTGTTTGATCTCTTAAAAATACAGCGCGGAAATCGGCTGGTGGACGAGCTTTATCCGGATCCTGCTTTATCAAAAGGAAAACGGAGAGCTTGTCTCTCCATACCTATTTCAGGGCTGTTAAAAATTTTTCCTGTCTTCCTGAAAACCGTTCATTCTAACTGATTTTGCCGTTCTTTCAAAAGGAATGGGGCAAGGCGGCTGCACCTTGCCCCGATCCCATTTTTTGGTGGGACAGTGAACCTAGTATAGTAAATAGCCAAACAAAAAAAGAACCACCGTTTTA
>CALKIU010000194.1 GCA_937995745.1 uncultured Bacillaceae bacterium | reverse complement strand
ATCACATGAAAAATTTTCAACTTTGTCCTCAGATGCCCGCTCTGAAGACAAATCGATTGGAAAAATAACCTCCTTTGTCCTCAATGATCACTTTTTGAAGACATACAGCGTGATAAATTCAATTCATTTATCCTCATGCCCCATGAGGACGACTAATCCGAAAAATCTCTGACCCCTGTTCCCTTGGAAGTTGCCACAAACATATTTTATCCGCAACACACATATCCTATCATCCTTACAAATTAATTTCTGCTATATTCCCATCTCAGGAATTTTTACATACACTTCCTTTCGGGGCATAAAATTCTAAGACTTTGCGTGGATTGTAAAATATTTCCTTTTATACACTACAAAATGGAAAGGGTTTTCCAAATTCACGCCTCATTTGGACAAAACGCTGAATTTTTCCGACGATTTGTCCAAATTATCCATTAATTTGGACAAAGTGCTTGAGTTTTGACCTGGGTTTGTCCAAATTACCGCTTATTTTGGACAAAACCCGATTAGTCAAACCGGGGTCTGTCCAAAATCATGCTTTTTTTGAACAAAGTCCATTAATTCTGCCGGTGTTTGTCCATATTCATACCCCCTTTTAGACAAAGTCCATTAAAATCCGCCCGGGGTTTTCCGCATAAATCCTCTTTCCAGACAAAGCCGGAAAGAAATCCCAAACTTTATCCGAATTGGTCCCTCCTACTAACAACGCCATTGTCCCCATTGAACCCCGTCCTATATCCCGTCCCTTTCGAAACCCTCCTCCACAGAACTCCCCCTCCTTCGGAAACCAGTCTCCATCCCTACTCATCGCATCCTCCGTCCATACAAAAATGGAAAGGTGTTGTCTCCAAGACAGCCCCTTCCGCTTACATTACAATGCCACCGTTCCATGTTATTTACGCGTCAATCCATGCAATCTATCCCGAATATGCTAAATTTAGGTGCAAATATTCTTTAATGGCCTCCACGATTGCAGCGGCAACATCTTCCTGAAATCCATCCGTCCACATTTTCGCCTCATCGGCTGGATTCGTCAGGTACCCCACTTCTATTAAAACCGCCGGCATGACCGTATCCCTAACAACAAACAACGATTCTTTCTTAACCCCCCGATCCGGAAAACCGGTGGCAGCCGCAACATGTTTCTGCATCACTTCTGCAAAATCACGGGAATATTCGTGATAGTAAAAAACCTCGGTGCCGGAAACAGCCGGATCCTCAAAAGTATTACCGTGAATCGAAACAAACAAATTTGCGTTTAATTCATTGGCAAAATCAGGTCTGTATCCGCTCTCTTGCGATATAAACGTGTCATCCGTCCTCGTCATAAACACTTTTATTTGCGGTTCCTGCTCCAGCAGCTTTTGCACTTTTTTCGCCACGCTCAAAGTAAAATCTTTTTCAAAACGGCCGCTTGCTCCGGAAGCTCCTTTGTCTTTCCCGCCATGCCCCGCATCAATGACAACTTTAAAAGCCGGAACGCTTTTCTCGCTTATCCGGTTTTCTTCCTTATCGTCGTTATCATTCTTGTAATCGGCACTTATGGATTTGTTGCCCATATGAAAAACATTACTAATGAAAAGCGCTATTGCCCAAATCAAAGCAAAGGAAAATAAAGTATATAACACTCGTTTTTTTGTGCTTTTCCCGTTATTATATTTTGGTTCCAAAATGGATCTGTCCTTTCTTTTCAAAGTATCCCGGTACGAAAATCTAAGATTGATAGATATCGGCTGCGACTGGGATGCGAAACCGGGCAAATGGGAACTCCCGCCCGCAGACTTTGATGAGAAAGCTATCCGCACAACATCGATGAACTGCACCGCAAGACCATGGAGCAAAATTACTTTTCCACAAAAAAACCACCCGCCCCATTCTCCCGTGGAGATTGAACGGATAGTCCAAAATTCACGGGCTGTCGACGTGAACATGAATATCGGCACTACGGGATGATTTTTCAGGATTTGCCTGCAAAAAAGTTCCCGGCAGTTCCCGATGTGCTTCCAAAAAGCAGCCTCTATTTCCGACAACATAAATAAATTCCCGTCTCTTCAATGGCTTAGAATTGCAATTCCAATACATGGCACCCGGAAAACAAAATTGCTCCATTTCCCGGAAAATATTTTCACCCTAAAATTTTGCCCTGACAATAATACCCAAAATCGGTTAAAAAAGATATTAAGAATATCACACCTGTGCCATTTTTCTTGCAAGATTTCCGGAATTTTTCTTCCATTTAAGATGTTTTTTTCAAAAATTACATTTATCTTCCGGTTTCTTGCACCAAACCCTGTTCCCCCTGCCGCTGAAAATGAAAAAAGGGCTGTTTTCAGCCCTTTTTTTACCTTTTGGAATATTAAGCCTTTCCGCCCGCGATGAACTTTGCCGCAAAAAACAACCCCGCATTTCGCGGGTTGAAATAGTTCCCTTTCTCTGGGCGGCGCTTCTTGCATCAAATATTGCTTCCAACCTGCTTCTGCCTGGCCGTTTTTTACAAATAAAGTCGGGCCGGCGCAATTCTCCAACGCCCTCAGCCTAATTTCATTCCCGCACCGACGCTGGCAGGGAAAGATTTAAAAAACAGCATTATTGCAAGCAAAAATCGCCGTCCCTTCTCTCCGGTCACCAATGGCAAATTACGGTTTGGTCTTCAATTTCCATGATGTGTTGTCCCAGTTTCTCCCTGAATTCTTCAATATGAGTGACGAAAACAAGAATGTTTCCTTCATTTACAAATGTCTTCAAAAGTTCAAATACTGTGTGCCGGGAATCTTTATCCAAGGCAGTAAACGGTTCGTCCAATAAAAGAATCCGGATGTCCCTGCTGAACATGGCAATAAAAAACAATTTAAATTTCATGCCGAGCGAATAAGTATGAACCTGCCTGGCAAGGTCCTCTTTGTCCAAGTTCAGCAACCGGCAATAGCGGCGGACTTTTCTCCTGTAACGGTCCTTCTCTTTGATTTTCCAAAGCGCCATTATGTAATGTATGTTTTCATAGCCGGTCAGCATCTCAAACAGCGGCGGGTCGTTCGGAATATAGGCCATCATTTGTTTAAACTCAATAGGCTGCAGTTTTTTGTTATCCATGCGGACGCTCACGTTCGGATTTGCGGCTATATATTCCATCAACGTCGTTTTCCCGGCTCCGTTTTTCCCCGTCACACAGTAGGAGTTCCCGCCGGCAAGCTTTAAAGAAGCTTTGTTTAAAATCTTTTTGCCTCCCAGAATGATGTCCTCTGTTTCAATTAATAATTCCAAACTGATTTCCTCCCATGATTTGAACCAAATATATGGTTAAAAAGGCACAAAACATCCATAAGCCGCGGCCCGCAGCCATGAAAAAATCTTTTCCAAGGACATGAAAAAAATTTCACAGCCTGACAAAAGCAGAGTCATACTTTTCCAGATTTCTCCGCGCCATTTTTTTCAGAATAACGAAGGCCGCAAAACCGCCCAGCAAATAATATGCCATATATATGAGAAAGACTGCCGTCAACAAAGTTTCATTCCACTTAAAAAAGAGCATGAAATACAAAATGAAAAGGATTGGCACAACAAATATTTTTCTCGGGACGGCTTGAATCTCGTCAATCAACTTTTCCTCTTCCGTCGACCCCATTTCCAAGAAATCAACGTAATCGGTCTTAATTAAAAACGTGGCGGCCCACATCTGAACCAATGGGGCAAAATAGTAAGTAAACAGTATAAAAACGATGGCAAGCAAATACTTCCAATCTGACAAACCGAACACGATACTCGTGCAAATGAGGATGGCAGCCGGAACAATTAAAAGCAGACGCATCAACTTTAATTTCGTTTGATACAATTCTTTCGTCGAACACCCTGAATATTTGTAAAGAGCCAGCTTCTCCTTAGACGCTCCCAACAGAAAAATTTGCGGAAATTCATACCGGAGTTCATAACTATGATTGAACAAAACGAGCAGGATAAATCCCAGATAAACCAAATACGGCGCAACTCCTTCTTCCACAAACTGAAAAATGCCGTAAAACAGCCCCAGATAAAACGCCGTTTCCAACGTCAAAATGGTCATGGAGAAAAATTTTGGCGAAACCAAGAACCGTTCCCGTTCCAACAACAAAATTTCATATGTCAACAGGTCATTCTTCAAAATCCTTTCACTGATAAACGATAACCCCTTTAAGAGATAGTGCATAATGTCTTTTCTTCCGACTTCCGCTGTTTCATGCCGGCTCATAAGCGGCCGGATGTGGATAAGTTGAAGCGAAAAGATAAGAATAATCAGAACTCCGGCCGTTAAAACGGAAATTCCACTAGTTTCGATGGCCCACTCCATGATTGATAAAAGCTTGGCAGCGAATTCCTTCAATGGATCAATAAATGAACCCATCAATTTGTACAGCATCCGGGAAGCGTATGCGTCATCTTGAAAAGTACGAACGGTGATGATTTCATTTCTAATGATTTGAAACGGTTTGTGCAAATAAAGAACAAGGCCGTGTCCAATCAGGAAAAAAGCCATCAAGCCAAAGCTGTAAAACAACAGCCGGACAAAACCCACGGGTCTTCTGATTTTGTTCAGTTTGTAAATCGAAAATAATCTGCCTGAAAAAGAAAATACAAATAGATATAGCAAAAACACATTAATCATCAGGAGTATGGCATTGACCCATTTTAAATAGTGGAAACTCAACAGAGCAAATAACAAGAATGTTGCCGCCTGCTGATAGATAGACCATGTCAAAGAGGAAAAATGCATCAGGTTGTATACCGTCCGCATCGTGACCGGAGCATATAAGTATAGCTTGGAACGCAAAATGGCAGTATGCTTAAACGAAGCAATCCCTTGAAACAAACCGGAAACAACCAGCAATATAACCAATAGGTACAAAACGTTGATCGTACGCAAAAAGTCAAAATATAAAATCGCCGCATAAACAGGAATAACCCAAAGCACTTTTAAAAAAGCCGACACGAAAAAAATGCTCTTCGCGGTAAGCTTTCGTTTCGGAAAGTATGTTTGCATGAGGCTGGAGTACTGATTATAAAGCCTTTGCCTAAATTCGTAGCGGAACAATTTTAAATAATCCATTCGTCTTCCTCCGGTATAGGACAACCTATGAGATGCGTTTGAATCTATTATAAAAAATAGTCATTAATATGATGGTTTTAATGACTATTTGCAAAATACAAAACTCAAAACTCTTGTGGTAAGTTGGTTCATCTTCCCGAATGTCTATGAGCCCGGAGCGAGTAATATATTTTTTCAGCGCTTTCTTTTTGTTTTCATTACAAAAAAAAACAGGCCAGTATTGTAAAAAATTCCAGAACACTTTCATCTGTTTTTCTTAGAGTGCGGTTGTCTTTAGACGTGCCTTCAATTCCAAAGTTAAATTCTCTACTTTCAGCCAATGTAAGCGGAATTTTATTCTTGATCGTTATCTTGTTCCCGCTGTCCCGGCCTTCTTGAACGGCCACTTCAAATAATGCCTCTTCTTTTATATTGACATCGGATTCAGTTCATTCAAACTTCAAAATTTCCCCTTTGCTCAGCTTGGAACCTTCAGCATGCATTGTCCCTAGCGTGGCCATTACACTTCCGTATTGATACCAATTTACATCAACAGCGTATATTTCAAGTTTTAACATTGATGATAATGCTGCTGGAATTTGCAAAAAGACCGCAAGCCGTGAAAAAAACAACAATGGTTAACAGAACGATTGACAACAATATTTTTTTCAAAAAATCCATACCCTTCTATCTTCTGATATCAGCAAACAAACGAAACCCCGGACAATGCTTTTAAGGCGAAAGACTATCGGCCTCATCGGGACAACTTTCAGCAAACAGGCCGATTTTTTATGTGTCAGAATATTCTGATATACATTATTTTACCACTTCCTTAAATCAATTGGTACCGTTACCACGGCATCGGCGTTTCCTGTAAAACGTTAAAGATGGATTTTATTGGATATTTTTGTCATTCCGCCTACAAAAATATTCGGATGATAAGACCGTTTAACCGAAGCAAATTTTGGCCATTCTGGTGGTAGGATAAAGTAGCCGGCAGGTCAAAGCCGCCAATCGAAACGCCTGACGATGAGCGTTTTCCATTGGCGGCAATGAAATTTTACCGACACATCTTTAAAAATTATTAAGGAGAAACAAATATGACTTTGGAAGTTGCCATCTTTTTGTCCATGAATGGCAAAGCAAAAGAAGCCATCGACTTTTACATCCGCACTTTCAATGCCAAATCATTAATGGTCGTGACCTATGGGGATTTGGCGCAACGAGACCCCGATTTTAAAATGACCGAAGAAAACAAAGATCATATCGCCCATTCTGTTTTGCAAATTGGAAAAACAAAGGTCATGATTGCGGAAGACACCATGAATCCGGATGAGAATTATCAAGTTGGAAACAACTTTTCGCTTTGCATACAAAGCGCCGATTTGGAGGAAATCCAAACATTTTACAAAAATATAACTTCTGACGACCGTGTAAAAATCATTGCGCCGCTGGGGAAAACCATTTTCAGCGAAGCCTATGGAATTGTCGAAGATCCTTTCGGAGTGCAGATTCAGCTGATGTATGATAAACGTTTAAAATGATTGACCGTAAATCCGCCTAATAAGCATGAAACATAAAAAAACCCGGAAACGGAATTTTTGTTCCGAAATCCGGGTTCCCATTTGAAATAAAATACTGCATTTTTTCCAATTCTGTTAAACAAGATGGATAAAATTATAAAAATAATATTTGTACTTTAAAGGAAACTTTTCCATGGATTTTCCACTCTATAAGTAAGTTGAATCTTGATAAAGTTTTCTTAAATATTCTACTGCTGCCGGTTTTCTATGGTTCACCATCATATCCAAGAGTTTTTCTGCAGAACAACATCTCTACCATTTTTTCTTCACACCGGGGACAAGGTCAATGATCCAGTGAAATCATCATGACTTACTGATTGTGCTCCACCACAAAACGGTATTCCCAGAATAGACCAGGCGCTTTAACAATACGAAAAGATTCTCTACATCAACAGGATTTAGATCGGTTGTCTGCTCATCCATTAGATATAAACAATATTTCCTCAGATTGTTAATCAATTCTTTAGTCAACTTTTTTGGTGCTGAACCATCACCGCCGGACGGAGTCGTTAAGGATTGGTCCGGATCAAGTACAAGTATCCTTAGCTCACATGTGAAAGAAGTTTTAATAACTCTTCATTTTTGCATGACCATTAAGAATATTTAGCGTCGCTTCTACAAATGTTTGCAAAATTCCCTTTATGAAATATCCTTTTAAATTTGACAGACAACATTTCCTCATTAAATTTTACCTCCACTATACGGGACATGTAATCTCAATATCTTCAAAAAACAGTATATTGCTGGTTACAAATCCTAACCTTTAGCAATTTTCACATTGTTTTCTGGTTGTGTTTGAGGAGAAGTGCTTTAGAGTTAATCCTTTGCTTTGTGAATTTTAAATGACATTTTATAATACATGTTAGAGTTTAATTCTCCAATAAATATAAAATTTTTGATGCCATTAATTCTTGCTCCTTACATCAGTATGCTTAGAAATAGTTATCAACTTTTAATTTAATAAACCATCTTTGAGTTCAAATTAAAGGAAGGTAAAACAACAAAGTGAAAAGCCCTGATTTCATAGTCTCACGAAATCCGGGCATCATTTTTTCAATCCTAAATCGGCGTAGTCCATCGGACTTAATACCTATCTCCCCTCATAATGCATCAGCAGTTTTCTCAGCAAATGCTGGGTGGGGAAGAACAAATCGTAACAAGCGTCCGCTGCTTCCTCATCCAAAATTTCCGGATGGGCGGCTTTGTTCCGATACTGCCTCCTCGCGGTCTCCAGTTTTTCCTCCAATTCGTTTACCAAATCTATGATCCCGCTTTTGCTGAGGCCCGGGTAAATGCAGGTGCAGAAATCATAGAAGGTTTCTCTGCTTAATTCGGTAGATTTATAGCCGAAAATCCCGATATACATGCCAAATGTCATTTTCCGCCAATCGACGCTGCGCAATTGGATGTTCCTGCTCTCGCAATAATCTTTAAAAGGAAGATAGATTTTCTGTTTCAACTCATTTTCAACAGCCAGGCACCAATTAATGATCGTGGCGGAAAAATCGCTCGCTTCATTATTGAAAAAGGCTTTTTGTGTATCATATAAATACATACCCGTAGCCAGGTTAATTTTCGAATCCTCCTCCAATTTATCCCAAACAGAGCCCAGCCGCTCGATGCTTTTCAAGCGTTCAAAATAGCTTTCCATTTCTTCCTTTTTCAAGCGGCTGGCATCAAGATGCCCTTTCATTTCGGAAATCACTTCATCGATGATGTCATGATACGTTTGCTCGTCCAATTTTTCCCGCAAAATGGAGGAAAGGGCGTCCATCTTTTTATCGGTTAAATATTTATTTAAGATCGTTCCCGAATTTTCATAGATCTTTTTTACTCTGAACAATTGATTTTTTACGACGTGGACTTCTTCGGCATATTGGCTGCTTTGCTGCACTTTTGCCAGATACATCTCCGCTTTTTTCAGACTGTTCAGCAGCGCTTTATCAATTAATTTTTCGTTTTGCGAATGCATGATGATAAAATGGTAAAACTGCTCAAACATCTCTTTGCTTTGCGTAAAGTATTTATGGAAAACGTCAACCAAGATATTGGTCAGTTTTTGTTTGCCGTTTGCAAATGTCGTCATAATAATGTTTAAAATATGGCGCTCCAGCGGTTTATAAATGGCTTCAAAAAAATTCTCCTTTTTGATCCTTTCGTGCCACTCTTGAATGATGCGCCTTCTTTGCTCCTCATCGAACATAAAATAATCATAATCAGTGAGCAAAATGCAAATATCCCCTTCGATGTCCCGTTGCAATTGTTCAATCAACACGTCTTCCTTTTCTTCGCTCAAATCTTCAGCAAGCAGCATGCGAATCTTTCTGGAGGAGGCTTCGCTGTAAGTTTCCAAAATTCTCATCGCCGAACCAAATTGTTTTTCCTTTACATAGGCATCGATCAGTTTTGTAAAAAAATCGGCCAATAACGCCGTGTCATACCTCTTCAAGAAATAGTCCGGATATTCTCTCCCGTTCTTGCACCCGTGATTCAAAATCAATTCCTTTTTGTATTTGATGATTTTTTCATTTTCCAGCAAATATTCTCCGATTTGAATGGCCGCTTGATAGGCGTTGCCCGCATAAGCAGCGAAGAACAGGCAATAATACACGTACGTTTTTTCTGCCTCGGCCAGTTTTTCCGCAAAACGATTCAAGTAATTTTCGACAATGATTTCTTTTACCAAATTTTGCACTTTGCTGTAATTTAATTTTCTGTAAAAAGAAGTGTCAATTTTTCTTTGCAAGTCTACTTCAAATACAGAGGTAAAATGCCGGCTGCCGTCGGAACCGACCCATTTCATGGCGCTCTCCAGCCGATACAGATACATTTCCTTTTTGTAGTTCCGGTTCGACGGGCTGTGGGCGATTAAATCGTATAACTCTTCGGTGTTTTTTTCCAAAAAGTCTCTGTTTCCCCGGGCCAATGCGCCGATGACAATCCCGATATCCCGGTAATTTTCAACAACCATGTCCAGTTCCTGTTTCGTTAACGGATATTGCCACACAAGCGACTTGAATTTTTCTTGCAGGAGGATATAGTCAAACTTCTCACTCAAATCGAACGCCGCGTGAACAAGATACTTGTCTCCGATGGGAATGCAATAAACCGACAATAACCCGTTTTGGCCGCGCTTCGATATGAAAGGGTATTCGTCCAAAGACAGCAATTCAAAGTAAGTGAAAAAATTGCAACGAGCCAAATTGGCTATACGATCCAACAAATCTTCTCCCGGACCTTCCGCTAACCTTTTTTCGAATAAATGCTGCACTTCCGGTTCGAACGATTCCAAATCCAGATAAGATGCGTTCCAATATGTTTGAATGACCTTTTTTAGGTAGGCGAATGCCTCCGCTCTTGGATGCAATACATTTTCTAAAGGAATCACATCCGAACCAAATCGGGCCTTTATGGATTCCATCACTAACCGATGTATTTTCTGATAGGCATTATCTTCGAAGTCCTTGTAAATCTTCATCTTTTCAGCAAGTTTGTACTCCCGCAAAAAGTTTTCCGTTGTTTCAATCACGGCCCCGGCCTCCTTTAATGGATATTGAAAAAATGTGTAAAAAATTGTATTTTAAATGTCTTATCCGGTGTAATGAGTGCAATGCGATAAATGAAAATGCCCCATGTTCCCATTGAACGTACACAGCTGTAAATGTTTGCGCCCCTAATAATATCGGCGGGATTCGGCGAGTATTTCATTTCATTCGTTAACGACGGGGGTTAACCAGATAAAAAAAGTACACACAGAAGCCTGCGTGTACTTTTACAAACCGAATCGCAGCCATGCATAAACACCGGCGCCGGCATTTTTTATGCTATTCCTGTCTGCCCTGTGCTATCAGGACGGCAAAATGACAAATCTGTATGTAAAAACATGAAAATTTCCGGTGCGGACCCTTTTTACTTATGAAAAATTCCTTTGCTAAACACGATCATTAAAACCTCCCGCACGCTGAAAACACCTTTTCTTCTGCGAATCTCACAAACAATTCCTGTTTGCTTGTTCCCTGCCGCAATAAAATGCGGCGTATTTTGGGTAGTTTTTGCCGTCCGGCATGACCAGGACTCCATCTGACTTGCCCCGCCGCTGGACAAGCAGGCAGCGCCAAACCCCGTCCGGGCCTATGCCGCAAAGCTTTTTATGCTCTTCAATAAAGGGACGGTCGGCGCATAAATCGGTAACAAAGTTTTCATAATCCATTTTGGAAAGCTTAATCGTCTTGACGACTGCAAAGGGCTTCCTTCTCTCGAACCGGTGCGGCACCCTCAATTCTTCCATCCTGGACGGCTGTTTGACAAAAAAGGCCGTACCCTGTATGCCGGTCATTTTCATCCGGTTCCCCGCCTCTTCCTTTGCGTGGCCCCGGATGAACGAACAATCATGATGCCGGCATTTCTCTTTCAATTCTATCATCATGACAAGCAAATTGTTTTTTCCGTTCGCTGCCGCCGTATCCTTTTTGTTTGACATCCGTTTTTACCCCCATTTTTTGAAGTTTTTTGCGCGCCTTTTGCACTCGGTGAATGCGCCGTCATCTTTTCAAAAACCCGGACTTCGGCCAACTGGCCTTTTTTCCATAAACAGGCATCCTTCACCTATTTTTTGGAAAAATACCCCTTCATTATCCAAAGGAAAGTTAGAGGGTAAGTGGTCACCGATTTTTTAAAATTTTTTTCAGTTTGGCCAAAATTTTTTCTTTCCGCTTGTGGATGGCGGTTTTTGACAGGCCTGTCTCCTGGGCAATTTTGCGTTCCGATTTTTCGTTGTAGAACAGTTCGTATATCAAGCGGCGTTCGTCGTCGGTCAATTGGGAAAGAGCTTCCGTCAACATTTCGGCGAGCAGTTTTTTCTCGACGGTCTCGGCAAGCTCTTCCCCGGAGGAAAATTCAATGCCCGTTTCCGCGAGCACTTCCAATGAAAGTTCTTTTTGGGCGCGAATTTGCCGGCGTTTTTGTTCTCTCCAGGCGGGGCGTTTGAAAGCTTGATAGACCTCTTCCGTGACGGGGATGAGTTGTCCGTTGATCTTGATGTGGTACTTCTTGCCCATTCGATTCCACCTCCTTTCCCGGTGTGTTTCAGGAAAGGAGGGGACGGGGGACTCCGGCATCCGGGCAAAAGGAGGGGAAAAGAAAAGCGGCCGGGTTTACAGACAGTTGTAAACACGGCCGCAAGTACTATTTTCTTTTTGTGCGCACTTGCTCACGGAACGCCGCCGCTTTTTGCGATATTTTGTTTTTTCGCGAAAGGGTGAAAAGTGCTGCGGGTAAGAGATATTTTCTTGTTTACATGACCGTTGCTTGAATTCCGGAGCATACTGTATCGACCTCATCATTTAGTGATGGCGGTTGATGAAAAAGGGGAATGGGCGGAACGGGGGTCTTGCCGGTATGGGTGAAAATTGCGATCCGCTTTTTTGTGGCGTCGGACAGGAATTTACATTTTTTGTAAAGTGATTTTGTTTTAGTTTGTCAAATAAAACATTTTTGAGGAAGAATTTAGATTGTCATATTTTCTCAATCGAGGCAAATTTATACATATTTATATCAATATTAGCAAATAATTACAATATTTTTGCATTTTGAATGCCTGGTGTCTTTTAGGAGCGGGAAATTCAAAAATAGATTGGCGAATTTTTGCAATTGGATGATTGTGCGGCGGGTTTCTGAACATCAGGGGTAAAGTTTGCGTGGAACATTTTCGGGGAACGGCTATACTTTTGGGAACAGATAGGATACCATCATATTTAGAAAAGTTTTT
The DNA here is from genome assembly GCA_937995745.1 of uncultured Bacillaceae bacterium. GTDB lineage: Bacteria > Bacillota > Bacilli > Bacillales > Cytobacillaceae > CALKIU01. The sequence goes on along the minus strand of CALKIU010000194.1, from coordinate 4,386 downwards.
GAGATGCCGAGTATGGCTCCGGAGTTGGTTGCCGCGCCGGGGTTTTTTCCATTGCCAATCGGAGTGTCGTCTTTTTGCGAACATGGAAAAATAAATTGCGAAGAAGGATATTTAAAAAAAGCAGGTTTGGCTTGCGATTTCATTTAATGACAACACCGGCCGTGGTCATTGTCCTGTCGGGATCAATCTTTTTGGCAGGCGTTCTCCCTCAGGGGGCGTGCAAAAAGAGTGGCCGGCGTTTTATTTTTGAACCGGAGAATCCCAAAACCAACGAATACCTGAAAGGATTCACGCACGGCTAACAACTAAAGCGGGAAAAGGATATTTGCGAGAAACTGTGAAAGGATATGACAAAATGTGCAGTATTTCAAATAGGATCACATTTGAATACCAATTTGTCAGTGAAAAAGGCATTATATCAAACAAGGATAAAAGAAACGTTCCGGCCATATTGGCTGTCGACGCCACTTTTACGATAAAAATAAACGGCGAACTGTATTTTGAAACGGAGCTGGCGATTCTCGAATTCTACAAAACTTTGTATGAATGGAAAAAGCGGGTGACGGAGGAGCATATTCCGGAATTCCACTATTATACAATTGAATATGCCGATTATGAGGACGGCGCCATTTTATCGTTAATTCCCTTTGCCGACAAAGCGCGAGTTAAATCCATTTGGGCCGAACAGGATTTGTACAATGTGTTTGATTTAGATTATATCGTGAAGGAGTTTCTTTTGTTGGAGGAAAAATTGCGGCGGGGTATTGAGGAATATTACGGAATTGATTTAAAAAGATTTATCCGGCATATTCCGTACTACAAAAGCCGGCCGTGAGGGTGCGGAATGATTGGCGCGGAATGTTCCTAAATTAAAATTGACTAATGGACAAACGGCGCGCAACTCCGGATGAAAACACTTTTTCCGAGAAAAAAGAGAGAGGCACTGTTTTGAACCTCTCTTTTTTAACCGGGACGGGAATGGCAAAGATGTTGCTGCCGGCTTTAACGAACCGTTTGTATTTTGATGCGCTAAACTCGTGTCCAGTCTGATTTTTTAATCCTCTTCTGTTTCAAAATATCCCTCAAAAACAAACATGCGATCAATTGGAATTGCTTCCCGCACATACTCCGTCAAATCGATGTCGCCAACCTTCACCCCGCCGCAAACCGAACCTGTTTTGCGGTAAGATTTTCCACCTGTATCGGTAATCGTCATTTCCCACATTCCGCAATCCGTTGCGAAGGGTGGAGGCTGGCCGCTTTGCAAATACCGTGAAAACAACTCCAATATTTCACTTGCACGGTCTCTTCCTATCGAAAATTGTTTTCTTCTGCAAATTTCGAATTTAATTTCTCCAGATTCCTTATCATACTTATACTCGTAAGCCGTAAACCAAATCATGCCGCTGGAAGAGATCGTCAACCGCTGTTCAATTTCAACATCGAGCGGCGGACCGGGACCATAACCTTCACCATTGGTGACAATCCTTACCTTTCTTATTTGCAATCGGAGCAACCCCCTTCTTTTAATATTCCTCTTCAACTGACGGAAAACGTTGAAAAGCCCGTTCTTTCAAGCGGAATACTTCTTAATTTCATTACCACTCTCTTGCCGTTTTACAGCCTTTTAAAAGCTGGACATCAACACCAGGAGCAACCCCAAGAGTAATGTATACGCTTACAATTTTGCATAAGAAAAATATGCCCATTATTACTTGACTCCCACCATTGAGGGATAATAATTTCTCAAGATCATCATATCATGTGCTTGGCCGCTTTTGGTTTTTGATAATTAAAAAAATCGCGGAAGCTGTTGCCGGTACCTCCATTCTCCCATTTTCAGCGCATTCGCTTTTTACGCCCGGCTAACTTTCATCTGCCTGATTCCACTCTGGTTGAACATTGTAATCATGAATTTGGACAAAACACAGGACCGTTCATGGACTTTTGTCCAAAATAATGACTAATTTGGACAAACCATCGAAATAATTCATCCACTTTGTCCAAAATAATGAATTTTTTGGACAAAATCACCGGTAAAATTGGCCGCTTTGTCCAAAAAAGAATATAACTAATTTGTCAAATAACTGGAGCGATTTTTTCTTTATTATGCATAGAAAAAGCAAACATTTTTTGTTCTGCAATAAAAATAAATCATTTTGTCCGCCCTCTCATTCCCCAATGTTGAGAACCTGGCGCATTTTGGCCGGAATCATTCATTCTTGCATCCATTCACAATGCACTTCCTACAGGTTAGTGGCTGCAACCAGACTATGCGGGAGTGTCTGTTTCGAATGGTGCATAAGACCTCGATACAAGGTGAAACTATTTACAAAACTTCTAAACAACCGGCTGATAACCAGACGGAACGAAGTATTTTTCCCAATTGTATTCATGCTTGTTTCATTAAGATTCATTTCAGCGAAAGGTTTGAAAGGAGCGGAATGAAATGTCGAAGCCAAAAAGCACTGACAGCAGAAAAGACTATTTCATGGATATCGACAGAATGGTCAATGAGGGACTTGCAGGCGGCGATGTGGGTCCGGACAATGGATTCATTGAAGAGACGACAACCGATACAATGGGGCTTCCCGATTCAGCGCTTCAAAATCAAAACGAGTCGGTGAAAAAGAAACGCAGACAAAACTGATAACGCCATTTTGAAGCAATTTTTTAATAAAATTCACCGCGGAACTGTCTTTAAAGCACATCCACAGAAAAGAATGTTGAAGAGGGGTTCCCAAAGAAACAGACAGTAGCTGAAGATAATCTAATGGGACTGGACAGAACGGTGAATGAAGGACTGCCGTTGGCACCGTCAAAGCGGTCACCAAATCATTGGGAAACGACATTGACCCATGGAACCGCCTGGTTCAACGCTGGAACAAAAGTAATAAATCACGGACAGCAAAAGAATATAAAAACAGCAGGATTCCCATTTTGGAATCCTTCTTATAATAAGCCTTGAGAAAATCAATTTTTTTACGCACAAATCTTTAGAATCGGGATATAAAACCGGAATTGACAGCTTTTTATCAAACCCGGCCAAAAGATTCATTTATTTTTTTAGCGATTCGTCCTCCCCTTTAAGTTCTACAAATTTGACCCATCCTGCTGTTTTTATTTGTATATCCCCGTCATCTGTTTTCGTAATAAGCTTAAGCTCCTGCAGTTGCAGCGGGGGACCGATTGGAATAACCATCCTGCCTCCATTCGCAAGTTGTTCGACCAACTCATCCGGCAAAACCCGGGCTGCCGCAGTGACCATAATCCTGTCATAAGGAGCATATTCACGCCATCCCTTGCTACCATCCCCGACTTTAAAATAAATATTCGAAAAACCTAATGCTTTCAGCCTCTTTTTGGCCTTTTCCATCAATTCATCGATTTTTTCCACTGTAAAGACTTTTGCTGACATTTTTGCCAGAATAGCTGTTTGAAAGCCTGAGCCGGTTCCAATCTCCAAAACCTTACTATCCTTTTCAGGTGCCAGAAGCTTTGTCATTTTCAGCACAAGACTGGGCTGCGAGATCGTTTGTCCAAAACCTATAGGCAAAGGCTCGTCTAAATCGGCATATTTTTTCATCTCACCTTCAAGAAAAAACGACCGATCCAATGAACGAAAAAATTTTTCAAGTTCCTGCATATCCATGCCATCTCACCTCATTTCTCAGGACAGCCCTTATAATATTATCTTATCGTATTTCGGCAAAAAAGCCCCATCTGACTAGGTATACGGGCGAGCCCCGGTAATACAGGCGGAAATGAATGACATCACAATGTTTTCGACTTACACTACATCGTCAATGAATTCATCCGGCTTGAAGAAAATTTAAAACGGGACATAGAAGAGTTTTATGGAATCGCAATAACAACCAGAACCAACGAAATAATTACAATCTTCCACGTATTCACGAAATGCCCACCCCCGCAATGAAATTTTTTCATAAAAATATCGTTCAGCGTTCACCGCTTTCTTACCGGTTCTCCCACGCAACCGAATGACAGGAATGCCGAACGTTTTTCACCGCCTACAAAATCAAACACCAACCGGCCCGGGCCCCCTTCCCCCTCGTTAACAAATCCTTGCTTTTTCCTGTAATTTGAAAAGAATATTAGGTCTCCGAACAAAAATAAAAATGCAAGCAGCCCCCACCTGTTCATAAGGCAGGGGCTTTTGTTATTATTCAGTTTATTGTTTGAAATCACGCATGAAACGGGCAATGTTATCAACCAACAGGCGGTCAAGCAAAATCCATGCCTGTCAAATCGATATTGAGAAGCGTTCCTATATTATTTGAGCTCACTTTTTTAAGTACTGATTTTAATATAAGGCTCTGTTAAAGATAAATGTTGATATTTGATAGCTACCCGAATTCTTGTTAT
>CALKIU010000193.1 GCA_937995745.1 uncultured Bacillaceae bacterium | reverse complement strand
ACCGCTAAACTGAGGACAAACCGGACCATTTTGCCATCTATTTTGGCTTCAGATGGGCAGTCTGAGGACAAACGGAACCGTGTTCCATCAGTTTTGTCTTCAGATTGCCACTCTGAGGACAAAACCACATGAATATTTCCAAGGATTTGTCCTCAAAAAGTGTTCGTTCGTACGAACAACGCCCAGCTTTTTTAAATTTCCTCCGTATGAGGTCTAAAAAAATACAATCCCACTGGAAATTCATTGACCATATGAAATCCCCAACCAAAAAGAACCGGCCGAAAATTCATTGCGATTTTCCGGACAAATCTTCTCCTTATTGCCTTTCATTCAAAGCAAACAACGCCGGCCAATTTGCCCGAAAAAATATCAGGCACAACGCCCGGGCATATTGGCCCTTTTTTACAAAGGCGGGTTGGCGTGGCATCTCCGGCAGACCGGATAGTAGGTGTCGTTGCCGCCGATCTGGATTTGTTCGCCGCTGTAAACGGGTTTGCCCTGTTCATCGACGCGCAAGTTCATTGTCGCTTTGCGCTCGCAAAACCAGCAGATCGTTTTCATTTCCTCGATTTTGTCGGCGTAGAGGAGCATGTATTTGCTGCCTTCGAACAGTTCGTTCCGGAAGTCGTTTTTTAAACCGAAGCCCATGACGGGGATGCCGAGCTCGTCCACAATTTTTGCAAACTGGAGGACGTGGTGTTTTTTGACAAACTGCACTTCGTCAATGAGCACGCAGTATGGCTTCGGGGTTTGCTTGCGGACGATGTCAAAAACGTCCGTGTCGTCAAAAATGGGGATCGCTTTCCGTTTCAGCCCGACCCGGCTGGAAATCCAGCCGACACCGTCCCGGTCATCGACGCCGGATGTGAAAAGCATGACCGGCTTGTTTTGCTCTTCATAGTTATTGGCCACTTTTAACAGTTCGATCGATTTTCCGCTGTTCATTGCTCCGTATTTGAAAAATAATTGTGCCACTTTCCATTCTCCTTGCTTTTGTATGGCGGCCGAACGACCGGCCGGCGCCCGGTTGCAAAAGGCCGTTCCCGGTGCCCGGCCGCCAAAAAATAAAGGCACGCGCCCGCCGGAATATACAATTGAACGTCCCGGCCGCATCCGCCGGGCATTCAACATTCCGCGGCGCATACCGTTCCTCGTGAAAATCAATCCGGTGCAACCGGCAAAACAGGCAAAATAAATCATTTCCGATTTTCAGCCAAAACATGCAAAAAATACACATTCCCTTAAAACACAAAAAACAGGCAAGGTTCCGATGCCGTTTGCCTGTTTTTGCGTCCGTCTATCCATTTTGTCACAAAGCAAGGGAAACAGAATCGCCTGTCAAATGGTTCCCCGCTTTATTGTTCCTTTTTTAAACCGTAGCGTCTGTTAAAGCGTTCCACACGTCCGCCTCTTTCAACGAAGCGCTGACGGCCTGTGTAGAACGGGTGGCATTCTGAACAAGTTTCCACACGGATGTTTTCCTTTGTTGAACCTGTTTCGAATTCATTACCACACGCGCATTTAACCGTTGCTCTATAGTATTGGGGATGAATTCCCGGTTTCATTCTTTTTCAACTCCTTCCGCCCTGATTCATTACGAAACAGAGTATAAACATATTGCTTATCGTCGAAAAAACACTGAGACAATTATAACAAGCTGATAAGTCTTTTGCAACAACAGAATTTTACCAGCTTGCCTGAAAAAATTCAACCCCCAACGGCTGGTTATTCACCATTCGGCCGCGTTCACCCGGCCGGCCATGATTTTCCGCCTAAAACCCGTTTGAGGGCGGCGCGGGGAACCATTCAGCTTTCCCTTTTCACCCCGCTCGAAATGCAACAATTTTGTCAGTCCGCTTTCGCGGGGCATTTGCAAAATTTTGTTTTCCCGCTTTTCCGGAGCAATATGCAAAGTTTTCCCGCTTTCGGGACAAGGCGTAAGAATCCGATCTTTTTCCGGTTGAAACGCAACACTCATACTTTCCGGGATGGGTGCGCAAACATCAGCTTTCCGGGGCTGAATCGCAAACATTCCGCCTCTCCCGCTTCCCGGTTTCCGTTGCCGGAACCGACTTTTCCCGGTCCATTCGCCAAATCAGTACGGCATTTTTCCGAACATGCCTTTGCCTTGCTTTTTCCCGAAATGCCGGCAAATGACGCATTGCCCGGTGCTCCACCTCCGCGGGCGCCGCCGGCAGCGCTCTGGCCGGAAAGCCATTTATCGGCAGTGCCGTCAAACGGAAAAGCCCGTGTCCGTGTCGGAATATATTATCGCGTCCTCACGCTCTTTTCAGGCGCATTTCTTCGTCCAACTTGGCGAAAAATTCCTCATTCGACTTTGTTTGTTTCAATTTGCGCAAGAACCGTTCTGCGAAATCAGGATACTCGGACATCGATTTGCGGATGGCCCAAAGAATATCGAGATGATGTTTCGGAATGAGCAATTCTTCTTTCCGGGTTCCGGAACGGCGGATGTCGATGGCCGGGAAAATTCTCCTTTCCGCCAAAGAACGATCCAAATGAAGTTCCATATTGCCCGTTCCTTTAAATTCCTCATAAATCACATCATCCATCCGCGAACCGGTATCAATGAGCGCCGTTGCCAAAATCGTCAAGCTGCCGCCTTCTTCAATATTGCGGGCCGCTCCGAAGAACCGTTTCGGACGGTGGAATGCCGCCGGGTCAATTCCCCCTGACAGCGTCCGTCCGCTCGGCGGAATGACGAGGTTGTACGCGCGGGCCAGACGGGTGATACTGTCCATCAAAATGACGACATCGCGCTTATGTTCAACGAGCCTCATCGCGCGATCGAGAACAAGTTCGGCCACTTTAATGTGGTTTTCCGGAACTTCGTCAAACGTGGAGCTGACCACTTCCGCCTGCACGGAACGTTCAATGTCCGTCACTTCTTCCGGACGCTCGTCAATCAGCAAAATAATGAGCTCGGTCTCCGGGTGGTTTTTTGTAATGGCATTGGCAATTTGCTTTAACAGCATCGTTTTTCCCGCTTTCGGCGGAGCAACGATGAGACCGCGCTGACCGAAGCCGACCGGTGCGATCAAGTCGATGATCCTTGTCGACAATTCGTCTGGATCCGTTTCCAATTTTATCATTCTGTTTGGATAAATCGGGGTCAACGCCGGAAAGTGCACCCGTTCTTTGGCGATTTCCGGATCTTCGCCGTTCACCGCTTCCACATGAAGCAAACCGAAATACCGTTCATTTTCCTTCGGCGGCCGGACTTTTCCGGAAACCTTGTCGCCGTTGCGCAAATCGAATCTTCTGATTTGTGAGGCTGAGATGTAGATATCTTCGGAACTTGGTGAATAGTTGATGGGCCGTAAAAATCCAAATCCTTCTGACTGGATGATTTCGAGGACGCCTTCCATGAAGAAAAAGCCTTCTTGTTCCGCCCGCGCTTTTAAAATGGCAAAAATCAATTCTTTTTTCGTCAACTTGCTGTAGTACGATATTTTGTACTCCCTTGCTAATTCATAAAGTTCCTTTAATTTTAAATTTTCTAAACTCGATATCGTTAATTCCATTTTGACACCACTCTTTTAAATAATGATATATTTTTCCAATATACTGCGATATATAAAACATACAGGAAAAGGATTGTTCCATTTTGGAGGCTGAAAGGAAGCTCTTGGAAGAGATTTGTGAATTGGACGTTCTGAAACATTCTCCGTATATCATCATCTCAAAGCATTAGATGTTATTTTTGTCACAGCAGGAAAATGGCAGAAAAAATATCCACAAAACAATCTTTATTGTAACCTTATTTACAGAAAATAATCAACCTGTTTTTGTTATTTGAGAAAGATTTTTGCGGTTTTTTGGAATATATGGAGAAAATGATGCCGGGCCTGATGATGAAAAAGAGCGGGAACGGTCTTTTCTTTCGCCATAAATATATGCTGTGCAATCCGTGCTGAAAAGATAAATTTTTAAAAAATGTCCAGATGCCCGAGGGAATTCCACGGCCTGAAGATAGATCCGGCCGGACGGCGGAAAGACTCCCGCCCCCCTGCAAACGAGGGATAAAGGCGGGAGGTCTTCGTATGCCAACGCATTTGATGCGGGTACGGTCGAGGGGCCTTGTCCGCATGGACCGCATCTTCCGGGGAAAAGCCGCGGCAAAAAGTTTGCCGGGCCAAACCATCTATACGATAAACGGTTTCGATGTCGGAACGGTTTCGTCTTATGAAGTCAATTTTATTCTACCATAAATTTCAGTTTATTTTTAAGAGTATGCCTTCCTTCGATAAAACGGACAGTGCCAGAGAGGGCGCGCATAACGAGTGAATGGGTGGAACCGTAAGCGCCTTTGAACTGGACGCCTCTCAACAGTTCGCCGTCCGTTACACCCGTGGCGGCGAAGATGGCGTCGTCTCCTTTTACCAGATCGTCCATATAAAGCGTCTTGTTTACGTCCAAACCCATCTTTTTGCACCGTTCAATTTCTTCCTCATTTTGCGGCATCAGTTTGCCCTGAATCTCGCCGCCGAGGCATTTCAAGGCAACGGCAGCCAGAACTCCTTCCGGCGCTCCGCCGATACCGAAGAGAATGTCAACGCCGGTAAAGTCGAAAGCTGTGTTGATTGCACCCGCCACGTCGCCGTCGCTGATGAGTTTGATCCGCGCTCCGGCTTCCCGGATTTCCGCAATCAACTTTTCGTGGCGCGGACGGTTCAAAACGATCGCAACGACATCTTCAATGTCCTTGTTTTTCGCTTTTGCCACCGCTTTTAAGTTGTCAATCACCGGGGCATTGATGTCAATTTGACCGACCGCTTCCGGGCCTACGGCGATCTTATTCATGTACATATCCGGCGCGTGCAACAGGCAACCGTGATCAGCCACGGCAATGACCGACAGTGCATTCCAGCCTCCGGACGCGACGATATTGGTGCCTTCGAGCGGATCCACGGCAACGTCGACTCTCGGACCGTAGCCGGTGCCGAGTTTTTCGCCGATATACAGCATCGGAGCCTCGTCCATTTCCCCTTCGCCGATGACAACTGTGCCTCTCATCGGAACCGTATCAAACACTTTCCTCATGGCGGTGGTTGCCGCATCATCGGCTTCGTTCTTCTTCCCTCTTCCCATCCAACGGGCCGATGACAATGCTGCGGCTTCTGTCACCCGGACCAGTTCCATTGTCAAACTTCTTTCCATTTTTCAATTCCTCCCTGATTTCCGCTCCCTGTTACGGAAAATTTCCTTTATGTAAAATCGTCCATGTCCCCAAAACTCTTCATTTACGGCAGCCTGCAAAACTTTTTCCTGCTTCCCTGCTTATTTAATCATCATTATGCCAACTATTCTCTTTATTATTGTAACCTTTTTCCGGCGAATTAGGAACTATTTCTGGCAAAAAAAGCTTAAATAGTATAGCACAATTTTGCAAAAATTATTATTTACAGCGGATATAATCCGTAAATAGTCCGTAAATCCGGGCCGGTCCGCTGCCGCAAATGAAAACGAACGCTACCATTATACATTTTTTGTTAATAGGAGGAAATAACATTTCATTCCATTTGACAACGAAACTTTCAGCATGCCTCCCGCTCCATTTTTCCGTTTGGAAGACGTTCAGGAGCGGTCCGCACATGCTTTTTTAACGGGTTCCGCCGGCATTTTTTCATGACCGGCAGATGTTTTCCATCCGTTCGGTGTTTATGACGCGTCCCGCAATTGTTTTTTTATGGTTCCCGAAACGTTCATTCCGCCTTCCTGAGACGTTTTTTTATGTGTTCCCGAAACGTTTTTACGCGTTGCGCAGACGTTCCATTTCTTCCTCGGTCAGCGCTTCTCTCCATACTTTCGCACCGAGTCCGGTCAGTTTTTCGACCAGATAGCTGTAACCGCGGTCAATATGTTCGACGCCGGCTATTTCCGTCACTCCTTCCGCCATTAAACCGGCAATGACAAGCGATGCTCCCGCTCTCAAATCGCTCGCTTTCACTTTTGCCCCCTGCAGACGGACAGGACCGGAAACGATGGCCGAACGCCCCTCCACTTTAATATTGGCATTCATTCTTCTCAGTTCGTCGATATGTTTGAAACGGGCGCTGTAAATCGTATCGGTGACGACGCTTGTTCCTTCCGCTTTTGTCAACAAAGCGGTGAAAGGCTGCTGCAAATCGGTCGGAAATCCGGGATAAACGAGCGTTTTTACATCAACGGCCTTTAATTTTTCCGCTTTTCCGACATAAATTTGATCGTCATACACATCTACGGGAACGCCCATTTCCCGCAGTTTGGCGGTAAGGGATTCGACGTGCTGGGGAATGACGTTGTCAACGACAATTCCTTCCCCTTGGGCCGCTCCCATAATCATATATGTTCCTGCTTCAATCCGGTCGGGAATGATCGTGTGCCTGCATCCGTGGAGCTCGTCCACTCCTTCAATCCGGATGACATCCGTCCCTGCCCCTTTAATTTTGGCTCCCATATTCGTCAACAAAGTGGCCACATCGATGATTTCCGGCTCTTTTGCCGCATTTTCGATAATCGTCCGCCCTTTGGCGCGAACGGCAGCCAGCATGATGTTAATGGTCGCTCCGACGCTGACCACATCCAGATAAATTCTTGCCCCTCTCAACTCGTCGGCGCGCAAATAAATGGCTCCCTGTTCATTGGTCACCTTGGCCCCGAGCGCTTCAAATCCCTTAATGTGCTGATCAATCGGTCTCGGCCCGAGATGGCATCCGCCGGGAAGGCCGATGACGGCTTTTTTGAAGCGTCCCAACATGGCGCCCATCAAATAGTAAGAGGCGCGCAATTTTTTCACCTTGCCGTTGGGCAAAGGCATGGGAATCATGGACGAAGGATCAACGATCATCGTATTGTTGGTAAAAGTGACAATTCCCCCGATTTCTTCCAACAATTCTTTTAAAATTTGCACATCGGAAATTTCCGGCAAACCGTCAATGATGACCGGCGAGTCAGCCAGGATGGTTGCCGGGATGAGGGCAACGGCACTGTTTTTTGCTCCGCTGATCCGGACAGTTCCTTTTAACGGACAGCCGCCTTCAATGATAAGTTTTTCCATTTTTGACTCCCTTCCATGCCGTGATAACATCTGCACATGTTCGGCGCTTTTTGAAATGATGCTACAGCGGGACGGCTTTTTTCCCAATCCGGAAAATTTCATTTTATTCATGTTACTTTTTTCCAGCGAAAAACAAAAAATTGATCCGCAGCCGTAGCAATCTCATTCATATAGTTTACACGAAAAAGGTCGATTCATGTAGATTTTTTCAGAAATATTTATTCTTTTCTCACACTTTCCCCGTATTTTCGCAAGATTCCTTCAAAAGTCATTTTTTCCCCAGACTCTTTTCACAATTTTTTCAGATTTTTGTTGCGGGTATTTTATCCCGCTCCACGGGGAACAGGAAAATAAAGCAGGAACAAACGACTATTGGCGGCGGACCGGCGCCGCCGTTTTTTCATGGATTCATTTTTTATTAAAAAAGTCCCGGAAAACAAAGGGGAGAAACCCGGCAAAGCACGGTTATCCCCTTTTCTTCCAATCTTCCAGGAAAATTTCAATGCCTCTGTCCGTCAGGGGGTGTTTGCATAACTGCATCAGCACTTTGTAAGGTACGGTGGCAATGTGGGCTCCCCTTAAAGCGGCTTCCGTCACGTGCTGGGGATGCCTGATCGAGGCGGCGATAATTTCCGTTTCAATATCATGGACCGCAAAGATTTCGGCCGTGGTGGAAATCAAATCGAGACCGTTATGACCAATGTCGTCCAACCTTCCAAGGAAGGGGGACACGTATGTCGCTCCCGCCCGCGCCGCCAATAAAGCCTGGTTGGCGCTGAAAATGAGGGTGCAGTTCGTTTTGATTCCCTCTTTCGCCAAAGCGTTGATCGCCTTCAGCCCTTCCGCGGTCATCGGGATTTTAATCGTAATGTTCGGAGCGATGGCCGCCAGTTCTTTTGCTTCTTTAATCATGCCTTCGCTGTCCAGGGAAATGACCTCGGCGCTGACGGGGCCGTCCACCAATTCGCAAATTTCGCGGAGACGCTCCTCAAAAGAAACATTTCCTTCTTTGGCCACCAATGAAGGGTTGGTCGTTACCCCCGCAATGACTCCAAGTGACCAAGCTTCTTTAATTTCATCCAAATTGGCTGTATCGATAAAAAATTTCATGGCTTCATCTCCTTCCGGCGCAAGACATTTTTTATGATATTGGCAAAAATCATTTCCAAGAAAATCTCCGGCGCAAGGCACGGCTTCGGGCGGAAAAACCCGGGGCGGGATCGGGCAAATTTCCGGAAAAAAACCGGACCAATTGGGCCATTTCCCGAAAAAACCCTTCCGAATCCGGCATTTGGCAGAAAAAAACCCGTCTATAAATCCGTTTTTCTGCCGGAACAGCCGGCGCCGCATCCGCCTGTTTCCCGGAAGCGTCCGCCGCCGGAACCGGAAATTGCCCGCCAGCACAAATCCCCCGGTCAACCGGGCAAAATGAATCGGATCAACCGATGGCCGGAACCGGATACCGGCATTGGCCCCAACAACCGGAGCGGTGAAGCCAGCCATGGCATTTTCCGCATAAATGGTCCGATATGGCGGCTTTCCGATTTTAATTTTCACCCGCAAGATCCGGCAAAATGCTTTTAAGCCGCGCCTTTGTCCGCAGAAAAAAGCAAAACATTGAAATATTCCGAAGCTTTCTCTTGCGGCCGCTTCCTTTCCCAAGCTTTCCGGCCGCCTGTAAAACCTTTTCCCGTACAACATCATTGTTGACGGTCAAAGGGCGGTTTCATACATGAAAAATCGCGGTTTTCCCATTCTTGGAAAAATGTTTCCTTCCCCGGTTGAGCACTGATTCCGGATGTTTCCGGAAAATGTTTTTCCGCTGTTTGCAGGCGGTAAAGCAAAAAAGTTTCTCCATGGTACCGGGCCATGATTCAAGGGAGCTTTCCGGAAACGTTTGCCCATTGATTCGGGCTAAGAAATAACAATGTTTCTCTCTCTACGGATGCGGCCATCAATCATAAATGTTTTTCCCGCAAACGGGGGCCATAAACATAAATCTTTTCCGGGGAAACCGTTTCATGCAGCGTTGCGTGTCAATGGTGCCCCGGATGTTTTTGCCCGTTAAAGAGAGGAAAACCGCCTGTTATAAAAGAGGCGGTTTTAAATTCGCAATGATGTTGATGTCATTTTGCCTTTATTATTGAGCTTTTCCCGAGGAACCGAATTCGCGAATCTTGCCGATGACGGTTTGTTTGATCGCTTCGCGGGCCGGCCCCAGATATTTGCGCGGATCGTACAATTCCGGTTTTTCAGCAAGGATTTCGCGGATTTTTTTCGTGCACGCTATTTGGTTTTCCGTATTCACGTTGATTTTTGCCGTTCCCAAAGAAATGGCTTTTTGAATGTCTTTCAACGGAATTCCTGTTCCGCCGTGTAGAACGAGGGGAACACCGGTGAGATCCCTGATTTCTTCCATTTCTTTAAAGCCGAGTTTCGGTTCGCCTTTGTAAGGTCCGTGAACGGAACCGAGTGCGGGAGCCAGGCAGTCCACTCCGGTCCGCTCCACTAATTCTTTACATTCTTGCGGATCGGCGTAAATGATGCCTTCGCCTACCACGTCGTCTTCCTGTCCGCCGACAATTCCCAGTTCGGCTTCTACGGAAACTCCTCTTGCGTGGGCATATTCGACAACTTGGGAAGTAATTCTCACGTTTTCTTCAAACGGTTTTGAGGAAGCATCGATCATGACGGAAGTAAATCCGGCGTCAACAGCTTCTTTACATTTTTCAAAACTGGAGCCGTGGTCCAAGTGAATGGCGACAGGAACGGTGATATTGAGATCCTCCATCAGTCCCTCAATCATTTTTACCACAGTTTTAAAACCGCTCATATAACGTCCTGCGCCTTCGGAAACCCCGAGAATAACCGGCGATTTTTCTTCCTCGGCGGCTTGGAGAATCGCCTGGGCAAACTCAAGGTTGTTGACATTAAACTGGCCGACGGCATATCCTTCGTCCCTTGCTTTAATAAGCATTTCTTTCATTGACACTAAAGGCATATTTCTTCCTCCTCATAAAAGGGTTTTCACCTAAAAACCAATCTTTTAAAATTGTTTCCCACCGCCACACGAATATGTATGACGCCTTTCCAAAAGACCGTAATTCACTTGTATCATATCAAATTCATATAAAAATTTCTATGCTTCCCGGCTGACACCGCCAACTTTTTCCGACAATAAAACCGCTCTTTCAAGCTTTTCTGACACGCTTTGCAACCGTTTTCCCCACAATCAAACAAAATTTATTTTTCGACCGGTTTTGCCGTGGCGATATGCTGGCGGACCGCTTCGCGGATATCATTGATGTCAAAAGGTTTGGCAAAATGGGTCAGAGCGCCGAGTTTTTTCGCTTCTTGGATCATATCCAGTTCTCCGTAAGCGGTCATAATGATGACGCGGATATCCGGATCGATTTCCTTCATTCGTTTTAAAATCTCAATGCCGTCCATTCCCGGTATTTTCATGTCCAACAATACGAGATCAGGCGAATATTTTTTCACTATATCCAAAGCCTGTTGCCCGTTGGCCGCCTGGAATGTTTTATAGCCTTCTTTTTGAAAGATTTCATTGAGAAGAATGCGGATGCCGAATTGGTCATCGACGATTAATAGTTTTCCTTTCATCTGAGCCACCTCTTTTATTTCTTTTCGCTTCATGAGTTGTTAACTGAATATTGCAAATTCTCTTCCTATATTAAAGGTATATTATGCAAAAATGTAAAAACAAGGCTGATCGCACCCTGTCTTCATCACGTTTAAAAACACACTCCCTCATCTATTTCTAGTAAAAAACAAAAATTCCTCCTATTCAATTAGAATTTACAATAGTCAAGATTAGGAAACATCCGACATCGGCGGACATTGGCCATGTCGGGGAAGCATAGAGTTTGTTTGAATATCCCGAACGGTCCAACATTGCCGGGGAAATTGCTTGCATTGCCGTTTGGAATCTTTGTTGGAAAAAGTGTTCCAAAGATTCCTGTACCGCCGCGCGGCGATAAAAAACACAAAAAAACAGGAACCCCGACAAAGGGTTCCTGCCGCTATGATTCAAGCCTAACCGCCATATGCTCTATTCGCCTTGCTTCTTGCTTTCCCCGTGTTTCAAGGCAGCCTCGATAAAATCTCTGAACAACGGCTGCGGTCTTGTCGGTCTGGACGTAAACTCGGGATGGAATTGCGTGGCCACAAACCACGGATGATCCTTTAATTCAATAATTTCGACCAAACGGCCGTCCGGACTGAGGCCGGAAAAGACAAATCCGGCTTTTTCCATTTCCTCGCGATACTCGTTGTTAAACTCGTAGCGATGGCGATGGCGTTCATGAACGAGATCGGCATTGTACGCTTTGTGCGCTTTCGTTCCTTTTACGAGTTTGCACGGGTAACTGCCGAGACGCAATGTTCCGCCGAAGTCTTCCACATTCTTTTGTTCGGGAAGCAAATCAATGATCGGATGCTTCGTGTTTTTGTCAAATTCCGTGGAGTGGGCATCTTTGTAGCCGAGAACATTGCGGGCAAATTCCACCGATGCGAGCTGCATTCCGAGGCAGATGCCGAGGAACGGTTTTTTGGCTTCACGGGCATATTGAATGGCGGCGATTTTTCCTTCCACTCCCCGCTCGCCGAATCCGCCCGGCACGACGATTCCGTCGCATTCGCCCAAAATTTCGCGGGCATTTTCCGGTGTGACCATTTCGGCGTTGACCCAATTGATTTTAATATCCGTGTCAAAAACAAATCCGGCGTGTTTTAACGCTTCGACGACCGAAAGATAGGCATCCTGAAGTTCGACATATTTTCCCACTAATGCGATATTTGTGGTTTTAGATAAATTGTTCACTTTTTCCACAAGTTTTTTCCATTCAGTCATATCCGCTTCAGGTGCCTGGATTCGCAAATGATCCAAAACGATTTGGTCCATCTTTTGTTTTTGCAGGGTTAAAGGAATCATGTACAGATTGCTTTCATCCGGTTCTTCAATAACCGCTTCCCGGTCAATATCGCAGAACAGGGCGATTTTATCCTTCATCTCTTCGGAAATGGGCATTTCTGTGCGGACGACGATGATATTCGGCTGGATGCCGAGGCTGCGCAATTCTTTTACGCTGTGCTGCGTCGGCTTCGTTTTCATTTCGCCGGCCGCTTTCAAATAGGGAACCAATGTGCAGTGAATGTACATGCAGTTATGGGGGCCGACGTCGCTTTTAATTTGCCGGATCGCTTCCAAAAACGGCAGCGATTCAATATCGCCGACCGTTCCCCCGATTTCCGTAATGACGATATCGGCATTCGTTTCCCGGCCCGCTTTGAATATATGTTCTTTAATTTCGTTTGTCACATGGGGAATGACTTGAACCGTGCCCCCGTTATATTCACCGCGACGTTCTTTTTGCAGGACGATGGAATAAATTTTTCCCGTCGTCACATTGCTGAATTTGGTTACATTTATATCGATAAACCGCTCATAATGGCCAAGGTCCAAATCGGTTTCCGCCCCATCTTCCGTGACAAAAACTTCACCGTGCTGGTATGGACTCATTGTCCCCGGATCCACGTTAATGTATGGATCAAATTTTTGAATGGTGACATTCAATCCGCGATTTTTCAAAAGCCGGCCAAGGGAAGCAGCGGTTATTCCTTTACCCAATGACGACACAACACCGCCGGTTACAAAAATGTACTTTGTCATGATTTTTCCCCCTTATAATAAGTTTGTACAATATTGGAACAATCATTAATGATAAATTTTCGAATTCTTATTTTTTTAGGGGAATGAAACGATTCTTTCACCAATCAAAATAAAAATGCACTCCGCTTACTCGGAAGTAAGGGAGCGCAATTGGTTGTCTATCTACCGTTCCTTATTTAAAGAGCCCAAACATGATTCTACAAGCCTCTTGCAAAAAAGTCAATACTATAACTATAGCTCTTCATCATCTTCGTCGCCGATGAATTCGTCGTCAAACTCGTCTAATTCATCATCTTCCAGAAAATCTTCTTCCTCATCGTCAAATTCATCATAATCTTCATCTTCGTCATCTTCATCGTAGTCTTCGTCATCATCAAAGACATCCAAATCTTCGTCATCAAGGAAATCTTCATAATCTTCAAATTCATCATCAAGCAGCTTTTTCGCTTTTTTCTTCTTCTTGGATTTCGTCTTGGCGGCAACCAACGTGTCGTCTTCAATTTGATCAACCGGATACCATGTCCTGAGACCCCAGCGGTTTTCGCCCAAGGTGACAAAACGTCCGTCAATATTCAAATCCGTATAAAATTGCGCTATCCGTTCTTGAGCTTCTTCTTCGCCCAATCCGAGCGTTTCCACGATTTCATTCCAAATATCTAGAAAAGAAACAGCTTGCTTTTTTTCGTCCAGAATATAAAAGGCCATGTCAATCATAGACAATTCCCGCAACTGCTCAGGCGTCAATTCCTTCAGACTCATCATCCCACATCCTTTCTCCATCCTTCAAAGGCTGCTCTGGTTCATCCCGGCTTGAAAAAACGAAAAACGCTTTCCCGGCCGGCCGGCAGGAACCCGATGAAAAATATGAGATAAGTGCATAAAACCCTGCCGTCAGTCCCTTCACCAAAATTGCATATTCTCCATTATAAACAAAAATTTATCCTTTATGCCAGACTGTCCTGTCTCGGCTTTTTTCCCCATTACTTATTATAAACCGCCGCCAAAAGAAAGCATATAAAAGCACTTGCCGCAGCCAATGATCGCCCGTTTTCCATCTCTTTGTTCCGTCTTGTTCCGACAGTGGAGCCACGAGAACGTGAACCATTCCTTAACTGTTGTTTTTTCCTTCATCTTCTTCACCGCGAAAACCTTTGATGGCCAAGGCAAAGAAAATGACCGCCAGGATAAAAAAATATACCGCGCCCAGCTGATTTTTGTATAAAACGGCCATTACCGGCAGCGACGCAACCACCAACAGAAAATAAAAGAGCTTTTTCATTCTCTCACATCCTGCAAAGAGTATCATTGGCACAGGCTTCCTGATTCCTTACACAGTGCAGATTCGGCCGCTCCACCATCGCCTTTCCGGCAGCCGCCGTCCGAACAACACATATCCGCACAAACGGGCCGACCGGAACATTTTACATTTTTCCGGAAAACCGGTCCGGGCAAAACAGCCGCCGCCTCGTTCCCGCGGAACAAACCGGTGTACCGTTATATCGCCGCATCAGCTTTTAATCCGAAATATTAGGATATAACAAAGCCGGCATGACCGCAACATGAACGGATCATCACACAGGCATCGCTTTTAGCATTAACATGTATACAAAATAAATGTAAACGATAGAAAAGCTTTTGTATACATAAAAAAAGAAATTTTCCCGATAAAAAGCACGCAAAGGAAAATGGCTTATAGTTCACTATAAGCCATTTTCCCCGCTTGAATCAATACAAAAGAAAACGGTTTTGCAAAAAGTTTGCGGTGGGTCGCCCGGCCGTGCCAACGCCCGCCATACCAACGTTTTGCGCCAATCTGCACGGAACGGATTTCCGGCACCGGGTACGGCCTGAAATGTCCGGACGCCTTAACCGGCACAGAGCGGAAATCTTCCGGCTCCGGGCGCGCCGCAAATTGCCCTTTCCTTGCCGTGACCTTGGCCGTTTTTTAACCGGTTCGCCCTGCCGCGCCGGTTCGCGGCAAAATGCCCCCGGCACTCTTTGCAGGATGTTTACATATTTCTGCGGTACTGGCCTCCCACTTCATACAGGGCCGCGGTAATTTGGCCGAGACTGGCCACTTTGACCGTTTCCATCAGTTCGGCAAAAATATTGCCGCCGCTCAAAGCCACTTCTTTCAGGCACTTCAAAGCCTTCTCCGCTTCGTCTTTATGCTTTTCCTGGAACTTTTTCAAATTGATGATTTGCGATTCTTTTTCTTCCCTCGTCGCCCGGGCCACTTCCATTTGGTTGATTTCCTCTTCCGACGGCGGGTTGGGGTTCAGATACGTGTTGACCCCGATGATCGGCAGCTCGCCGGAATGCTTTTTCACTTCATAGTACAGCGATTCCTCCTGAATTTTGGAGCGCTGGTATTGGGTCTCCATGGCTCCGAGCACGCCGCCCCGGTCGTTGAGGCGCTCAAATTCGCGCAGCACCGCTTCTTCAACAAGATCGGTCAATTCTTCGATGATGAAGGAACCTTGCAGCGGATTTTCATTTTTCGTCAAGCCGTGTTCTTTTGTAATGATCAATTGGATGGCCATCGCGCGGCGGACGGACTCTTCCGTCGGCGTCGTAATCGCCTCGTCGTAGGCGTTTGTGTGCAGGGAGTTGCAGTTGTCGTGCAGAGCCATCAACGCCTGCAACGTCGTGCGGATGTCGTTGAACTGGATTTCCTGGGCATGCAGGGAGCGCCCGGATGTTTGGACGTGGTATTTCAGCTTCTGGCTCCGCTCGTTCGCCCCATACTTGTATTTCATGACCGTGGCCCAGATGCGGCGGGCGACGCGGCCGATGACACTGTATTCCGGATCGAGCCCGTTTGAGAAGAAGAACGACAAGTTCGGGGCAAAATCATCAATATGCATTCCCCTGCTCAAATAATACTCCACATACGTGAATCCGTTCGCCAGCGTAAACGCCAGCTGGGTGATCGGGTTGGCCCCCGCTTCGGCGATATGGTAGCCGGAGATGGACACGGAATAGTAGTTGCGCACTTTGTTTTGGATAAAGTATTCCTGGATGTCCCCCATCATTTTCAAGGCAAATTCGGTCGTAAAAATGCACGTGTTCTGGCCCTGGTCCTCTTTTAAAATATCGGCCTGGACCGTGCCCCGGACCGTCTGCAAAGTTTTTGCCTTCACTTCTTCGTATTCTTCTTTCGTCAGTTTGCGGCCGAGCTCTTTTTCCTTTTTCTCCACCTGCTGGTCGATGGCCGTATTCAAGAACATCGCCAAAAGGATCGGCGCCGGGCCGTTGATCGTCATCGATACGGATGTGGCCGGGTCGCACAAGTCAAAGCCTTTATAAAGCTTTTTCATATCGTCGAGGGTGCAGACGCTGACCCCGCTTTCGCCGATTTTGCCGAAAATGTCGGGACGGTAATCGGGATCTTCGCCGTACAGCGTGACCGAATCGAACGCCGTGCTGAGGCGTTTCGCCTTGTCGTCCTTGCACAAGTAGTGGAAGCGGCGGTTCGTCCGCTCCGGCGTTCCTTCCCCGGCAAACTGCCGTTTCGGATCTTCCCCTTCCCGTTTGAACGGAAAAACGCCTGCCGTGAACGGGAAGGAGCCGGGAACATTTTCTTTGTACACCCAGCGGAGAATTTCGCCGTAGTCTTTAAATTTCGGCAATGCGATTTTCGGGATTTCCAGCCCGGACAACGTTTTCGTCTTTAAGTTCGTCACCAGTTCCTTGCCGCGCACTTTATGGACAAATTGGTCGGCGGCATATTTTTTCTTCAAATCTTCCCAGCCGTCCAAAATCCGCTTCGATTCCGGCGTCAGTTTTTCCTCGATGCTCTTCTTCAAGTCTTCCAAAGACTTGATGACTTCCGCGTCGGCGTTTCTGTCCTTCAGTTCGGCAATCGTTCCTTCAATTTGGAACAGTCTCCGGCCGAGCTCCGCTTGTTTCTCCGCATGCTTGTGGTAGTTGCGGACCGTGTCGGCAATTTCCTGCAAATAATAACGCCGCTCATTGGGAATGATGACGTTTTGTTTTTTCACTTCCGTCTTTTTGCTGAAGGATGTCTTCCAATTCAAGCCCGTCTTTTCATTGAGTTTGTCAATGATCGCCGCAAAGAGGGCGTTTGTCCCCGCATCGTTGAACTGACTGGCAATCGTGCCGTAGACCGGCATCTCATCCAAATCTTTGTGGAAAAGATTGTGGCTGCGCTGATATTGTTTTTGCACAAGCCGCTTCGCATCTTCGGACCCTTTGCGTTCAAACTTGTTGACAACAACGAAATCGGCATAGTCGATCATATCGATTTTTTCCAGTTGCGTCGGCGCGCCGAACTCGCTCGTCATCACGTATAGCGAAATGTCGGCGATTTCGGCAATTTCCGCATCGCCTTGGCCGATGCCGCTCGTTTCCACGATAATGAGATCGAAACCGGCCGCTTTCGTAATCGAGATGGCATCTTGAATCGCCAGGGAAAGCTCGGATTTTGATTTTCTCGTCGCCAGGCTGCGCATGTACACCCGCGGCGAGTTGATGGAATTCATGCGAATCCGGTCCCCCAGCAAGGCGCCGCCCGTTTTTTGCTTTGTCGGATCGATAGAGAGAACGGCGACCCTTTTCCCGGGGATTTCATTTAAAAACCGGCGCACCAACTCATCGGTGAGCGAGCTTTTTCCCGCGCCCCCGGTTCCGGTGATTCCCAGCACGGGCACCTTCTTCTCCATTCCTTTGATTTTTTCCAAAATCGGTTCGACGGCCGCCGCTGCCTCCCGGGCCGTATCGCTGTGGTATTCGGCGAGGGTGATCAGTTTGGCGAGGGAAATCGTGTCCCCTTCGCCCAATTTTTTAATGTATGCGTCGGCGTCGGGAGTGACGGTCGGAAAATCGCATTCCTCCAGCATGACGTTAATCATGCCCTGCAGTCCGAGCCTCCGCCCGTCTTCCGGCGAAAAAATGCGGGCAATCCCGTATTCGTGAAGTTCCTTAATTTCTTTCGGGAGAATGACTCCGCCCCCGCCTCCGTAAATCCGTATCCATGAGGCGCCTTTTTCCTGGAGCAGGTCATACATATATTTGAAAAATTCCATATGCCCACCCTGGTAAGAAGAGACGGCAATTCCCTGCACGTCTTCCTGAATGGCGGCAGTGACGATTTCCTCGACCGAGCGGTTGTGCCCGAGATGAATGACCTCCGCTCCGCTTGCCTGCAAAATCCGGCGCATAATATTGATGGCCGCATCATGACCGTCAAACAAGCTGGATGCCGTGACAAAGCGGATGTGGTTTTTCGGCTTGTAAACCTCTGTAGTGCTCATCGCCATCCTCCTCGATGTGTGAGTTAATTTGATTGAATTTTTTTATTTTTCTGACTTTTTAACACCCAATACTCCGTGCAGCAATAAATCCATCTGCATGTCCGCATATTCTTCCAACGTAAACATCTTTTGAATCACCCATCTCCGAAACGCCCACATTTGCCCCAAGACGACAATGTTGTGGGACAGGAGACGGATTTGTTCTTTCGTCAAAGCGAATTGCCCGTTTTCCACGCAGCGGGTCAGCATTTCTTCAATCATGAACGTCATATCCAGTTCCTTTTGGAGCACGTAAGGCAGGGCTTCTTTTGTCAGCGATTTTGATTCTTGGTACATGACGAGAAATTCGTCCTGAAGCTCGTCGACCACGCGGAAATAGTTGCGGATTCCTTGTTTCAGACCGTCCAAAGTCCCCGGTTCGATGTCCGTGCTTTGTTCGTATTTTGTGTGCACCCGGTCGTAAATGCTGTCGCAAACGAGGTACAGAATGTCTTCTTTTTTGCGGATGTATTCATACAGCGTTCCGATGCTGAATCCTGATTCTCTGGCAATTTCCCTTGTCGTTGTGCGGTGGAAGCCTTTTTTCTTAAAAAGAGACACGGCGCCTTTAATCATCTCGTCGCGCCGTTTTTTCACAAGGCGCTCATCCTTGACAGAAGCTTGAATGGGCTGTTTTTTCATTCCTTCCTCCTCTGCCTTTTCTTCTGAATCACACCCATTTGTCAAAACGGGGCAAATTTGCGGAACCTCTCTTTTTTCCCGAACCGAACCCGGGTTCCCGCCCGGCATATTCCGGGCCGGACGGGGAAAAGGGGACGCCGGGATGTTCCCGGGCGACTGGCTTCTTTTTCCCGGAATCGGCCGTTTTACCGCTCCGCCCGGCTTGCCGTGATGCATGATAAGCAGCGGATGCCGGCCGGCAGGACAGGCGGCCCCGGTTCGGATGCCTCTTCCCGGCCGGTTCGGATGCCGCAAACCTCCGCCGTTCGGACACTATCCGGATGCCGCGAGTACCGTTGTTTGGGCAAATGTCTTCCCGGCCGGTTCGGCACCCATTTTCCGCGCCTTTCCGATTTCAGAAGCTTACACTATTTGGCAGACGGTTTCCGGGCGGTTTATTCCGCAAGGCAGAGACGCAAAGCTTCTGCCTTGGGATATCCGCTTGCCTTCCCCCGGATGCACGGGTTGCCGCCGGTGCGGACTCCTTATTTCAGCAGCATGCGGGAGATGACAAGACGCTGGATTTCCTGGGTTCCTTCGTAAATTTGCGTGATTTTTGCATCGCGCATAAATCGTTCGACGGGGTATTCCTTCGTGTATCCGTAGCCGCCGAAAATTTGCACCGCTTCCGTGGTCACTTTCATGGCCGTGTCGCCGGCAAACAGTTTGGCCATCGCCGATTCCTTTCCGTAGGGCAGCCCGACCGATTCGCGCCATGCGGCTTGGTAGGTCAGGAGCCTGGCCGCTTCGATGCTCGTGGCCATGTCGGCGAGCTTGAAGGCAATGGCCTGCTGGGCGGCAATCGGCTTGCCGAACTGATGGCGCTCTTTTGCATATTGCGTGGCGGCATCCAAGGCCCCCTGGGCGATGCCCACCGCCTGGGCGGCAATGCCGTTTCTTCCCCCGTCGAGGGTCATCATGGCGATTTTAAATCCTTCGCCCACTTCTCCGAGGACGTTTTCCACGGGCACTTTGCAGTCTTCCAAAATGATCTCCGCCGTCGGTGAAGAGCGGATGCCGAGCTTGTTTTCCAGCTTGCCGACGGAAAAACCCGGGAAGCCGCTTTCGACGATGAAAGCCGTGATGCCGCCCCGCGTTCTCTTTTCCGGGTCGGTGACGGCAAAGACGATGTAAATTTCCGCCACGCCGCCGTTCGTGATGAAAATTTTCGAGCCGTTCAGAACATAGTGGTCCCCTTCCAGGCGGGCCGTCGTTTTCATGCCGCCCGCATCGGACCCGCTGCCCGGCTCCGTCAGGCAGTAAGCGCCGATTTTCTCCCCTTGAGCGAGCGGCCGCAAGTATTTTTGCTTTTGTTCTTCCGTGCCGAATTTAAAAATCGGCCAGCTGGCCAGGGACGTGTGGGCGGACAAAAGCACCCCCGTCGACGCGCACACGCGGGACAATTCCTCGACGGCGATGGCGTAGGCGAGATAATCGCTGCCGATGCCGCCGTATTCTTCCGGCCACGGAATCCCCGTCAAGCCGAGTTCGGCCATTTTGTCAAAAATCTCCCTGTCAAACCGGGCTTCCTCGTCCCTCTCCGCCGCGGTCGGCGCCACTTCATTTTCCGCAAAGTCGCGGACCATTTTTCTAATCATTTCGTGTTCTTCCGACAACTGAAACTTCATCTCTCATTCCCTCAATTCTATTTTTATTTTTTTAAAGATTAAAAAGTTGGTTTCGTTGGACTTACAGCCGTTTGCTGATGACGAGCCGCTGGATTTCGCTCGTTCCTTCATAAATTTCCGTCACTTTCGCATCGCGGAAATAGCGTTCCACTGGATAGTCTTTCGTGTAGCCGTAACCGCCGAAAATTTGCACCGCTTCAATGGCCGTTTCCACGGCGGTTCTCGAGGCAAACAGCTTGGCCATGGAAGCTTCCTTTCCGCATCCCAGACCCCGGTTGCGCAAATCGGCCGCCCGGTAAACAAGCAATTTGGCCGCTTCCACGTTCGTGGCCATGTCGGCCAGCTTAAAGGCAACGGCCTGCTGGGAAGCGATCGGTTTTCCGAACTGCTTCCGCTCTTTGGCATAGTTTGTTGCCGCCTCCAAGGCCGCTTCGGCAATGCCGAGCGCCTGGGCGGCGATCCCGATCCGTCCTGTGTCCAGATTGGCCATCGCCACTTTAAAGCCTTCCCCTTCGCGGCCGAGGAGGTTTTCTTTCGGAACGCGCATATTCTCAAACGTCAATTGGACCGTCCGGGAACCGTTCAGGCCCATTTTTTTCTCGTCTTTGCCGATCATGAGGCCGGGCGTCCCTTTTTCGACGATAAAAGCGGAAATTCCTTTCGCCCCTTTGTCCGGATCTGTCTTCGCAAAGACGATATAAATGTCCGCTTCCCCCCCGTTGGTGATGAACGCCTTTGTCCCGTTCAGAACATATCCGCCGCCGTCCGGAACGGCGCGCGTCTTCAAGCTTGCCGCATCAGAACCGGCGCCCGGTTCCGTCAGGCAAAAAGCTCCCAAATACTCCCCCGCAGCCAGCTTGGGCACGTATTTTTTCTTCTGCTCCTCCGTGCCGAACGTCAAAATGGGCATCGTCCCAACGGATGTGTGCACGGAAAGAATCACCCCGACAGCCGCGCTGACGCGGGAAAGCTCGTGAATGGCGATGATGTAGGAAGTGAAGTCCATCCCCGCTCCCCCGTATTCCGGAGGGACGGGAATGCCCATCAGGCCGAGTCCGCCCATTTTCCTTAAAATCTCCCGGGGAAACTCGCCCTGTTCCATCCTCCCGACAAACGGCTCCACTTCCGTGCGGGCAAAATCCCTGACCATCTTCCGCATCATTTCCTGCTCTTCCGTAAAACGCAGATCCACGGCGCCACCTCCCCGTCTTGTGTTCTCCAAAGCAACTGTTGTCCGGATGGCGTTTACGGTTTTCCGGGAAATATTCAGCAAACGTATGTATAAATCGCCGGCTCCGCTTGTACAGATGACTGCGGCAGCGGCACGGTTCAGGGGGGGAGGTTGCCCGTTCGCTGCCGCAGGTTGCCGGCTTTATGTGAAGAACGGCATGCCGGTAATTTTAAACAGCCGTTCGGGAAAACAGATTTTGCAAGGTTTCCGGGAGCACGGTTGTTTTTTCCCGTTCATGCCTGCTGGACGACTTTTCCGGCTTCATCGTAGACGTAAAATCCGCGCCCCGTTTTCCGGCCGAGCCAGCCGGCTTTTACATATTTGCGCAAAAGGGGACAAGGCCGGTATTTGTCGTCTCCGAATCCTTCATGGAGGATTTCCAAAATGGACAGGCACGTATCAAGCCCGATAAAATCGGCAAGGGTCAGCGGACCCATCGGGTGGTTCATTCCCAGTTTCATCACTTCATCGATCGCTTCTTTCGTGGCCACTCCTTCGTACAGGGCGTAAATGGCTTCATTGATCATCGGCAGCAAAATCCGGTTGGAGATGAAACCGGGGAAATCGTTCACTTCCACGGGAACTTTGCCCAGCGATTTGGCAACGTCTTCGATCGTTTGATACACCTCATCGGCCGTCGCCAGCCCGCGGATCACTTCGACCAGCTTCATGACCGGAACCGGGTTCATAAAATGCATGCCGATGACTTTCTCCGGCCTGTTCGTGGCCGCGGCGATTTCCGTAATCGGCAAGGAAGAAGTGTTGCTCGCCAAAATGGCATGCTCCGGCGCAATCCGGTCCAGTTCGGAAAAAATCTTCGTTTTAACTTCCAGATTCTCAACGACCGCTTCGATGACCAGATCGGCTTCTTTCGCATCCTCCAAGGAAGTGGATTTCGTAATGCGGCTGAGAACCTCTTCTTTTCTTGCTTCCGTAATCCGCCCTTTTTCCACTTGGCGGCGCAAATTTTTGCGGATGACTCCCAATCCTCTTTCCAAACATTCGTCTTTCAAATCGTTGAGGATGACGTTATATCCCGCTTCGGCGCAAACCTGGGCAATTCCCGAACCCATTTGCCCGGCGCCGACAACCATGATCGTTGCTACTTTCATTGCGATTCCCCCTATTGTTATGTATTTGGAAGTGCCTGTCAGCTGCCAGGCACTTTCGGAACTTCAATCATGACGGCGTCGCCTTGCCCGCCCCCGGAACAGATGGCCGCGATCCCGAGCCCGCCGCCGCGCCGTTTCAGTTCGTTGATAAGGGTGATGATGATGCGCGCCCCGCTGGCGCCGATCGGATGGCCGATGGCTACGGCCCCGCCGTTGACGTTCACTTTATCCGGATCAAGATTGGCGATTCTGATCGTGGCCAAAACGACGGCAGCGAACGCCTCGTTCACTTCAAACAGGTCGATGTCCGACACCTTCTTGCCCGTTTTTTCCAACAGTTTGTTGATCGCCATCCCCGGCGTTAACGGGAAATTTTTCGCCTCGTCGGCAACGGCCGTATGGGCGACAATGTACGCTTCCGGCGTGCGGCCTTCCCGCTTCGCCCGCTCTTCGCTCATCAACACGAGAGCGGCGGCGCCGTCATTCACCCCGGGCGCGTTGCCCGCCGTGATCGTTCCGTCGGCGTCAAAGGCCGGCGGCAGTTTGGCGAGAACCTCAAGCGACGTGTCCTTTCGCGGCGCTTCGTCTCCGGTTACAAGGAGGGGCGGCCCTTTTCTTTGCGGGACTTCAACAGGGACGATCTCTTCGGCGAATTTCCCCGCTTCCGCCGCCGCAACGGCCAGCCGGTGGCTCCTCAGCGCCCACTCGTCCTGTTCCTTGCGGGTGATATTCATTTCCCTGGCAATCAAGTTTCCGTACGAGCCCATATGGACGCCGGTAAAACTGCACGTCAGGCCGTCGTAGACCATTAAATCTATGAGGGGGGAATTCCCCATTCGCAGCCCTTTGCGGACACCTTGAAGAAAATAAGGCGCGTTGCTCATCGATTCCATTCCCCCGGCGACAATCACTTCTTCATCGCCGGAACGGATGATTTGATCGGCCAAAGTGACGCTTCTGAGCCCTGAAGCGCATACTTTGTTGATTGTCTCCGTCTTTACCTCCCAGGGAATGCCGGCATGGCGGGCCGCTTGACGGGACGGAATCTGCCCCTGTCCCCCCTGGAGGACGCTGCCGATAATCACTTCATCCACCTCGGCCCCGTCGATGTCCGCCCGTTTCAACGCTTCTTTGATGGCAATCCCGCCGAGTTCGGAAGCTTTCAGGCTGCTCAACACTCCGCCGGACTTTCCAAACGGTGTTCTGACCCCGCTAAGGATGACCGTCTTAGGCATGAGTTCTCACTTCTCCTTTCCCTTTTGTTTTGAAAAAACCATTGGCCAAGCTGCCGACTGAACACTCACTCAACAAGGGCGCACCATTCTGCCGTTTGTCCGCGGAATGGATGGATCAAGCAGCCGGAAAGCCGCAACTGTCCTGTTCGTTCCGTTTATCCGGTTGAACCGTGTTCGTTGTCCATCAAATGTATAACAGCATGTTTAACGTCTTTTAAACAATCGCTTGTCGCTGACCATTTCCGCATAAACGGGCCGGCGCCGAACTCCTTTGCAATGAAAGAGACGGACAGGGATGAAAGCGTTTTTCTTATGCGCCGGAGAAGGAAGCGCCGCTTGGGGTGTGCTTCCTTGCACCGGCCGCTCTTTATATCAGAATATTCAGATAATCGATCCAATATTTATATTATGCTCCGGTTTTTGCCGGAACGCCGCAGACGGCTCTTTCGAGAATTTCGGCGATATCCAGTGTCGCCACTTTGTCTTCCATTTCCTTTGCTTTCGTTCCGTCAGACAGCATCGTAATGCAGTACGGACAACCGGCACTGATGACCGTCGGCTCTTCCGCCAGCGCCTGTTCCGCGCGGGCGAAATTGATTCTTTGTCCCGTGTCTTCTTCCATCCACATCATGCCGCCCCCGGCTCCGCAGCACATGGCCCGTTCGCGGTTTCTCTCCATCTCCACGAGCGTGACGCCCGGGATGGCTTTGAGAATTTCCCGCGGCTCGTTGTAAATGTTGTTGTAGCGGCCGAGGTAGCACGAATCGTGGAACACGATTCGTTCATTGACCGGATGTTTCGGCTTCAGGCGGCCTTCTTTTATGAGCTTGTAAAGAACTTCCGTATGATGGTACACTTCGGCTTTTAAACCAAAGTCCGGATATTCGTTTTTAAACGTATTGTATGCATGGGGGTCGATGGTGACAATTTTTTTCACACCCGCCTTTTCAAATTCGGCGATATTGGCGGCAGCCAGCTCCTGATAGACAAATTCATTGCCGAGACGGCGCGGCGTGTCTCCCGAGTTTTTCTCCTTGTTGCCCAAGATGGCAAACTTCACGCCCGCTTCATTCAACAGTCTGGCAAAGGAGAGGGCGATTTTCTGGCTGCGGTTGTCATAAGAGCCCATCGAACCGACCCAGAAAAGATATTCAAATTCTTCCCCGGCTTTCTTTATTTCCTTGACGGTCGGTACCTGGACATCGTCCCGCAGTTTGCGCCAGTTTTCCCGCTCTTTGCGGCTGATGCCCCACGGGTTCCCTTGGCGCTCGATGTTTTGCAGGGCGCGCTGGGCATCCGGATTCATTTTTCCTTCCGTCAAGACAAGGTAGCGGCGCAAATCAATCACTTTTTCCACGTGTTCGTTCATGACCGGGCATTGATCTTCACAGTTCCGGCAAGTCGTGCATGCCCAAATTTCCTCTTCTGTAATGACATCGCCGATGAGGCTCGGGTTGTAAGCCAGGCCGGCGGCGCTTTCTTTCGCTCCTTCTCCCGCCGCGGCGAGGGCCAGCTGGTTCCCCGTCGTATTGGCGAACAGAAAGCCCGGCACCCACGGCTGTTTGGAAGTGACGGCCGCACCGTAATTCGTCAAATGATCGCGCAGTTTGACGATCAAATCCATCGGCGACAGCATTTTCCCCGTGCCCGTTGCGGGGCACATATTGGTGCAGCGGCCGCATTCCACGCAGGCGTACAAATCGACGAGCTGCAGCCTCGTAAAATCTTCAATTTTTCCGACGCCGAACGATTCTTGCGTTTCGTCTTCAAAGTCAATCGGTTTCAATTTGCCCGGCTTGTCAAGACGGTACAAATACACGTTGGCCGGACCCATGATTAAGTGGAAGTGCTTGCTCTGCGGGATGTACACCAGAAAAGCGAGCAAGATGAGCAAATGAAGCCACCAAAAAACATAGAAAAGAACAAGCGCTCCCGTTTCCCCGATGCCGGAAAACAACCAGGCGACGGCGGAAGCGACCGGTTCTGTCCAGCCCGGTTCATGCCCGTGCCAAATCTTGTTCATCCCGTTTCCGAACAAAACGGTGACCATCAGCCCGCCGATAAAAATGAGGACAAGGCTGTTTTTAAAACCCCTCTTCAAACGGACGAGCTTTTCAATATAGCGGCGGTAAAAGGCCACAAAGACGGCGATCAATACGATTAAAGTGATGATTTCCTGGAAAAACGTAAAGGCCGGATAAAGCGGCCCGAACGGAAGACGGGCTTCCGGAATGATTCCTTTGAGCAGGAAATCAATGGCGCCAAACTGGACAAGGATAAAGCCATAGAAAAATGCGAAATGGACGGCGCCCATTTTTTTGTCTTTCAACAGCTTTTTCTGTCCGAATACGTAAATCAAAATGTTTCGCAGGCGCTCTTTGACGTTGTTGTCAAATTCCGTCTTTTTCCCGAGTTTTATGTACTCTAGCCGCGTTTTCAACAAGTAAATGAAAAGACTGACCGCATAAGCGGTGACAAGCAGCACCGCCGCCAGGTTGATCCATAAAAAAACGTTCATTCGGCGTTGACCACTCCTTTCACTTAAAAGTCCGCCGCTTACGCCTAAATCGTGTAAATTAATTAAATTTTCAGATTATTTACACTTTATTTTAAAGGTTGAGCGAACGTTCAGTCAACCATTTTTTTGATATTTTTCCAATGTTTCTAAAAAAAGAGGATAATTGGCTTTTTTGGGGCAAAAGGGGGAGGCGGCCGCCCCATGGTGTACTGGCCGGTTTTTTCAAAAAGAGGAATGGAAGGAAGTTTTTTGCATCTATTGGGCGAAAAAAATCCGCGCTTCCCTCGCCCGCTGTTCCGGCGGCATCCGCTTCCTTTGCTTTTTTGAAAAAGCAGCCAGTTTCCCCGGCGGAAGCGAAAACCGGCGGGAAAGGCAGCTTGCCGGAAAAAGTTCGGCGCCACTGTCATCTCTCCGCATATTGAAGCCGGCCTTCTCCAAATGGCAAAGCGCGAATATAGGCGGAAATTTTTTCGGCGGCCTCTTCCGCCGACTCGCCCGAAACGACATAGTCGATCCGCCCGACTTCTTTGGCTTTATTTTCGTAACGGGGATCGTAATAATAAAGGATCATCAAGCGGATGAATTCCCTGTACTCCCGCTTTTCAAGACGGCGGACGAGCTCTTCCCGCACTTCGAGAGGATTGATCCGTTTCAAAATCTTGCCCAAGGCATACGAAGCCGCTTCGAAAAGGGCATCCGGTTCCGGGTTGTCAGCGACATAATCCCGGTAAATCCTGTCGATTCTCGTTTCCAAAGGAGCGGTCACCAAAATATGAATGCCGTTCACTTTTTTCTCGTACAATTCAGGCGGCTGGACGGCATGGCCGATTCTCTTGCTTTCCCCTTCCATGATGAAATAGTCTGCCCCTCGCATATTGTGCAGGTCCTCAAACAAAAGGGCGTCAAACATCTTTTGGTTGTGGGGCTTTTGTCCGCCGAGCGCGCCAAAAACAGACCCGCGATGGTTGGCGTATTTTTCCAAATCCAGCACGGGATGGCCGCGTTTTTTCAGCAAATGGAGAATTTCCGTTTTTCCCGTTCCCGTCATTCCGTCAATGACGATCGCTTGTCCGGGAATCAAGCGGGGAATGAGCTCCAGGATGGCTTCCCGGTACGCCCGGTAGCCGCCTTCCAGCCGGTCCGCATCGAGCCCCGCCATATTGGCGAATTGATAGACGGATTGGCTTCGGAGGCCTCCGCGCCAGCAATAAAGAAGGGGCTGTTTGCCGGTCGATGCAAGTTTTTTGATTTCCCCCAAAATTTGCGGAAGTTTCGGGGAAACAATCTCCATGGCCCGCCATTTCGCTTCCTTTTTGCCGATTCGCTTGTAAATCGTTCCGACCTCGGCCCGCTCCTCATTCGTCAAAAGGGGAATGTTCACGGCATTCGGAATATGGCTGTCCGCAAACTCTCCCGGCGAACGAACATCAACCGGCACAAACTCCCACTTATGCTCCAAAAAATACCCAACCGACCGTTCATGAGACATACCCTCACCTCCATCCAAAATCTTGGGACACGGGGACAGGTTCATTGTCCC
>CALKIU010000192.1 GCA_937995745.1 uncultured Bacillaceae bacterium | reverse complement strand
CGTGATGGTGAACTTGTTGGGAGAGCATCTGGAAAAACTGCTGCCGAAAATTCCGCAGCTCAAGAATTGGAAAATTCATATTTACGGTAAAAAAGAGGCCAGACCGAAACGGAAAATGGGCCATGTGACCATATTAACGGAAAACATTGACGCGGCTTTAAAGGAAATCAAAGAAAGCGGGATTTGGGATTAATTGTCGGGAACATTCAAGTGTTGTTGGTGGTGTGTCAAATCTGGTTGTGGAGTTGAAATTATTGATTGGGTTTGGTCCGCCGGATAGTCAGAAAGTTTTTTCAACTTTCGGCAGGCTTGCAAATAAAAAAGCTGTCAATGAAGCAATTTACACTAAAATCAAACGGGGGCATGAAAAGATGTACAAAGTAAAAGTTTACGTCACTTTGAAAAAAAGCGTCATTGACCCGCACGGTTCAGCGGTTGAAAAGAAATTGCGGGAGCTGGACTACAATGAAGTGTCCAATATCCGCGTCGGAAAATATATCGAGTTTTTCGTGAAAAAATCGGATCGCGACGTGGAAGAAGTCGTCAAGGAAGTTTGCGAAAAAATGCTGGTCAACCCTGTGATTGAAGACTTCCGTTATGAAATTGAGGAGAGTGTTAATCAGTGAAATTTGCCGTAATTGTATTTCCGGGGTCTGATGATGTGGAAATGTATCGTGCCGTAACAGAGGTGCTCGGTGAAGAAGCCGAACTCGTCGGGCATGATGCAGACAGTCTGGAAGGTTTTGACGGCATTATCCTGCCGGGAGGTTTTTCTTACGGAGATTATCTGCGCCCGGGGGCGCTTGCCTGTTTTACAAAAGTCATGGATGAAGTAAAAAAAGCGGCCGAGGAAGGAAAGCCGGTCCTCGGGGTTGGCAACGGATTCCAAATCTTGCTTGAAGCCGGGCTGCTGCCGGGGGCGGTCAAGAAGAACAAAAGTCTCCGCTTTATTTGCCGAAATGAGACCGTAAAAGTGGAAAACAATGAAACGATGTTCACTTCCCTTTACGAAAAAGGGGAAGCCATCACCCTTCCAATTGCCCATGAATCGGGAAATTACCATTGCGATGACGAGACATTGCAGCGTTTAAAAGAAAACAACCAGATTGTTTTTACATATGAAAACAATCCGAACGGCAGCGTGGAAGGGATTGCCGGAATCATCAATGAAAGAGGAAACGTGCTCGGAATGATGCCCCGTCCGGAAAGAGCGACAGAGGAAATAATCGGAGGAACAGACGGGTTGAGACTGTTTCAATCACTTGTCAAACATTGGAGGGAAACTGTAAATGTCACAAATGCGTGAACCAACTCCGGAACAAATCAAATCGGAAAAACTTTATCGGGAAATGGGGATGACGGACGAAGAATTTGCGATGGTGGAAAAAATTCTCGGCCGCTTGCCGAACTACACGGAAACAGGGCTGTTTTCCGTGATGTGGTCCGAGCACTGCAGCTACAAAAACTCGAAACCGGTGCTTAGAAAGTTTCCCACGGAAGGGGAAAGAGTGCTGCAAGGGCCCGGGGAAGGCGCCGGGATTGTCGATATCGGCGACGGCCAGGCCGTTGTTTTCAAATTGGAAAGCCACAACCACCCTTCTGCCGTCGAGCCGTATGAAGGCGCGGCAACGGGCGTGGGCGGAATCCTCCGCGACGTCTTTTCCATGGGAGCGAGACCGATTGCCAGCTTAAACTCTCTCCGCTTTGGCGAATTGGATTCACCGCGAACGAAATATTTATTTAAAGAAGCGGTGAACGGGATCGCCGGCTATGGAAACCGCATGGGAATTCCGACGGTCGGCGGGGAAGTGCAATTTGATCCTTGCTACGAAGGAAATCCCCTTGTCAATGCCATGACGGTGGGGCTCATCGATCATAAGGACATAAAAAAAGGCCAGGCACACGGCGTGGGCAACTCCGTCGTGTATGTCGGTTCGAAAACAGGCCGTGACGGCATTCACGGGGCCACCTTTGCTTCCGAAGAATTCAGCGAAGATGCGGAAGTGGAAAGCCCGGACATTCAACGGGGCGACCCGTTCGTGGAAAAATTGCTGATGGAAGCTTGTTTGGAACTGGTAAAATCAGATGCGCTCGTTGGCATTCAGGATATGGGAGCCGCCGGTTTGACCAGCTCTTCGGCGGAAATGGCCAGCAAAGCGGGAACAGGCATTGAAATGAACCTAGATCTTGTTCCCCAGCGGGAAGAAGGCATGACGCCGTATGAGATGATGCTGTCCGAATCCCAGGAGCGGATGCTCCTCATCATCAAAAAAGGCAGGGAGCAGGAAGTAATTGATCTTTTCTCCAAATACGGCTTGGAGGCGGCGGTGGTCGGAAAGGTGACCGACGACAAAATGCTCCGCCTCATCCATAAAGGCGAAGTGGTCGCCAATGTTCCCGTCGATGCCCTTGCCGAAGATGCTCCGGTTTATCATAAGCCGTCCAAAGAACCGGATTACTACCGTGAATTCCAGGCGATGGAAAATGATATTCCGAAAGTGGAAGATTACAACGAAACGCTCGTCGCTCTCTTGAAACAGCCGACGATCGCCAGCAAAAAATGGGTCTATGAACAGTACGACTATATGGCCCGATTGGATACAGTTGTTCCGCCCGGTTCGGACGCGGGGGTCGTGCGAATCCCCGGCAAAAATAAGGCGCTGGCGATGACGACCGATTGCAACTCCCGCTACATCTACCTGGATCCGAGAACAGGCGGAAAAATTGTCGTAGCCGAAGCGGCCCGGAATATTGTCGCTTCCGGCGGGGAGCCGATTGCGGTCACCGACTGTCTCAACTTTGGCAGCCCGGAAAAGCCGGAAATCTTCTGGCAGCTGGAACAATCGGTGGAAGGCATGAGCGAAGCGTGCCGGGCCCTTAATACACCGGTAATCAGCGGAAACGTGTCCCTGTACAACGAAACGGACGGAAAAGCGATCTATCCGACACCGACTGTGGGAATGGTCGGATTAATCATCGATTTAAAACATGTCACCACCCAGGAATTTAAAGCCGCCGGCGATCTCATCTACCTTGTGGGAGAAACGAAAGATGAATTCGGGGGCAGTGAATTGCAGAAAATGACGTACGGCAAAATTTTCGGAAAAGCGCCCGAATTGGATCTGGAAGTGGAAGCGAAAGTACAAAAACAAGTCCTGTCAGCGATTCGCGCCGGACTCGTTGCATCGGCCCATGACATTTCCGAGGGAGGCTTCGCCGTCGCCCTCGCCGAATGCTGCATGAGTGCACAAGGATTGGGCGCGGAAGTGGAAGTGACGGGAAATCCTGTCTCGGCGCTGTTCAGTGAATCGCAATCCCGCTTTATTCTTTCCGTCAAAAAGGAACACCAAGAAGAGTTTGAAAAATTGGTCGATGCCCAATTGATCGGAAAAGTGACGGACGATTCTGTGCTTCGCATTTCCTGCAACAAAGAAGAAGTCATCCATCAACAAGTGGATCAATTAAGAAAAGAATGGGAAGGAGCCATCCCATGCTTGCTGAAATAAAAGGCCTGAACGAAGAGTGTGGTATCTTCGGCATTTGGGGCCATCCGGAAGCCGCTCAAATCACGTATTACGGTTTGCATGCCCTGCAGCACCGCGGCCAGGAAGGAGCAGGCATGGTCGTGACGGACGGGAGCAAACTGTACGGGACAAAAGGGCCCGGTCTGGTAACGGAAGTGTTTACCTCAGAGGCTTTGAACGAATTGAGGGGAAAAGCGGCGATAGGCCATGTCAGCTATAAAGCGGTCGGGAGGAGAGGCTATCAAAATGTCCAGCCTCTTCTCTTCCACTCCACTTCAGGAAGCCTGGCACTTGCCAACAACGGCAATCTCATTAATGCCACACAGCTGAGAATCCAACTCGAAGGCCAAGGCAGCATCTTTCAAACAAGTTCGGACACGGAGATTCTCGCCCATTTAATCCGGCGCTCCGGCCTCCGCACGATCAAAGAGCAAGTGAAAAACGCCTTGTCGATGGTCAAAGGAGCCTATGCGTTCTTGATTATGACGGAAACCGAACTGATGGTGGCCCTGGATCCGAACGGCATGCGCCCCCTTTCCATCGGCATGCTTGGCGGCGCCCATGTCGTCGCTTCGGAAACATGCGCCTTTGACGCCGTCGGCGCGGAGTTCGTCCGGGATGTGAATCCGGGGGAACTTGTTGTCATCAATGATGACGGCATCCATTCCGAGCAGTTTGCGCAAGCTTCCAATCAGGCGATGTGCGCCATGGAATATATTTATTTTTCCAGGCCGGACAGCAATATTAATGGAATCAATGTTCACAGCGCCCGCAAAAAGCTGGGGAAAATTCTCGCCCGCGAAGCGAAAATCGATGCCGATGTCGTCACCGGAGTGCCTGATTCCAGCATTTCGGCAGCGATCGGTTATGCGGAAGAGTCCGGCATCCCCTATGAAATGGGGCTGATTAAAAACCGCTATGTCGGCCGTACCTTTATCAAGCCTTCCCAAGCGTTGAGGGAGCAGGGAGTGAAAATGAAACTCTCTGCCGTCCGCGGGGTGGTCGAAGGCAAAAGAGTCATCATGGTCGATGATTCCATCGTCCGCGGAACAACAAGCAAACGAATTGTCAAAATGTTAAAAAATGCCGGCGCCACGGAAGTGCATGTGGCGATCAGCTCTCCGCCGTTCCGAAATCCTTGTTTCTATGGAATTGATCCTTCGAGAAAGGAAGAATTAATGGCTGCCCGCTATTCCGTGGAAGAAATGAAGGATATTATCGGAGCGGACAGTTTAACCTTTCTCAGCGTTGAAGGCTTGTTAGAGGCTCTCGGAAAAAAAGCCGGCGGCGAATTTGGCGGGCATTGTCTGGCCTGCTTTACAGGCAAATATCCGACGGAAATTTATCCGGATACGGTCCATCCTTTCGAAAAAGAATAGGAAAGAAAGTGCGGACGGAATGATGAGGGAACTGGCCGCCGGCGGCTTTTGGCGGCGTCCGGCACAGGGAGACGAATATTTAAGTGACAGGCGGCATGATCATTGTCGCCCTTTCTTGCTAATCCGGTGCAGGAAAGGTTTGAAGTCCATTTTTGAAGGAGGAGCTTTCTATGGCCGAAGCTTATAAACAGGCGGGAGTGAATATTGAGGCCGGTTATGAATCCGTAAGCAGAATAAAAAAACATATCCAAAAGACGATGCGTCCCGGAGTGATGGGCGGAATCGGCGGTTTCGGGGGATTGTTTGATCTCTCCGTCCTCGGTTTGAAGGAACCGGTCTTGGTTTCCGGAACGGACGGAGTGGGCACGAAATTGAAGATCGCTTTTATGATGGACAAGCATGACACGATCGGCATCGACTGCGTGGCGATGTGCGTGAACGACATCGTTGTCCAAGGAGCGGAGCCGATCTATTTCCTCGATTATATCGCCTGCGGAAAACAAGTGCCGGAAAAAATTGAAGCGATCGTCAAAGGGGTGGCGGAAGGCTGCGCCCAAGCCGGCTGCGCGCTCATCGGCGGAGAAACGGCGGAAATGCCCGGCATGTATGGGGAAGACGAGTATGATATCGCCGGTTTTGCCGTCGGCGCTTGTGAAAAGTCCGATTTGATTACCGGGAAGAATATTAAACCGGGAGACGTATTCATCGGCTTGGCTTCCAGCGGAATCCACTCCAACGGCTATTCTCTTGTGCGGAAGATCTTTTTTGAACAGGCCAAAATGAAGCCGGAGGATTATGTGGAGGAACTGGGCACGACGCTGGGGGAAGAACTCCTGAAACCGACGAGAATTTACGTCAAATCGATTTTGCAGGCCCTGAAAAAATTTGAGATCAAAGGTTTGGCCCATATTACCGGAGGCGGTTTTATCGAAAATATTCCCCGCATGCTTCCGGAGGGAACAGGCGCGGAACTTTACGAGAAAAATTGGGACATTCCCCCCGTGTTTACTTTGATGGAAAAATTGGGCAACCTGGACCGCCGGGAGATGTACAACATCTTCAACATGGGTACGGGAATGGTGGTTGCCGTCGATGAAAACACGGCTTCCGAGGCAGTGACCTTCTTTAATGACATTGGCGAAAAAGCGTATGTGATCGGGACGGTTGTTGAAGGAGAGGGAGTTACAATCAAATAATTCAAGACGGAGGAAGTTTTATTATGAAAAAACTAGCGGTTTTTGCCTCTGGCAGCGGCAGCAATTTTCAAGCGATTGCCGATGCGGTGAAAGAAGGCAAACTGAAGGCGGAAATTTGTCTGTTGGTTTGCGACAAGCCGGAAGCGTACGTCATTGAGCGGGCGAAAAAGGAAGGCGTCCCCCAATTTGTGTTCCGGCCGAAAGATTATCCTGACAAAGCGGCGTATGAACGGGAAATTTTGCAGGAACTGAAAAAGAAGGAGATCGATTTTATCGCATTGGCCGGCTACATGAGATTAATAGGACCGACGATATTGGAAGAATACGAAGGCCGCATTGTCAATATCCATCCGTCCCTCCTGCCGTCCTTCCCGGGGAAAGACGCGATCGGCCAGGCTATGGCTGCAGGGGTGAAAGTCACCGGCGTGACGATCCATTATGTGGATGAAGGGATGGATACGGGGCCGATCATCGCCCAAAAGGCGGTTGAAGTCGAGGAAAACGAAACAAGGGAAAGTTTGGAGAAAAAAATTCATGCCGTTGAACACCAATTGTATCCGGCAGTATTGCAAAAACTGTTAGGGGAATAAGGAAGGGGAGATATGACAATGAAAAAACGGGCACTCATCAGCGTATCGGATAAAAGGGGAGTGGTGGAATTTGCCAAAAGCCTGAACGAGCTGGGCTTTGAAATCATTTCCACCGGCGGCACGAAAAAGGCGCTGGAGGAAAATGGAGTTCCTGTCACCGGCGTGGAGGACGTGACCGGATTTCCGGAAATTTTGGAGGGTCGCGTCAAAACTTTGAATCCGTATATTCACGGCGGCTTACTGGCAAAGTTTTCTGAAGAAAGCCATCGCAAGCAATTGGAAGAACATAACATTCAACCGATCCATCTCGTTTGCGTCAATCTTTATCCGTTCCAACAGACGATTGCCAAACCGAATGTCACAGTGGAAGAGGCCATTGAAAATATCGACATCGGCGGACCGGCGATGCTCCGCGCTTCTGCCAAAAACCACGAGCATGTGACAGTGGTGGTCGATCCGGCTGATTATGGAACGGTATTGGAAGAATTGAAGGAGCACGGCGAAGTGAAACCGGAAACGCGCCGCCGTCTGGCAGCGAAAGTGTTCCGCCATACGGCCGCTTATGATGCGTTAATTGCAGAATATATGACAAACCTTGTCAATGAAGAATATCCGGAAAGATTGACCGTCACATACGAGTTGAAGCAAACGCTCCGCTACGGGGAAAACCCCCATCAAAAAGCGGCATTCTACCGCAAACCGCTCGGTTCCACCTTCTCCATTGCCGCGGCGAAACAATTGCACGGAAAAGAATTGTCTTACAACAACATCAATGATGCCGATGCCGCTTTGCAAATTGTGAAAGAATTTTCCGAACCGGCCGCCGTTGCCGTAAAACACACAAATCCGTGCGGGGTCGGAACGGGAGAAGACATTTACACCGCCTACTGCAAAGCGTATGAAGCGGATCCGGTCTCCATTTTTGGCGGAATTGTCGCCTTGAACCGCGAAGTGGACAAGAAAACGGCGGAAAAACTGCATGAAATCTTCCTCGAGATCATTATCGCACCGTCTTTCTCCGAGGAAGCGCTCGAGATTTTGACGAAGAAAAAGAATATCCGCCTCTTGACCGTGCCGTTTGACGAACCGGCAAAACCGGAAGCGAAACTCACTTCCATCGAAGGCGGTTTGCTCGTCCAAGATCGGGACAGCTATACGCTCGATGATGCCAATATTACGATTCCGACGAAGAGAAAGCCGACGGAGGAAGAATGGGAAGCGTTGAAGTTCGGCTGGAAAGTCGTCAAACATGTGAAATCCAACGCTATTGTCGTCAATGACAAGGAAAAAACGCTCGGCGTCGGCGCCGGCCAAATGAACCGCGTCGGAGCGGCGAAAATTGCCCTGGAACAGGCGGGTGAAAAAGCGAAAGGAGCCGTCATGGCATCGGACGCTTTCTTCCCGATGGATGATACCGTTGAAGCGGCCGGAAAAGCCGGCATCACGGCCATTATCCAGCCCGGCGGATCGATCCGCGACGAGGATTCGATCAAAAAGGCGGATGAATACGGAATTGCCATGGTATTTACCGGAGTAAGACATTTCAAACATTAATCCGGAGGTGCGTGAGAATGAAAGTTTTAGTTGTCGGCCGCGGCGGCCGCGAGCATGCCATCTGCCGCAAAGTGAGCGAAAGCCCGTTGGTGGAAAAAGTCTTCGCCGCTCCGGGCAATGACGGCATGACGGATGTGGCTGAACTGGTACCGATTAATGAAAATGAACAGGAAAAACTCGTCCAATTTGCCAAGGAACAAGAGATCGGCTTGACGATCATCGGTCCGGAAGCGCCCCTTTTGGAAGGCTTGGCCGACCGTTTCCGGGAAGCGGGCCTGAAAGTTTTCGGACCGGATCAAAAAGCGGCGGAAATAGAAGGCTCAAAATCATTTGCGAAAAACTTGATGCAAAAATACGGCATTCCGACAGCCGAGTTTGAAGTATTCACCGATTATGAAAAAGCGAAAGCGTACATTGAAAAAGTCGGTGCTCCTATCGTCATTAAAGCGGACGGTTTGGCGGCCGGAAAAGGCGTGACCGTCGCGATGACGATGGAAGAGGCGCTGACGAGCCTGAAAGAAATGATGGTCGATGCCAAATTCGGCGAAGCGTCGGAAAAGGTCGTCATTGAAGAATTTTTGACCGGCGAAGAGTTTTCTTTATTGGCGCTCGTGAACGGGGAAACGTTTGTGCCGCTGGAAATCGCCCAGGACCATAAGCGCGCCTATGATCACGATGAAGGTCCAAATACGGGCGGAATGGGCTCCTATTCTCCGGTGCCGCAAATTGGCGACGACACGGTAAAAGCAGCCGTCGAAACGATCGTCGAGCCGACGGTGAAGGCGATGGTGAGCGAGGGAAGACCGTTTGTCGGCGTGCTTTATGCCGGTTTGATCAAAACCGACCGGGGTCCGAAAGTGATTGAATTCAATGCCCGTTTCGGCGATCCGGAAGCACAAGTCGTTCTGCCGCGGATGAAATCGGATTTGGTTCAAGTCATCCTTGATATTTTAGACGGAAAAACTCCGGAGATTGAGTGGGATGAGGAAGCGATGCTCGGCGTGGTTGTTGCCAGCAAAGGCTATCCGGCTGCCTATGAAAAAGGGGCCGTATTAAAAGGGCTTGACCGGATTTCGCCGGACTGCTATATCTTCCATGCCGGAACGAAGAAAAACGAGGATGGGGAATTTGTGACAAACGGCGGCCGGGTGCTGTTGGTCGGCGCCAAATCTCCTTCCCTGGCCGAAGCGCAGGAAAAAGTATATAAAGAACTGGAAAAACTGGATTGCGACGGCGTCTTTTACCGGAAGGATATCGGTTATAAAGCCATCGGGCGTTAATTTTATTCCGCTTTGCCCGTGATGGTGTAAAAAAACGCGATAAGGCTACCGATAATTAAAATGAAGACAAAAGACATATCAATCACAAAATCCCAGAATCCGTGCACCATCCTTCCCTCCTTTTTCATACAAGGGCTGTGCAAATAAAGCACAGCCCTTTATTTTTGGGTTAAAACGGCGTTTGTCAGAGGATTCGGAGCCGGATGCGGCGGGGA
Organism: uncultured Bacillaceae bacterium; assembly: GCA_937995745.1. GTDB lineage: Bacteria > Bacillota > Bacilli > Bacillales > Cytobacillaceae > CALKIU01. The sequence goes on along the minus strand of CALKIU010000192.1, from coordinate 18,523 downwards.
AAGCAAAAGTTTTTAGATGAGAAACGGAACCCTGTCATCTGGCCGCTTTTTTCAAAAAGACGAAAAGCGGAAATGATCAGGGAGATATTCACGCCGGTTCATGCCCGGTGTCTTCTTCCGCCAGACGGACGTCGCATTTTTCTTTCGCCATTTGATAAACATATGTCAGCGGGCAGAAACGGACGATTCCTTCCGCCACTTTCATGGCGCTTAAAAGTCCCAGCCAATAATAAGATTCCCTCCAGGGCCTTTTCACCATTTTAGCCGTGGCATAGGCGAGCATGGCCAGGCCGCAAGTGATGCGGACCAAGGCGTTTAAGAGGCTGATGTTCGGTTTTAATTCCATGTTGTCGATCCCTCCATGTCGTAAAATTCTGAATAACTTCGTGTGTTTTCTCTGGAGAAATGTGTTAATATAAATACGTATTAGAAATATTTTCAATTTTCTTACAATAAAAGCGATTTCAAAAAGTGCGCCATTTTGCCCCGGCGCCTGAGAATCCGCTTTGCAGGGAATGTATGAAAAAAAATCGAGCGCTTGCTCAACGAATCTGCCGGCAAGGAAAAGAAAGATATCAGCCTTGGGGGAGGGAAGTTTGTTTATGTTTGAACAACGCTACCGCTGGAAAAACAAACATATATATGAGCAAATTTCGGTTTTGGATGGTGAACGTTCACCGACGCTCCTGCTTAAAAGGGCAACTTACTTGAATCAAGTGTTTCGAAAATGGATGACCGCAAATATCTGGATATACAAAGACCGCATTGTCTATGTGGGAGAACGGCTGCCCGAACGCATGGATGATTGCGAGATCATCGACTGCGAAGGGTTCTGGCTCGTCCCGGGATACATTGAACCACACGCCCACCCGTTTCAATTATATAATCCCCTGTCATTGGCCAAATATGCGTCGCAATTTGGCACGACTACGTTAATTAATGATAATATTGTCTTATTGTTAAATTTGGAAAAACGGAAAGCGTTTTCCTTCTTGAATGAAATGAGCACCATTCCATCGACCATGTATTGGTGGAGCCGTTTTGACGGACAGACGGAGATTGTGGAAGAGGAAATCACTTTTTCCAACGCGGATATGAAAGCATGGCTGGAGCACGATGCCGTTGTCCAGGGCGGGGAGTTGACCGGATGGCCCAATTTAATCAGAGGAGACCATATGATGCTCTATTGGCTCCAGGAAGCAAGGCGGCTGCGAAAGCGGATCGAAGGGCATTTTCCGGGGGCTTCGGAAAAAACATTGGCCAAAATGACCCTTTTCGGAGCCGATTGCGATCACGAAGCGATGACCGGCGAGGAAGTTTACAGCCGCCTCCTGCAAGGATATACCGTCTCTTTGCGGCATTCCTCGATCCGTCCCGATTTGCCCGTTCTTCTTGACGGCATAAAAAAACTGGGACTTGCGTGCTATGATCAGTTCATGTTTAATACCGACGGGTCAACGCCTTCTTTTTATGAAAACGGGATGACCGACGCGCTTATCCGCATGGCGGTTGAAAAAGGGATTCCCGTTGTGGACGCTTATAATATGGCGACCGTCAATATCGCCCGTTATTATCAGTTGGATCATCTTCTCGGCAACATTGCCACAGGCAGGGTGGCGAACATCAATTTCTTGTCCGCCCCGGACGAACCGACGCCGGTGTCTGTCCTTGCCAAAGGGGAATGGGTGAAAGTTGACGGGGCCATTGTCGATAATTATGGAGAGATATCGTGGGAAAAATTCGGTTTTGAACCGTTGACGATCACCTGGGAACTTACCGCCGACGATTTTCAGTTTTCCATGCCTTTCGGGATTGAAATGGTGAATTCCGTCATTACCAAGCCTTATTCCATTTCCATCGACGTTCAAGGGGATGAGCTCGCGGAAGACCATGATGAATGCTTTTTCGTCTTGCTGGACAAAAACGGCAAATGGAAAACGAATACGATTGTTAAAGGGTTCGCAAACAAGCTGTCCGGATTGGCCAGTTCATTTTCCTACACCGGCGATATCATACTGATTGGAAAAAGAAAGACCGACATGCTCCGGGCTTTCAACCGGTTAAAAGAACTGGGCGGGGGCATTGTCGTCAGTGAAAATGAATATATTGTCCGCGAAATCCCGCTGCCGCTTCTGGGAATTATGTCCGAACGGCCGGTTGAGGAATTGATTTCCATGGAAAAGAGTCTTTCGGCCTATCTCAAGGAAAAAGGCTACCGCTTTCAAGATCCGATCTATTCCCTGTTGTTCTTCAGTTCCACCCATTTGCCGTATGTCCGCGTCACCCAGCGGGGAGTGTTTGATGTCATGAATAAAACAGTACTCTTTCCGACGATAATGCGTTAAAATATAATAGTGAAATCATGTCTTGCGAACGGCCTTGTTCAACATGCGGGTGTTTGGACAAAGGCCTAAAGACATATGTGGATGGTCATCGGCAGCTGCTGCCGGCTCCTTCCGCTCTTCCGCACAAAGGCTTCCTCCCCGAATTTAAGACCAATCGTTGCCGGAAGAGCGGGAAGCAAGGCAGCACAGGCAGTTTAAAGTGCCAAACCAAGCGGGCGGGGCCGGAACATTTCCGGCGGCCGGAATTAGTGTCGAATTTTGCTCATGCGGAAATAAATAATGAACAGTCTGTCTTTATTTTCTAAAAAGCGGACAGAAGCGCCTCAATTCTTGAATGAAGATAGGGGTGTGCGATGCTGAAAAAATGGATGTTTGCCGCACTTTCCGTCCTTCTCCTTCTCGCCGGATGCGGAGGCGGACAAGATGCGGTCAAGGAGCACAAAGAAAGGCAAATCGTCGGTGAAGCCAAAGGTGAGTTTCCATACAGCTATCCTCTGACAGGTGAAGGTACGGTGATTGAACCGCAGGCACGGGCGGTAGCTGTCGTGATAAACAACCATCCGCAGGCGCGTCCGCAATCAGGATTGCACAAGGCAGACATTATTTACGAATTGTTGGCTGAAGGGGAAGTAACAAGATTTCTGGCCATTTATCAAAGCGAACAGGAGGGAGTGGTCGGCCCGGTCAGAAGCGCCCGGCACTATCATATTGAACTGGCCAAAGGTTACGGAGCCCTTTTTATCGCGCACGGTTACAGTCCGCAAGCCAAGCGGATGCTGGATTCGGGTTACATTAACCACATAAACGGGATGCAGTATGACGGCACGTTGTTTAAAAGATCTTCCGCAAGGAGGGCGCCGCATAATTCTTATATATCCTTTGAGAACATTTACAAAGGTGCGGAAAGGCTTCATTATGCAATGAATACACCTCCTTCGCCGCTGAAGTTTCTGTCCTCAGATGAAATTGACAACCTTACCGGGACAGAGGCCGCCCGGGCAACGGTCGCCTTTTCCAAAAACCCGTCATTTCATGCTTCTTTCAAGTTTGACGAGGAGCTCGGCAAGTATAAAAGATATGTCGGAAATACGGTCACAGCCGATTTGGAGACAGGCGAACCGGTGCTTTTGGACAATGTTTTGATCATTGAAGCGAGCCACCGGGTTCTCGATCAAGCGGGCAGGCGGGAAATCAACCTGACTTCGGGAGGACCGGCTTATTTGCTGCAAAACGGCCTGTGGAGAAAACTGGAGTGGCGCAATATAGACGGAAGAATTTTGCCCTTTGAAAACGGGGAAATTGCCGGGTTGGTTCCCGGAAAAACATGGATTTGTGTCATTCCGAAAAGTCCCGGACTGGAGGGGGCGGTCACATTAGATTTAAAGCCGTCCGGACAGGATGGATAATTGCCGCTCCGTCCGATGAAACCGCAAAAAACCTTCCGAATCTTTTCACATAAACATATAGCATGATGGAAAGGGAGAATCAGAGACAAATGCCAATCGAGAAAATACGAGGCAGAGAGACCGATCAATTGTTTAAAGCGATCTTATCATTGAGAGATCTTGAAGAATGTTACCGTTTTTTTGCGGATTTATGCACGGTGAATGAAATTCAGGCACTTGCCCAGCGTTTGGAAGTGGCCAGAATGCTGCGCGAAGGCAATACGTACAGCAAAATTGAGGCTGAAACGGGAGCAAGCACGGCAACCATCTCCCGCGTGAAGCGCAGCTTGAATTACGGCAATGATGCTTATGCGATGGCGCTCGACCGGATCAAAGAGCAAGAAGAAAGGGCGCAGCAACAAAACGAAAAACAGGATGAAGATCAAAACTGATTTTGCGCCGGGTATTGTCCCGGTTGAATACATTGGCGGCAGGATGGGCCGCCACGCCGCTTTGCAATATGTGCCGTTCTCTTGCGGAAACGTTTTCATATAAACTCCGTCCGTTGGTGCCCAAATCAGGATGTCATGCCGGAAATCGGATTTGTGTTGAAAGGCGACTGAAGGGATCATGAGGTATCCCTTCAGTTTTTTATGTTTCGAGAAAAACGGCGGCCAACTGGCCCGTTTTTCCATCAAACAGAACCGCTGGCCGTTGTCGGAGTCACCGCCCCCGGAGAATTGCGGAATGGCCCGAAACCGGCAGCCGCCGGCTAGATTCAGGAGGCGATCCGCATGTTTGAACCCTCAAGAAAAATAGCGGTCCGCCTCCGCTGTTTCCGTTTTGAAGACATGGAAGTAATGCTATAATGATATAATGGACGAATTGAATGGAGGAAATGAGCGTGTACGATATTCGCGAATGGCGCCACGCCTTTAAATTGGATCCGAGCAAAGAAATATCCGATGAACAATTGGAAAAAGTGTGCGAGTCCGGAACGGATGCGGTGATCATCGGCGGAACGGACGATGTGACTTTGGACAATGTTCTCCATCTTTTGTCCAGGGTGCGCCGTTATGCGGTTCCGTGTGTGTTGGAGATTTCCAATCTGGAGATGATCACGCCCGGATTTGATTTATATTTCATTCCGACCGTATTGAACAGCCCGGATGCCAAGTGGATTGTCGGCCTCCATCGTGAGGCGGTCAAAGAGTACGGGCAATTTTTGAATTGGGACGAAATCGTGATGCTGGGATATTGCATCTTGAATGAAGACAGCAAAGCGGCGAAAATCACACGGGCTGACGCTTCTCTTTCCCGGGAAGATGTCCGGGCTTATGCGGAATTGGCCGAAAATATGTTTCATCTGCCTGTTTTTTATTTGGAATACAGCGGAAAGTACGGCGGTCCGGAAATGGCTGCCGCAGCAAAAGACGTGCTGAACAAAACGAGGCTTTTTTACGGTGGCGGCATCCGTACCCTGAAGCAGGCTGAAGAAATGGCCGCCGTGGCGGATACGATCATTGTCGGCAATGCCATTTACGAGGATTTTGAAGAAGCGTTGAGAACGGTTGACATCAAATCCTCCCGGTAAGAATCCGGATGCAGCATCCAAGCAAAACATACGTATATAACGGTGGTGTAATCAATGCAGTTTTTAACAGATAGATTATTAAGAGGACTGAACCCGGAACAGCAGCGGGCGGTAAAAACGACGGAAGGCCCGCTCCTTTTGATGGCCGGGGCCGGAAGCGGAAAAACGAGGGTGTTGACCCACCGCATCGCTTATTTGATGGTGGAAAAAATGGTTAATCCGTACAACATTTTGGCCATTACGTTTACGAACAAGGCGGCCCGGGAGATGAAAGAACGGGTGGAGCGGCTCATGGGCGGAGCGGCTGATGAAGTGTGGATTTCCACGTTCCACTCCCTCGGCGTGCGCATTTTGCGCAGGGACATCGACCGCCTCGGATACAGCCGCAATTTTACCATCCTCGACACAACGGACCAGCTTTCCGCCATCAAAGACGTAATGAAAGAGCTCAACATCGATTCGAAAAGATTTGAACCGCGCTCCATTTTGGGCACGATCAGCAGCGCGAAAAACGAACTGGTAACGCCGGAAGAATTTGCGGATACGGCGGGAGATTATTATGAACAAGTGGTCAGCGATGTGTATGCAGCCTACCAAAAATACCTCCGCCGAAATGACGCCCTCGATTTTGACGATCTGATCATGATGACGATCCGCCTGTTCAAGCGCGTGCCGGAAGTGCTTGAATATTACCAGCGCAAATTCCAATACATCCATGTGGACGAGTATCAGGACACGAACCACGCCCAATACGTTTTAATCAAGATGCTGGCTGACCGGTTCAAAAATTTGTGCGTTGTCGGCGATTCGGATCAGTCTATTTACCGGTGGCGCGGGGCGGATATTGGCAATATTCTTTCTTTTGAAAAGGATTATCCGGAAGCGAAAGTGATTTTGCTGGAGCAAAATTACCGTTCCACAAAAAGGATTTTGGAAGCGGCGAACGAAGTCATCAAAAACAACGTCAGACGGAAGCCGAAAAAGCTGTGGACGGAAAATGAAGAGGGCAAGAAAATCACTTATTACCGGGCTTTTTCCGAAGAAGACGAGGCCCGTTTTGTGGCAAAAATCATCAAGGAACAAGTGGAAAGCGGCAAGCGCAAATATGCCGATTTCGCCGTTTTGTACCGGACGAATGCCCAGTCTCGGGCGGTGGAGGAAGTGCTGCTGAAGGCGAACATTCCGTATACCATCGTCGGCGGGACAAAGTTCTACGAGCGGAAAGAAATTAAAGATATCCTTGCCTATTTGAAACTTATCGTCAACCCTGCAGACAACCTCAGCCTGCAGAGGGTCATCAATGTGCCGCGGCGGGGAATCGGCGCGTCTTCCCTTGAAAAAATCGCCGCATTTGCCGAGGCGAATGACATGTCGATGTTTGAAGCGCTTGAATATCCGGAAGCGGCCGGTTTGGGCCCGCGCATCGCCAAAGCGGCCTTATCTTTCCGCGAACTGATCACGAATTTCCGGAAGATGCAGGAATATTTGTCCGTAACCGAACTTGTGGAACAAGTGATCGAACAATCCGGCTACAAAGAGATGCTCGAAGCGGAAAAAACGATCGAAGCGCAAAGCCGACTCGAAAACTTGGAGGAACTGTTGTCGGTTACGCAAAACTTTGAAGAAAACAGCGAAGATAAGACGCTGCTCGCTTTCTTGACGGATCTTGCCCTCGTTTCCGACATCGATCAAGTCGATGAGGAAGAGGAAAAAAGCCACGTTCTTTTAATGACTTTGCATTCGGCGAAAGGGCTGGAGTTTCCCGTTGTGTTTATCATCGGGCTGGAAGAAGGCATCTTCCCCCATAGCCGTTCGCTCATGGATCAAGAAGAAATGGAAGAAGAACGCCGCCTCGCCTATGTGGGCATAACGAGGGCGGAAAAAGAATTGTATCTGACCAATGCCGATATGCGGATTTTATACGGGCAAAGAAACTCCAATCCTCCTTCCCGGTTCATCAACGAGATCCCCGATCATTTGCTGGAAATTCCGGAAGGGTCTTTGGCCGCGGATCGGGAGGACGAAGCGGATGACTTTCCGTTTGGCGAGTTGTTTACCCGCGGAGGAGGTTCCGGATTCGGTCCCTTCGGACGGCAATCGAGCGGATTTTCTTCCCGGAAAAAGCGCGGCCCCGTGATCCGTCCGGCGGGGAATCCGGGCGCCGACACAACATCCTGGAAACCGGGCGATAAAGCGATGCATCAAAAATGGGGGATCGGCACAGTGGTCGCTGTCAGGAATGAAGGGGAAAGCATGGAGCTGGACATCGCGTTTCCGAGCCCGGTCGGAATCAAACGGCTGCTGGCCAAATTTGCCCCGATCACGAAAGTGTAAATTCGCACGCAAAAGGAACGGACATATTCAAAAGCAATGGAAGGTGTGGAGTCTATGGACCGGAAAACTGCCGAACAAAAGATCAAAGAACTGCGCAAACTGTTGCACCGCTACGGATATGAATATTATGTCCTCGACAAGCCGACCGTGCCGGATGCCGAGTACGATCGGCTCATGCAGGAACTCATCCGGCTGGAGGAGCAATTTCCCGATCTCATCACGCCCGACTCGCCCACCCAGCGCGTCGGCGGCGAACCGTTGGATGTTTTTGAAAAAGTGCGCCATTCCACCCCGATGCTCAGTTTGGCCAATGCTTTTAATGAACAGGACTTGCGCGATTTTGACCGCCGTGTGAGACAAGCCGTCGGCGACGATTACGCCTATGTTTGCGAATTGAAGATCGACGGGCTCGCCGTTTCCCTCCGTTATGAGGGGGGCGTGTTTGTTCAAGGGGCGACCCGCGGCGACGGGGAAATCGGCGAGGACATCACGGTCAATTTGAGAACGATCCGCTCCATTCCCCTCCGCCTCACCGAAGATGTTTCCATCGAAGTGCGCGGGGAAGCGTTCATGCCGAAAAAATCGTTCGAAGCCTTAAATAAAGAAAAGATGGAAAAGGGCGAGGAACCGTTCGCCAATCCGCGCAATGCGGCCGCCGGTTCCCTCCGCCAATTGGATCCGCGCATTGCCGCATCACGGAATTTGGACATTTTTATCCATGCGATCGGTAATCCGGATGAATTGCCGGTGAACTCCCACAGCGAAGGGCTCGACTATTTGGACAAACTCGGTTTTAAAACGAACCCGGAACGGAAAAAATGCACCACTATCGATGAAGTGCTCGAGTTCATCGAGTTGTGGACGGAAAAAAGGCCCCAACTGTCCTATGACATTGACGGAATCGTCATTAAAGTCGATTCATACGAACAGCAAAGAAAGCTGGGGGCGACGGCAAAAAATCCGCGCTGGGCGATCGCTTACAAATTTCCGGCCGAAGAAGTGGTCACAAAACTGATTGATATTGAGTTGAACGTCGGACGAACCGGTGTCGTCACGCCGACGGCCATCCTCGAACCGGTCCGCGTTGCCGGGACGACGGTGCAGCGGGCATCGTTGCATAATGAGGATTTAATAAGGGAAAAGGACATTAAAATCGGCGACATGGTTGTCATCCGAAAAGCCGGCGATATTATTCCAGAAGTCGTCCGGGTGATCGAGGACAGACGAACAGGGGAAGAACGGGACTTCACCATGCCCGATCATTGCCCGGAGTGCGGCGGCGATCTCGTCCGTCTCGACGGGGAGGTGGCGCTCCGCTGCATGAATCCGAAATGCCCGGCCCAAATCCGCGAAGGGCTGATCCATTTCGTCTCCCGGGATGCGATGAACATCGAAGGCATGGGCGAAAAAGTGATTGGCCAGCTCTTCGAGGCGAAGCTCGTCGAAGATGTGGCCGACATTTACAAACTGAAGAGAGAAGAGCTTTTACAGCTGGAACGGATGGGAGAAAAATCGGTCGGCAACCTCCTTTCAGCCATTGAAGCTTCGAAAGCGAACTCGATGGAAAAATTGCTGTTCGGCCTCGGAATCCGCCATGTCGGCGCGAAGGCGGCGAGAACGCTGGCCATGCATTTCGGCAGCATGGAGCGGCTCGCTCAAGCCACTTATGATGAACTGACGGCCATCGATGAAGTCGGCGACAAGATGGCATCGTCCATTGTCACCTATTTTGCCCAGGAAGAAGTGCGGGAACTTCTCCGGGAATTAAAAGAACTCGGAGTAAATATGGAATATACCGGTCCGCGTCCTGTTTCATCCGAAGAATCCGTTTCCGTTTTGGCCGGAAAAACAGTCGTGCTGACCGGCAAACTGGAAAGATTGTCGCGGAAAGAGGCGAAAGAAAAAATTGAGCTGCTCGGCGGTAAGGTGACAGGCAGCGTCAGCAAGAAAACGGACATCGTCATTGCCGGAGAAGCAGCCGGTTCCAAGTTGACAAAAGCCCAAGAATTGGGAATTGAAATTTGGGACGAGGAGAGATTATTTGAAGAACTTAACAAGGCAGAGGTGTAACCAATGAAAAAACTGGCAGCGCTTGTGATTGCGTTTGTTCTTCTCCTGACAGGCTGCGCACCGAATTTTTCCAAAGAAGAAGAAATCACCCAGGGGAAGGATGAATCGAAAAAGACGGCCATTATCCCAAAGTATCAAATATCCGACCAATATTACCGGACGATTTTGCCATTCGAACCATCGGCATCAAGGGGATTGACTCTCAACCAATTAAACACGAGATATGATGTCGACGAATTTGAAGTCGGATTGATGAGAGTGGCGCAAAAACATTTTGATCCGGAAAAGTATCTTTTTCAAGAGGGCCAGTACTTGGACAAGGATACGATTTTAAAGTGGCTGCGACGTGAATCGGAAGACAGTGAAGGATTGAATCCTGCCGATACGGGCAAAGGCAGCGCGGAAGAGCGCAATCAGCAAAATCCGCGCTACCTGGCGCAAATTTTGGAACACAACTATTTGATCAAAGATAAAAACGGCACGGCCAAACTGGCGGGTGTGGCCATCGGTTTGGCATTAAACTCCGTCCATTACTACAGGAGCGAACAATACGGGCCTTTGCAAGAAGTGAAAATCGATGACAAAACACTGGAACAAGAAGGAAAAAGGATCGCCAATGTCGTCGTCGGGCGCCTGCGGCAAATTGAAGGTCTGGAAGAGGTGCCGATTGTGATTGCCCTGTTTAAGCAGCAGAGCCGCACCTCGATTATACCCGGCAACTTTTTTGCCTATGCCACTGTCGGAAAAGGCAGTTCCAAACTGAGAGACTGGAATGAATTGAAAGAAAAATATGTTCTCTTTCCGTCCGACGAGGCGAAAGACAACCATCGCGACGATCTGACGTCGTTCCAGAACTTTAAAGATGACGTGGAAAAATATTTCCCGAACTTCAACGGCGTTGTTGGCACGGCCTTTTATGTTGATGACGAACTGCATAAATTGAGCATTAACATTACCATTCAATTTTACGGAAAAGCGGAAACGATTGGCTTTACCCAATATGTGACCGGATTGGTGATGCAGCATTTTCGGGAGGATTATATAACAGTGGAGGTTACCATTTCTTCGGTCGGGGGCCAAGAAGCGCTGATTGTTCGGAAAGCGGGGGAGAAAGAGCCGTTTGTTCATATTTATGGTGTTTAATGAATCTGTATGTTTAGCGGGGAAGAGGCTGTCCGGAAACGGGCGGCTTCTTTTCGTTTCTCCGCGTGTTCTCCGGGGGAGCGGGGAAATACAGGGGGTGTTGGGGCACTGTCAATGTGATCATTCGTTTATTTGGACAAAGTGCCGGTCTTTTCCCGCTGTTTTGTCAGAACAGAGGGTGGATCTGGGAAAAACTCCATGATTCCTTCATCATTTTTGTCTATACAAAGCTTGTTGATTTCTTGCCGGTTTTCTTCGCAAAGAGTGCAGAATGGAACAAAATCCCGGGGTTTCCTCATGGAGTTGTCATAAGGACAACGAACTGCCATTTTCTCCTTCCTTTGCCCCCATGAAGAGTAAAGTGTTTTTAGAGACGGGGGGCATTCAGCCTTTTCCTCTCGTTTTGTCCTCCAAAAAGCGTTGGTATAAGCGGTGTGCAGCGGGCCGCTGCCCGTTCCTTTCCGATCTAAAAAACAGGGAAAGGAAAGCCAGAGAGGCAAAATGTATTTTTCCGGCATACGACAATTTTTTTGGCCACACATCACACTTCCCTGTGTATGCGCCGTTCCGCCTAAAAGCACATCCATAAAAACGCTTACATTTTTATGAAATAAAAAGAAAAAACTGTCATGAACCGCCGCCTGTTTATATTACTGAATTATGCATTTTATTAAAATAATTAGAAAATTTACAAAAAACCTCTTTACTTTTTGCGAGACTGTTATATAATACAATTGTGAAAGGAATATTGTGTATTATAACAAAGGGGCGAACTATAGCGGTTATTGTTTGAATATTAGTATTACTTGAATAATCCCAATATTCAAACACCCCCACAAAAAGACATCTTAGGAAAATGAAGGGAGAATTTGGTCATGACAACGACAGACGAAAGAGTTAGAAAGCTTCAAGAAAGCTGGGAAATGGACGAGCGTTGGAGGGGTATCAAAAGACCGTATACGGCTGAGGATGTCATCCGGCTGCGCGGTTCCATCGACATCGAATATACGTTGGCGCGCCGCGGGGCTGAGAAACTCTGGAAACTGTTGCACGAAGAGCCGTATATCAACGCTTTGGGCGCTCTGACAGGAAACCAGGCTGTACAGCAAGTAAAAGCAGGTTTGAAAGCCATCTATTTGAGCGGCTGGCAAGTGGCTGCCGACGCCAACCTGGCCGGACAAATGTATCCGGACCAAAGCTTGTATCCGGCAAACAGTGTACCGCATGTAGTTAAACGCATCAACCAAGCGCTGCAAAGAGCCGACCAAATCGCTCACTTGGAAGGCGACCATTCCATCGATTGGTTCGCGCCGATTGTAGCCGACGCGGAAGCCGGCTTTGGCGGACAGTTGAACGTGTTCGAACTGATGAAAGCGATGATTGAAGCAGGTGCTGCCGGTGTTCACTTTGAAGACCAGCTTGCTTCTGAAAAGAAATGCGGCCACCTGGGCGGAAAAGTGTTAATTCCGACACAAACTGCGATTCGCAACTTGATTGCTGCCCGTCTTGCCGCTGACGTTATGGGCGTACCGACTATCTTGATTGCCCGCACAGATGCGAATGCGGCCGACTTGATCACAAGTGACGTGGATCCGTACGATGCTCCGTTCATCACGGGCGAGCGCACTCCGGAAGGATTCTACAGAACAAAAGCCGGACTTGACCAAGCGATCGCACGCGGATTGGCCTATGCACCGTACGCTGACTTGATCTGGTGCGAAACGGCAACACCTAACTTGGAAGAAGCGAGAAGATTTGCCGAAGCCATTCATGAAAAATATCCTGGCAAACTGTTGGCGTACAACTGCTCACCGTCCTTTAACTGGAAAGCGCATCTGTCTGATGAAGAAATCGCCAACTTCCAGCAAGAGCTTGGCAAAATGGGTTACAAATTCCAGTTCGTTACTTTGGCAGGATTCCATTCACTCAACTACAGCATGTTTACTCTTGCTCACGGATACAAGGAGCGCGGCATGGCTGCTTACTCTGAGCTGCAGCAAAAAGAATTTGAAGCCGAAAAATACGGCTACACAGCTACACGCCATCAACGCGAAGTGGGTACTGGATACTTTGACGAAGTTGCTATGGTTATCAGCGGCGGTACTTCTTCTACAGTGGCTCTCAAAGGTTCCACTGAAGAAGCGCAATTCTAATTGCATCCCTTCATGTGCTGCCGTTAATAAAATACTGCTCTAGTCTCCTGCAAGCCGGGTTTATTGGAATGAAGGTTTTTGCCTGTGTACGTTAGGACTGTGATTTTTCACCTATACTCTCCCGAATGTTGTCCCTCTCTTTGGCCGAAGAGAGGGGCTTTTTTTGCTTTCTGAAGATACAGGATAACGGCGGAATTCAATGGAGGAAGCGCAACCGTTCCGGGTTTCCGCCTCGAAAAAACTCCCGGCCCCGCCATGCGTGGTTGCTGCCATGCCCGCAGTCTCATCCATGCGCCGCGAACCTTTGCCGCAACCTTCGCCAGCGAATCGTCCATTCCGCTTTATCCGGTCGTTTACTCTGCCCGCAGTCTCATCCATGCGCCGCAAACCTTTGCCACAACCACCGTTCGCATCCTCTTCAATGCCCCCGAATCTTGTTCGTTACCGCCGCCCTCGGTCATCTTCAATGTCGGTGATGCGCGGCTGTTCCTCTGTCGGAAGTCCCTTTAACGGCCCGCGAAGCGCAGTTGTTCCTCTGTGCGGAAGTCCCGTTAATGCCCCGCGAAGCGCAGTTCCTCTCTGCCGGGAGGCCTCCCCGCTGATGCCGTTGCAAAACAGATTTGCGGGGGACCGAAGAGGAAAACGTGGGGGACGGGGACTGCCGGTTCCGGCCACACTGCACGGGCCCGCTGTGCAATTTTTCCTAAAAATTGCATTCCCTGCTGATGTATGGTAAAAAGGGACTAAAGACGCAGTGCGCCACGGAGTCACCCTTTTTGTCCGTTTGACATAGATCATAATAGCGTACATGCAAGGAGGCTTCTTATGAGAGGACCGGATATTGAAGATTACCTGCAACAAGGATTACACGGCCCGCTGGAAACAAAGCCCAACGAGCGGCGGCGGTTTCTCGGCACCTTGAGGGAGCGGGTCATCATAGCGTTGACGAAGGCGCAGATGAGGGAACCGGGCACGTATCCGGAAGTGGAAGCGGCCATGAAAGAACATCCGCAGGCGACCCTCTTCTTGAACGGCCATATCGATTATGACCACATATCCAAGTACATCCGTCTCGCCCGCAAATACGGGGTGAAGACGTCGATCGCCACCAACACGGAATATGATTCGGAGCTCGGGCTCGTCCTCGCCGCCGGTTATGCCATTCACAAAAAAGACATTTACGTGAAAAAAGAGGACAAACAAGAGAAAGCGAAGCAAAAAGACAAGAAAGGGATTCTTTCCGTACTCGGGAAAAAAATATTTAGGAAGTAAACCCCCCGGAAAATTTGGTAATATTAATAAGGAAGAAAAATTTTCTCCGGACGATTCAGTGGCACCGTGTGTCACTTTTTTTGTGCGGTGATCCGCCGGCCGGGGGAGACAAAACGGGGCTCCGGCCGCAGCCGTTCGGATTGGCTTCTTTTTTAAAAAAGGGCCAGGGGGCCGGGGGATGCGGCGGAGAAAAAGGCCGGGTGGAAGGCCGGGGGTGTCCATCACGCCCGGGGAAACCGGTTTTCAACACAGACCCGGGAAAATATCACATCGGAGACCGTTTTAAAGCCGCCATCCCCGGAAACCCGGTTTTGCAAGATCATTTTAGGGAAGACGGGCATGCAAGATCATTTCGGGGAAGACGGGAATGGAGACATCACTCCCGGCAAACCGGTTCCAAAATTCATGGCGGTAAGGGCCGGATTTTTGCGGAAAAAAATGTCTGAAACAGCGGATGAGAGTCTTCCCTGATGTTGCTTGAATGCGGTAAAATTGATATTATCGTATTATTGTGTAGCGGTTTTTTATCTCATGCGGAGGTGACATAAATGGCAAATGTAACCAAGGAACAGGTGGAAAATATTGCCCATGTAGCAAGAATTGCCATTACGAACGAGGAAGCGGCAGAATATGCCAAGGAATTTTCCGACATCCTCGCTTATGCCGGGCAGTTGAATGAAGTGGATACGGAAAATGTTCCGCCGACCACCCATGTGATTGATTTGAAAAATGTGATGCGTGAAGATATCCCGGAAAAAGGACTTTCCCAGGAAGAAGTCATTAAAAACGCGCCCGACCATTTATACGGTCAAATCAAAGTTCCGTCAATCATCGATTAGGAGGGGAGACCATGTCTCTGTTTGACAAAAAACTGAGCGAACTTCATGATTTGCTGCAGAAAAAGGAAATTTCCGTCTCAGATCTTGTTGATGAATCTTTTCAACGTATTCAACAAGTGGAACAAGACGTTCAAGCATTTATCACTTTGGATGAAGAAAGAGCGCGGGAGAAGGCCAAAGCCCTTGACGAAAAACTGGGAACAGACGGGGCGGAGGGCCTTTTGTTCGGGATGCCGATCGGCATAAAAGACAACATTGTCACAAAAGGCTTGCGGACCACTTGCGCAAGCAAAATGCTGGAGAATTTCGATCCGATCTACAATGCGACCGTCATGGATAAGCTGGAAGCGGCCAACATGGTGACGATCGGGAAATTGAACATGGACGAATTCGCCATGGGTTCGTCAACGGAAACTTCATATTTTAAGAAAACGAGAAACCCGTGGAATTTGGACAGGGTTCCCGGAGGCTCTTCAGGCGGTTCTGCGGCTGCCGTCGCTTCCGGTGAGGTTCCGTTTGCGCTGGGCTCTGACACAGGCGGTTCGATCCGCCAGCCGGCTGCTTTCTGCGGAGTCGTCGGCATGAAACCTACATACGGAAGAGTTTCCCGCTACGGGTTGGTGGCGTTTGCCTCATCGATGGATCAAATCGGCCCGATTACGCGGACGGTGGAAGACAACGCTTATCTTTTGCAGGCCATTTCCGGACGGGATCCGATGGACGGCACCTCGGCCGATGTGGAGGTTCCTGATTATGCCGCCGCTTTGACCGGAGACGTGAAAGGCCTGAAAATCGCCGTGCCGAAAGAGTATCTCGGCGAAGGGGTCGACGAAGAAGTCAAACAAGCGGTGCACAACGCCTTAAAAGTGCTGGAAAAACTCGGCGCAACTTGGGAAGAAGTGACCCTTCCCCATGCGAAATATTCACTGGCCGCTTATTATTTGCTGTCATCATCCGAAGCTTCGGCCAACTTGGCCCGTTTTGACGGCATCCGCTACGGCTACCGTTCGCCGAACTCCAAAACATTGATGGATTTGTATAAGAACACCCGGGCGGAAGGCTTCGGCACAGAAGTGAAAAGACGGATTATGTTCGGCACATACGTCTTGAGCTCCGGCAATTATGATGCGTATTACAAAAAAGCGCTGAAAGTCCGGACGCTGATCAAGCAGGATTTCGAGCGGATTTTTGAAAAATATGATGTCATCATCGGTCCGACAACCCCGACACCGGCCTTTAAGTTCGGGGAAAAAATGGATGATCCGCTGAAAATGTACACCAATGACATCTTTGTCATCCCGGTGAACCTTGCCGGCGTTCCGGCCATTTCCGTGCCGTGCGGTTTTGCGGGCGGACTTCCTGTCGGATTGCAAATCATCGGAAAACATTTTGACGAAACGACCGTTTACCGTGCCGCTCATGCGTTTGAACAGGCGACAGATTTTCATAAACAAAAACCGCAACTGTAAGGGGTGAGATAGATGGAATTTGAAACAGTCATCGGACTGGAAGTGCACGTCGAACTGAAGACCGATTCGAAAATCTTTTCCGCAAGTCCCAACCGTTTCGGGGACGAACCGAACACGAATACGACCGTAGGTGATTTGGCCTATCCGGGAACATTACCCGTTTTAAATAAAAAAGCAGTCGAATACGCCATGAAAGCCGCCATGGCCCTGAACTGCGAAATTGCCGATTATACGACTTTTGACCGGAAAAACTATTTTTATCCCGACAACCCGAAAGCATACCAAATTTCCCAAGATGAACACCCGATTGCCCGCAACGGCTGGGTTGAAATTGAAGTGGACGGGGAGAAAAAGAAAATCAGAATCCACCACATTCACTTGGAGGAGGACGCGGGCAAGCTGAACCACGAAGCGGGCTTTTCCTTGTGCGACTACAACCGGGCGGGAACGCCTCTCATTGAAATCGTGACCGAACCGGATATCCGTTCGCCGGAGGAAGCCCATGCTTTCTTGGAAAAATTGAAGGCGATCATCCAATATACGGGCGTTTCCGATTGCAAAATGGAAGAAGGTTCCCTGCGGTGCGACGCCAACATTTCCATCCGTCCCGTGGGACAGAAAGAGTTCGGCACGAAAACGGAATTGAAAAACTTGAACTCGTTTAACTTTGTCCGCAAAGGGCTGGAATACGAGGAAAAGAGACAGCGTTCCATTTTAATGTCCGGCGGCACCATTCAGCAGGAAACGCGCCGCTATGATGAAGCGACCGGAACGACGATTTTGATGCGCGTAAAAGAAGGAGCGGAGGATTACCGCTATTTTCCGGATCCGGACCTCGTTCCCCTCTTAATTGACGAGGAATGGAAAGAACGCGTCCGCGCGGAGATTCCGGAGTTGCCCGATGCCCGCAAAAAGCGCTACATAGAAGAATTCGGCCTGCCAGCCTACGATGCCGGCGTCTTGACGATGACGAAAGAAATGGCCGACTTTTTCGAAGCGGCGGTGGCTGCCGGCGCCGAACCGAAGCAGGCGTCCAACTGGATGATGGGCGAACTGTCCGGATATTTAAATGCCGAACAAAAAGAGCTTCATGAAGTGAAACTGACGCCGGAGGCTTTGGCGGGAATGATTAAGCTCATTGAAAAAGGGACCATTTCCACAAAGATCGCTAAGACTGTCTTTAAAGAATTGCTCGAAAACGGCGGCGATCCGGAACAAATCGTCAAGGATAAAGGCCTCGTGCAAATTTCCGACGAAGGCGCATTGCGGAAGATTATCGTTGAAGTGATGGACAAAAATCCGAAGACCGTCGAAGATTACAAGAGCGGCAAGAAAAAAGCGGCCGGTTTCATTGTCGGCCAGGTGATGAAAGCGACAAAAGGTCAAGCCAATCCGCAGCTGGTCAACAAAATTATTGCCGAGGAAATGGAAAAACGCTGATTGGCGGTTGCTGTGCTTTAAAAAAGGTTCGACAATCGGATATGGGAAAAGTCAGAGAGGAAGCAAGCGGGATTTGCCCGCTTGCTTTCCTTTTTTATATGGACGGGGGATGCGACGGGTTGGGATGGAGGCTGGTTTCCGAAGGCGGGGGAGTTTTCGGGAGGCGGTCCGGTTTGGAAGGGACGGCATAAGGAACGGGACGGGAGTCAATTGGGACAGGGGACGCTGTGATGATGAAGTGAGCGATTCGGATAACGTTTGCGCTTTTTCGTCGGCTTTGTTTGAAACGAGGGTTCATGCGGGAAACCCCGGGCAGATTGGATGGCAAATTTGTCCAAAAGGAGCGTGAACTTGGACAATCTTTGGTCAGATTCAGCGGCTGTTGTCCAAAAAAAGGCGGCAATTTGGACAAACTTTGGTCAGATTCAATGGTTTTTGTCCAAAAAAGAGGATAATTTGGACAAACCCCCGTCAAACCT
>CALKIU010000191.1 GCA_937995745.1 uncultured Bacillaceae bacterium | reverse complement strand
TTGCGAAAGGGAACTTTGACGCAAAACTGGAGCAGTTCCCCGGCAAGAAGGCGTTCATTAATGATCATATCGAAGAACTTCGCGGCAATGTGAAACAATTTATTTACGAAATGAACCGGATGTCCGCCGAGCACGATGCGGGCGATATTGATGTCATGCTTCCGGTTGAGAAGTTCTCCGGCGACTTCCGTGTTATGGCCGAGGGCGTCAACAAAATGGTTCAAGGCCATATTAACGTGAAAAAGAAAGCGATGGCGGCCGTGGCCGAATTTGCGAAAGGGAACTTTGACGCAAAACTGGAGCAGTTCCCCGGCAAGAAGGCGTTTATCAATGACAATATTGAGAGTCTCCGCAAAAATTTGAAAGAAGTCAATGCGGAAATTCATAAACTCATCAACGCTTCCAACGAGGGCAAACTGGACGCGCGCGCGAATGTCCACGCATTCGAAGGCGACTGGTCCAAGCTCATGGAAGGATTGAACGGTTTAATTGATGCCATTCTTGAACCTATCGGCGAGGCGGCAGAGGTATTGTATGAATTGTCAAAAGGAAATCTGCAAGTAAGGGTAACGGGAGATTATAAAGGCGACCATGCAAAGATTAAAAATGCCCTCAATGACAGCCTTGAAACGCTGGCTTCCTACGTCAATGAAATTTCAACCATTGTCAGCGAGGTGGCCGACGGCAATCTAGATGTAGCCATTACGAGAGACTACCGCGGCGATTTTGAACAAATCAAAGTTTCCATTAATTATATCATTGACAAATTGAACGATATGATGGCGGAAATTAATGAAACATCGAATCGCGTGGCCGTCGGTTCGAAACAATTGTCCGATTCCAGCATGGCTCTCTCCCAAGGGGCAACCGAGCAAGCAAGTTCCATAGAAGAACTGACAACGTCCCTCGAAGAAGTATCCGCCCAGACAAAGAAAAATGCGGAATATGCGAATGATGCGAACAAGCTTGCAGAAAATGCAAAAAATATTGCCGTCCGAGGCAATCAACAGATGCAGGAAATGTTGACTGCCATGGCCGAAATTAACGAGGCTTCCAACAATATTTCCAAAATTATTAAAGTCATCGACGATATTGCTTTCCAAACCAATATCCTTTCCTTGAATGCCGCCGTTGAAGCGGCCAGGGCCGGCCAGCACGGCAAAGGTTTTGCCGTAGTGGCCGAAGAGGTCAGAAACCTTGCCGCCAGATCGGCCAATGCGGCGAAAGAAACTACGGACTTAATAGAAGGGTCCATTCAAAAAGTGGAGGACGGCACGAAAATCGCCAACCAGACGGCAGAAGCATTAAACGAAATCGTTGAAGGCGTCAACGAAGTGGCAAAAATAGTCGATAACATTGCCAGTGCTTCAAACGAACAGGCGGCGGCCATCGAACAAATTAATCAAGGAGTGATGCAGATTTCCAAAGTGGTGCAATCAAACTCCGTTACTTCCCAAGAAGGGGCCGCATCGAGCGAAGAGCTTGCCGCCCAGGCGCAATTGTTGCGAGAGTTGGTTTCCCAATTCAGGTTGAGAAAACAGGACAAGAGCAATGGCGTTTATCAAAGAGCGGCTGTTATGAGACAGGACGAAACACAGTCATCGGAACAGGCCGAAGAGGACGAATCCCTTTCGCCGGAAGGCCATATCGACGGGGTGATTGCGGAACTAGAAACAGAAAATCTCTTAAGTGACCGCGAATTTGATAAGTATTCATCATGATGAACGGAGATGATTCATCATCACCGTTTCGTTCCAGCAAGGCAGGGTTGGTAATGATAAATATAACGGAACAGGAATTTCAACTACTGGCACAATATATCAGAAAGCACTTCGGGATTTATTTAAAGAAAGAAAAAACCAAATTGTTAACGGGAAGGCTTTATCAAGTTTTGCAAAAACACGGATTCACAAATTTCACAGAATATTACCGTTATCTTATTTCTGATAAAAGTGGCAGGGCTGCCGCAGAATTAATCGATCATATCAGCACCGGTCACACACATTTTATGAGGGAGCCCGGCCACTTCTTCTTTTTCCGCGATCACGTTCTTCCCTATTTGGAAAAGCATGTCAAAGACAGGGATCTCCGCATTTGGAGCGCAGGATGTTCAACTGGAGAAGAACCCTATACATTGGCGATCATAATGGACGAATTTTTCGGCGCGGCAAAAATGAGTTGGGATACAAAAATTCTTGCCACGGATATTTCAGAAAAAGTTTTAAACATAGCAAGAGCGGGTTTGTATAAAAAAGAGAATGTCTCAAAGCTTCCCTCCCTTTGGGTGATGAAATATTTTACAGCCCGTGATTCCCAGCATTATGAAATCAAGAGCCGGATCAAGAAGGAAATCATTTTTCGCAAATTTAACCTTAAGGAGAAGCATTTTCCTTTTAAGAAAAAATTTCATGTGATTTTCTGCAGAAATGTGATGATTTATTTTGATTATGAAACAAAAGCGGAACTGATCCAAAAGTTTTATGATGTTCTTGCCGATGGAGGCTACCTATTTATCGGCCATTCCGAATCTTTATCGGGTTTTAAAACCGGGTTTAAATATATTCAACCCGCTGTATACCGGAAATAACAATCAGAAAAACAGGTGAGGTCATGAAAAAGGCACCAGGGAAAATACGGGTGCTCCTGATGTGTGATTCACAAACTTTCCGGGGCATCTTGACAACCGGGCTGATTCAAGACAGATCGCTGGAAGTTGCGGCCACATCCGTCAGTCTTGTAGAAGCCGGGTATAAAATTGCCGTTTTTCAACCGGATGTGATCATCTGCAACGGAGAAAAGCTGAATAAAAGCGGATGGGAGTTAATTCGTAAAATTGACGCAGAACACTCGATACCCTTCATTATTGTTTCTCCTCCCGGCCCTTCCGTTTTTCGAGGTTTAAGAGGGGGAGTCTATTTCGTCGGCAAACCCGAAAATTTTTCCCCGCAAAATGTGGAAAAATTTTTTAAAGAACTTGTAATGAAAGTAAGAATGGCCGCCCGTTCCCAAAAAAAGCTTCGGGAAGCAACATCATATGGATGGAGATTGGAAGCGGAGAAAGTCTTCCACAAAGGAATCATCGCCATCGGCGCATCCGCGGGAGGAACCGAGGCCATCCTTTCAATCGTAAAATCACTGCCGACAACTATTCCGGGAATCGTCATCGTCCAGCACATTCCCCCTGTCTTTTCAAGAATGTTTGCCGAACGGTTGGACAGTGAATCCGATCTGCATGTAAAAGAAGCGGAACATGGCGATTTTGTTGAACCGGGACAAGTCCTCATTGCCCCGGGGGACCGCCATATGAAAATCAAGCGAGCAGGCGGCCGCTATCAAGTTATTCTGTTTGAAGGCGAAAAAGTGAACGGCCATCTGCCTTCCATCGATGTGCTTTTCGAGTCGGTTGCCAGAGAAGCGGGCAAGGAAGCAATAGGCATTATTTTGACCGGAATGGGAAATGACGGGGCCAAGGGACTGCTCGCCATCAGAAACAGAGGCGGCCGGACGATCGGCCAGGATGCGGCGACATCGGCCGTATATGGAATGCCAAAAGCCGCCTGGGATATCGGTGCAGTGGAAAAACAAGCGCCCCTTCAAGACATTCCAAAAGTTTTGCTCCATTTCATCCGGCAGATGGACACTTCCGGATGAACAATCGTGATCTAGCATCCATAGACGAAATATGCTTTTTCGGAGAAAAGTAGCGAATCCCGTTCATTTGGGAAATTTTATGAAACAAGAAAAGAAGAAAGGCCAATCCCGCTGCGGAAAGGGAGACTGCAGCAGGGCTTGGCCTCTTTTTTTTTATCAAAAATAAAAATGTGATGTTGGTCTCTGTT
>CALKIU010000190.1 GCA_937995745.1 uncultured Bacillaceae bacterium | reverse complement strand
TGGCCACCATTTTATTAATCGGAACAGGAATTTTGCTCGGTCTGTTCTTCCTGCCGAGATTTGTCTCCGGACCCGAAAATGTCGGCTTTGTTTTAAATTTGCATTTTATCGGAGTCTGCGCCTTTCTCTTTACCGTCTCCTTCCATGTGACGAGGGGGCTTCTTTCCGGGGAAATGAAGGAAAATCTCCCTAAACGGCAGGACTTTTCCGACGCTGTTGCCCATTATTTTTCCAAAGCAAAGCCGGAAGAGGGAAAGTATTTTTCCAGCGTAAAAGTGAGTTATTTGGTTTGGACCATTTTAGTAAGCGGCATTGTTTTGAGCGGTTTATTTAAGGTGTCTGCTTATGTTTGGGACGTACCCGGATGGCTCGCGGCGGCAGCCACGATTGTGCACGATCTGTTTACCGTCGGGATGGTGGTTATGCTTATCATCCATATTACGCTCGGAGCTGTGTTGCCGTCTTCCCGTCCGCTTCTTAAATCGATGTTTACCGGATATGTCAGTGAAGAATACGTGAAAGAGAATCATGTCAAGTGGTATCGGGAAATCATGGAAAATATGAACCGCAAGAAAGATTCACCGGAATCGAATTAGCTTCAGAGAAGCGTTTTGCTTCAAAAAACTGACAGAGGAAGAAGGGGGAAAGTTGATTATGGCGGACGAGCACAGAAAAACGACAAGAAGGGAATTTTTAAAAATTGGAAGCGCTTCCATAATTGGTTTGACGATCGGGGCCTTGTTCCCCAGGGGAAGATGGCTGGAGGACGAAGTGTATGCGATTCCCGCTTCCGAAGGCTATCTCTTGGTGGACACGAAGAAATGTCAAGGATGTTCAACGTGTATGCTGGCATGCTCACTGGCTCACGAAGGGAAACATAACATGTCGCTGGCGCGGATTCAAGTTCAGCAAAACCCGCTCCTTCCCTTTCCTTATGATGTAAAAATCGACCAATGCCGTCAATGCGCCTACCCTCCATGTGTGGAGTCCTGTCCGACGAAAGCATTGCATGTCGACGAGAAGAACGGAAATATCCGGGTCATTGACCCGAACAAATGCATTGGATGCCAGCGTTGCATTGAGGCATGTCCTTATGAAACGGCAAGTACTACTTGGAATCACCTCGATACCCATACGCAGAAGTGCGACCTTTGTTTGCATACCCCTTATTGGGAAGAAGAGGGCGGAGTCAATGGAAAGCAGGCTTGTGTTGAAGTTTGTCCGGTGGGAGCGATTGCTTTTACGAAAGAAGTGCCGATCCAAACAGGCGATATCGGCTATAAAGTCAACCTGCGCCGTGACGATGAATGGGGCAAATTGGGCTGGCCGACGGATTAACAATATGAACCGGAAAGGGTGTGAGAAAAAATGAAAGGATATCAGGGAAAAATCTTGCGGGTGAATTTGACGAAAAGAGAAATTTCTACAATAGATACGAAGAAATATGCGGAATATGTCGGCGGCCACGGCATGGCATCAGCCATATTTTGGGATTTGTGCAAAGATAAAACGATAGACGGCTTTGACCCGGGAAATGTGATTTGCATTATGGGATCCCCCATTTCAGGCACGATCGTTCCGTCCGGTCCCGGAAGGTGTGAAATAACAGGGATAGGTGTCCAGTCTTCCCCGATAGGCTGGTATACGCGCAGCAATTTTGGCGGCCGGTTTGCCGGCATGATGAAATTTGCCGGATGGGACGGGATCGTGATAGAGGGAAAAGCGGACAAGCCCGTTTGGATTGATATCCGCAATCGGGATGTGAAAATTAGATCGGCGGAGCACCTTTGGGGTCTTGATACTTGGGAAACACAAGAGGAGATTTGGGAGTATGTGAACCAATCTCTATCCAAGGACGGTTGGAAACCTTTCGGAACGGCGAGAGATTCCGGGTATACTACACAAAAACCCGCCGTCGTCGCGATCGGTCCCGCCGGGGAAAATTTGAGCAGAATCGCTTGTCTTGTGCATGATGCCGGCAACGGAGCCGGACAGGGAGGATTTGGCGGCGTTTTTGGCGCAAAAAACTTAAAAGCGATCAGTGTGATTGGAAACGGGAGTGTGGAACCGGGAGATCCGAGTGCGTTGATTCAAGCCCGCATATGGGCAAAGAAAAATTATGCCATGAACCTTAAAGAACTTGCGGAGGGGTGGACGGGAAGCCGTTTTGGAACAACAGCGGAGCCGACGATGTTTTATGACCGCATTTCCGGGGGCAGGCCCCAGTCTTGTATGGGCTGCATTGCCGGATGCCGCGGAAGGTATGACCACGGCTACGGAAATGAGTCTTCTTGTGTGGAAACCTCCTTTTACGGGGGCCATAACAAAAGAAAATTCGGCAAAACCACCATTGATGCTTATAAGGCGGCCGATTGGCTGCAAAAGCTGGGGATTAATGCTTACGAGGTTTACCGGGGGTTGGAGTACCTCGTGCGGCTGCATGAAATGGGAGTCCTCGGGCCGGGCAGAGAAATTGATTGCCCCCTCGACTTTGAAAAGCTTGGAACGGCGGAATTTGCGGAAGAGTTTCTCCACATGATTGCCTACCGGGAAGGAATCGGCGATGATA
>CALKIU010000189.1 GCA_937995745.1 uncultured Bacillaceae bacterium | reverse complement strand
GAACAAAACCAATTGTCTTTATTTTGATTAATTCATCGGCCTTTTCATGCTGACAAGGGTATTTGCATTAAAAAATTGGTTATGGTATATTTTTAGTGGAAATACTAACGATAACTCTTGTTGTAGGAGTGGGGTATCCCCGCTCTTTTGTTTTGTATTTTTTCAGGATTGTACATAAAGGCTCCGTCAAAAGCCTTCATTCTCATACTCTCCCTGGCACAATTGCGCAAAAGGCATTGTCCGGGGATTCTTTTGGCACGGATTCCGGCTGCAGGGTTGCAGAACTCAATCGATATGAGCGAGGAGGGAAAGAATGAGCAAAGTTGTAAAAGTTGTCGAAGAACTTGTCACTCCCATTGTCAACGAATTGAATTTGGAATTGGTTGATATCGAATATAAAAAGGAAGGAAAAAACTGGTTTCTTCGTGTTTTTATTGATAAAGACAGTGGAGTCGGCATTGATGAATGTGAAATAGTCAGCGAAAGGTTAAGTGAAAAGCTGGATGAGGTTGATCCAATCCCCTACAACTATTTTCTGGAAGTGTCATCACCCGGGGCGGAAAGACCGTTAAAGAAAGAAAAGGATTTTCTAAAAGCAATCGGGAAAAATGTCCTGATCAAAACATATGAACCCATTGAGGGCGAAAAAGTATTTGAAGGTATTTTAAAGGAATTTGACAATCAACTCGTCACCATGGAAATTAAAGTAAAAACAAAACGTAAACTTGTACAAATTCCGTTTGATAAAATTTCCAGCGCCCGTTTGGCAGTGACTTTCTCATAAGTTTGCGGGGCTGATTTTCACAAGCCCTTCGCCTCTCCTGTTCCGGCAACAAAACTTTGCCTTCTCAATAGGATTAAAGTAGATGTTTGTTTTACAGTTGACAGTGTTGCGCTCGATTAAGTGACTAGGAATTTTTGAAGGGGGATACATGTAAGAATGAGCAGTGAATTGCTTGATGCCCTGGAAAGGATCGAAAAGGAAAAAGGCATTTCCAGAGAAGTGATCATTGAAGCAATAGAAGCGGCGTTGATTTCCGCTTACAGAAGAAATTTCAACCAGGCCCAAAATGTCAGGGTTGATATAAATTTGGAATCAGGTGTTATGAAAGTTTATGCCCGCAAAGAAGTAGTTGAAGAAGTGTTCGATCCTCGATTGGAGATTTCTCTCGAGGAAGCCCATAAAATCAGTCCGAACTATCAGCTCGGTGATATTGTTGAGCTGGAAGTGACCCCGAGGGAATTTGGAAGAATAGCCGCCCAGACGGCAAAGCAGGTCGTGATGCAACGGGTCCGGGAAGCTGAAAGAGGTGTGATTTATGCCGAATTTGCCGACCGGGAAGAAGATATTATGACCGGCATTGTCCAGCGTGTTGATTCCAAGTTCATTTATGTCGATTTGGGGAAAATCGAAGCGATTTTGCCGGCTCATGAGCAAATGGCCAACGAAAAATACCAGCCCCATGACAGGATTAAGGTTTATATCACAAAAGTAGAAAAAACGACAAAAGGTCCGCAAATCTATGTTTCCAGAACCCATCCGGGCCTGTTGAAACGGTTGTTTGAATTGGAAGTCCCGGAAATTTATGACGGAACGGTGGAAATTAAGGCTGTTGCCCGTGAAGCCGGCGACCGCTCGAAAATATCCGTTCATTCTGATAATCCCGAAGTGGATCCGGTCGGGGCATGCGTCGGTCCAAAAGGGACCCGTGTTCAGGCCGTAGTAAATGAATTGAAGGGTGAAAAAATAGACATTGTCAAATGGTCTCCCGATCCGGTTGAATATGTCGCCAATGCATTAAGCCCTTCCAAAGTGTTGGACGTAATTGTAAACGAAGAGGAGAAATCGACCACTGTCATTGTTCCTGATTATCAGCTGTCGCTGGCCATTGGAAAACGCGGTCAAAACGCCCGCCTTGCCGCCAAATTGACGGGCTGGAAAATCGATATAAAGTCAGAATCCGATGCCAAAGAAATGGGTATTTATCCTCGCGAAGAAAAACTTCTTTCTTTTGACGACGATTTTGATGAGGACTTGGAAGAGCAGCCGGACATATCTCTGAGTTTTGATGATGAGGAAGAACAGGAAGACGAGACAAGAGGTGAGTGAGGATGGCCAGAAAGAAAAAGATTCCGATGCGGAAATGCGTTGTGACAGGGGAAATGAAACCGAAAAAGGAATTGATTCGCATCGTCCGGTCGAAAGAAGGCGAAGTATCCGTCGACCCGACCGGCAAGAAATCAGGGCGCGGCGCTTACCTGACAAAAGATAAGGATGTGATCTTGCAAGCGAAGAAAAAGAAAACTTTGGAGAAACATCTCCAGGTTGTTATAGATGAGAGCATTTACGATGAGCTTTTGGAGATTGTCGAAAAGGAGACGCATCTGACTTGATGAACCGTTGGATGCAAATTCTTGGTTTAGCCAATCGGGCACGCAAAATTGTTTCCGGCGAAGAGTTTGTCATAACGGAAATACGCAGACGCCGGGCCAAACTTGTTCTTTTGGCGGGCGATGCTTCGCCGAACACTGCCAAAAAGATTACAGATAAGTGCACGTATTACAGCGTTCCTTACAAAATAGTCGAAAACCGCTATGTACTGGGACAATCGATCGGTAAAGAAGCCCGCGTGGCAGTGGCCGTATTAGATGAGGGGTTTGCCAAAAAGTTAAAACAAGTGCTCGATTAAATCTAGCGGGGGTGTAAATATGACTAAAATGCGCATTTATGAATATGCAAAACAGAGAAACGTATCCAGCAAGGAAGTTATCGCCAAATTGAAAGAATTGAATATAAATGTTTCCAATCATATGGTAACCATCGATGAGGAAACGATTAAAAAGCTGGACAATATTTATGATAAAGAAAAAAAAGGAAACGCCCAACAGCACGGAAGTTCCCAACAATCAGCGCGCAATAAACAACCAAGAGACCGGAAACAAAAACAAGCAAAAGATCAAAGACACCAGGCGAAAACGCGCGCGGGCAGAGGAGACTTTGTCCGTAGCCAGACCAATGATTTTGACCATGAAGACGACACTCTTCCAAAGAAAGTGAAAGTGAAATCCGCTCCGAAAATACGAGAAGGCAAAAAAGGCACCCAAGAACTTCAGTCAAAAGAAAATAAGGTATTCAGCAAAGTGAAATCGAAACAAAAACAACGGGGTCCTCAAAGAGGAAGGAAAGGCCGGACCAAAACCAAAGAAGCCAAACAACAGCCTCAACAGCCGGCAGCCGTACAGCAGCCAAAGAAAAAGGAACTTCCTGAAAAAATCACTTACAGCGAATCACTGACCGTGGCAGAACTAGCGAAAAAGTTAAATCGCGAACCATCGGAAATTATTAAAAAGCTGCTAATGCTCGGTGTGATGGCGACCATTAACCAGGATCTCGATAAAGACGCCATTGAACTCATTTGTGCGGATTACGGAGTGGAAGTGGAAGAAGAAGTCCAAGTCGATATCACGGATTTGGAAATTTATTTCACAGAGGACAAAGAGGAAGATTTGGTGGAAAGACCGCCGGTAGTCACGATCATGGGACATGTCGATCACGGAAAGACGACTCTCCTCGATGCGATTCGCCATTCGAAAGTAACGGAAGGCGAAGCCGGTGGCATTACCCAGCATATCGGGGCTTATCAGGTAGTTGTGAACGACAAGAAAATCACGTTCCTTGATACACCGGGACACGAAGCCTTCACTACGATGAGGGCCCGCGGGGCGAAAGTGACGGATATTTGCGTGCTGGTAGTGGCTGCGGACGACGGGGTGATGCCGCAAACGGTTGAAGCCATTAACCACGCCAAGGCCGCTGAAGTGCCGATTATCGTCGCGGTCAATAAAATCGACAAAGATACAGCCAATCCGGAGCGGGTTATGCAGGAATTGACGGAACACGGCTTGATCCCTGAAGATTGGGGAGGCGACACAATTTTTGTTCCGATCTCCGCCTTGAAAAAGCAAGGCATCGATCAGCTTCTGGAAATGATTCTCCTTGTCAGTGAAATGGAAGAACTTAAAGCCAATCCAAACCGGAAAGCCGTCGGAACGGTGATCGAAGCCAAACTTGACAGAGGAAGAGGGCCCGTGGCAACCTTGCTTGTGCAAAACGGCACGTTGAAAGTAGGCGATCCGATTGTTGCCGGCAATACGTTCGGGCGTATTCGGGCCATGTCGGATGATATGGGACGCCGCGTCAAAGAAGCGGGTCCGTCGACACCGATAGAAGTTACGGGATTAAATGAAGTTCCCCAAGCGGGCGACCGTTTCGTCATCTTTGATGATGAAAAAACGGCGCGGCAAATCGGAGAAGCGCGCGCTCAACAGGCTTTGCAGGCCCAGCGCAAGGAAAAATCACGAATCAGCCTCGAAAACCTTTTTGAAACTTTAAAACAAGGCGAAATGAAAGAATTGAATATTGTTTTAAAAGCCGACGTCCAAGGAACTTTGGAGGCTGTAGCCGCCGCACTGCAAAAAATTGATGTGGAAGGCGTCAAAGTCAATCTCATTCATACCGGTGTCGGAGCGATTAACGAATCGGACGTCAACCTTGCAGCGGCATCCAATGCAGTGGTCATCGGGTTTAACGTCCGCCCGGACAATATTGCGAAACAAACGGCGGAATCGGAAAAAGTCGATATCCGTCTCCACCGGGTGATTTATAAGCTGATTGAAGAAATCGAAGCGGCAATGAAAGGATTGCTCGATCCCGAGTATGAAGAAAAAGTCATCGGACAGGCGGAAGTTCGCCAAATCTTTAAAGTGTCCAAAGTTGGCACCATTGCCGGTTCTTATGTTGTGGAAGGAAAAATCACCCGCACGAGCGGTGTTCGCGTGATTCGCGACGGAGTCGTTATCCATGAGGGCGAGATTGCTGATTTGAAAAGGTTTAAAGATGATGTAAAAGAAGTCAACCAAGGCTATGAATGCGGAATAACCATAAAGAATTACAACGACATAAAAGAAGGAGACATTATTGAAGCATTTGTAATGGAAGAAGTGAAACGCTGATGGTCATAGGTCTTGCTTGCTGTGAATGCATCATTCCCGGCGCAAGGTCTTTAAAAGAAAAAAGAGCGGTATTGCAGCGGATTTTAACCCGTCTTAAACAAAAATTGAATGTTTCTGTTTCAGAGATTGATTTTCAAGATACGTGGCAAAGGACAAAAATCGCTATCGTTGTTGTCAGCTCCGCCCATATCAGTACAGAGGCGGAATTGCAAAAGGCGCTTGACTTTTTGGACTCTTTTCCAGAAATTGAACGGACGATTACAAATATCGAATGGTTGTAGCAGCCAAGGATCTTAAAATCCGGCTTATTTTTCCCCATTCCCATCGGGGGAAATCCTATCGTTTTACTGACAAAAGGGGTGAAAAAAATGAGGCTTCGGGCACACCGTGTGGGAGAGCAGATGAAAAAAGAACTTGGCGATATCATCGGCCGGAAAATAAAAGATCCGCGCATCGGCTTTGTTACCGTGACAGATGTGCAGGTGAGCGGTGATCTTCAACAGGCAAAAGTCTATATATCCGTATTGGGAGATGAAAAAGCAAAAGAAGAAACGCTGAAGGCGTTGACGAAAGCAACCGGATTCATCCGTTCCGAGATTGGACAAAGAATCCGGCTGAGAAAAACTCCGGAAATTTACTTTGAATTTGATGAATCATTGGAATACGGCAGCCGCATTGAGTCTATCCTCAAGGAATTAAAAAAGGACGACAAAGAAGACGGAGAAAATAATAAATGAATAAAAGGGTAGACTTTCGTCTATCCTTTTTTCATCGATAATGCCTTTGCCGCATCACGTATTCGCACTACAAATATTTCCGGCAGGCAGGTGGTTTCGATGGACGGCATTCTCCCTTTGTTTAAGCCGAAAGGGATGACCTCGCATGATTGTGTAACCAAGCTTCGAAAAATATTAAAAATAAAAAAGATTGGTCACACCGGAACATTGGATCCCGATGCGGACGGCGTTTTGCCCATTTGCATCGGCAAGGCGACAAAAGTTGCTCAATACATAACAGATGCAGGAAAAACTTACGAAGGAGAAGTGACAATCGGAGTTTCAACAACGACAGAAGATGCATCGGGGGAAATTGTCGCTGTTAAACCTGTGGAGACGCCGATTACAAGAGAAGAGATTTTGAACGTTTTCGAGCAATTGACAGGGGAAATTATACAAACGCCGCCGATGTATTCGGCCGTCAAAGTGAAAGGAAAAAAGCTTTATGAGTATGCCCGGGAAGGGATTGAGGTTGATCGGCCGCAAAGAACCGTAACCATTTACAGCCTTGAATTGTTAGATGAAAGGAAGATTTTTCAAGGTGAAAAAATTTCCTTCCGCTTCAGGGCGGCATGCAGCAAAGGGACTTATATCAGGACTTTGGCTGTCACCATAGGTGAAATGCTTGGATATCCGGCCCATCTTTCAGCGCTTACGAGGGTGAAAACCGCAGCTTTTACCGTTTCGGATTGTCTTACTTTTGAACAGATTAAAGAAAAAGCGGAAAATGGCGAAATCGCCGAAGTTTTAAAACCTTTGGAAACGGCCCTTTTTAGTTTGCCGAAATACAAAATTAATGATAAATTAATTGAGAAAGTGAAAAATGGCGCAGTTTTTCCAACCCCGCCCGATTGGAAATTCGCCGATAGCCATGTTGCCATGGTTGACAAAGACGGGAAAGTACATGCCATTTACCATATACATCCAAAGAGGCGTGAACTGATAAAACCTATTAAAGTGCTTTCTTGATTTTTGTGGTCAACTCGTCAGCATTACGGACAAAATTATGATTCAGGGCATTTGCGTCCGGTTTTGTGCGTTTCAGACAAGAATTTCCTTTGATGAATCAAGATCGGATGATGAATGTCAAAATTACAGTTCTGCTAAGAAAAAGGTGAGAGTTTGCGTGGAAATCATTAAAATACAACATCCTCATGCTTTTAAAAGAGAGCAATTCCCTCCGCTGGTGATGGCGTTAGGATATTTTGACGGTGTTCATCTTGGTCATCAAAAAGTGATTAAAACAGCGAAGGACATTGCTTTAAAACATGAAAAGAAAAATTGGAAAAGCGCAGTAATGACATTTGACCCTCACCCATCGGCGGTGTTGGGAAAAAACAGAATAAACATGGAATATATTTCCCCTTTGGAAGAAAAAATAAAATTAATTGCCGAATTGGGCATTGATAAGCTCTTTATCGTTCATTTCACACCGGAATTTGCCAGGTTGCTGCCACAAGAGTTCATTGATCAATATATTATTGGTTTGAACGTCGTTCACATGGTGGCGGGCTTTGACTTTACGTACGGCAGGCTTGGCAAGGGAACGATGGAAACATTGCCGTTTCATTCCAGGCAGCTGTTTGAATATACAGTTGTTTCCAAAATGGAATTTGGCCGGGAGAAAATCAGTTCTTCGTTAATCCGCCAAAAGATTCGGGAAGGAAGAATGATAGAACTTCCTGCGCTCCTGGGCCGTTACTACACAATCAGCGGAACCGTCGTCCAAGGGGATCGGCGCGGACGGACAATAGGGTTTCCGACGGCTAATGTGGCCGTGGGCGACGATTATTTGCTGCCGCCGCCCGGAGTGTATACAGTCCGTCTTTTAGTAAGAGGAACTTGGCACGAAGGCGTCTGTAACGTCGGTTATAAACCAACCTTTTACAATAAGAGAAATCGGAAAAATCTTTCGATAGAAGTGCATGTTTTTGATTTCCACGAAGATATTTACGGGGAAAAAGTGATTGTTGAATGGCATAAACGGCTGAGGGAAGAAAAGAAATTCCCAGGCGTTTCCGAGTTGATTGCCCAAATTGAAAAAGATAAGATTGAAGCTCTTTTTTATTTTTCAAAGTTAAGAAAGCAGCAAGAAAAGGCAAACATATAAAAGTGCTGTGTGAAAAAAATCATGTATTGTCTTGCAATTTGCCGAAATTAGGTGTATTCTATTTAACGGTACATGTTGATGAACCTTTACTTGGCAAATCGATTCACCGACGTTTGCTGGGTAGACGGGGATTAAAATCAGGAGGTGAAAACGGATGGCAATTTCAAAAGAGCGCAAACAAGAGATCATTAACGAATTCAAAATCCATGAAACCGATACCGGTTCGCCGGAAGTGCAAATCGCTATCCTTACTGAAGAAATTAACAATTTGAATGAACATTTGCGTGTTCATAAAAAGGATCATCATTCACGTCGCGGATTGTTGAAAATGGTCGGCAGACGCCGTAATTTGCTGGCTTATCTCCGTAAGAAAGACATTCAGCGCTATCGTGAGTTAATCAACAAACTTGGTTTGCGCAGATAAGAAAAAAGCGGGATTTTTCCCGCTTTTTTAGTGCGAATGAATTTTGCATTTTCCTGACGGTGAAACTGAGATCGTTTGCATGAAAAATGCAAATAACGCATGCAAAAGTTCACCGGAGAAAAGCCTAAGTATATATAAATTTGTACATACTAATAAAAGAGAGCGGTTTTTACCCGGACCATTCAACATCCGGTGACATAAACAAAAAGTTGATTTCATTTTACAACATAATTCGCCTTTTTATACAATAATAAAATGAGAGGTCAAAAGATTATCTTTTTTGCAACTCCGAACGGAGTCACATTTAGAGAGGGGATTCTTTAATATGGAACAAGAGAAGAAAGTCTTCTCCATAGATTGGGCCGGACGAAAATTGTCCTTTGAAATCGGCCAATTGGCAAAACAAGCCAACGGAGCCGTTTTGGTCCGCTATGGAGACACTGCAGTGTTGTGTACCGCTACTGCATCTAAAGATGCAAAAAAATTGGACTTTTTCCCTTTAACCGTGAACTATGAAGAAAGGCTGTACGCCGTCGGAAAAATTCCCGGCGGATTCATCAAAAGGGAAGGAAGGCCGAGCGAGAAAGCCATTTTGGCAGCCCGGCTCATTGACAGGCCGATCAGGCCGCTGTTTCCGGAAGGATTCCGAAATGAAGTTCAAGTCGTTGCGATGGTTTTGAGTGTTGATCAGGATTGTTCCCCAGAGGTGGCCGCACTTCTCGGTTCATCGCTTGCCCTGTCCATATCGGATATTCCCTTTGACGGACCGATTGCTGCCGCAAGCATCGGGCGCGTGAACGGAAAATTTGTGGTAAACCCGACAGTGGAACAAGCCGAGAAAAGCGACATGGAACTTGTTGTAGCCGGCACAAAAGATGCGATTAACATGGTTGAAGCCGGAGCAAATGAAGTTCCGGAAGAGGTAATGCTTGATGCCATCATGTTTGGGCATGAAGAGATTAAACGTCTTGTCGCTTTCTTTGAGGAAATAACGGCTGAAGTCGGCAAAGAAAAAATGGAAGTGGAACTGTTTGAAATTGATAAAGAATTAGAAGCGACAATTCGTGAACTCTGCGAAGAAGACATGCTCAAAGCGATTCAAGTGAAAGAAAAACTGGCAAGAGAAGAAGCAATCCAGGCCGTGAAAGATGCAGTTCTTGCCGGCTATGAGGAAGAAGAAGATGAAGAAGTCATAAAACAGGTCAATATGATTCTCGATAACATAGTGAAAGAGGAAGTTAGAAGGTTAATTACCGAGGAAAAAGTGCGTCCGGACGGGCGGAAACCGGATGAAATCCGGCCGTTGTCTTCGGAAGTGGGCCTTTTGCCGCGTGCCCACGGTTCAGGACTTTTCACCCGTGGACAAACACAGGCCTTGAGTGTTTGCACGTTGGGGGCCTTGGGAGATGTCCAGATTCTCGATGGCTTGGGACTTGAAGAAGAAAAACGCTTTATGCATCATTACAACTTCCCGAGCTTCAGTGTGGGTGAAACGGGACCGATGAGAGGACCGGGAAGACGGGAAATCGGTCACGGAGCCCTTGGAGAAAGAGCTTTGGAACCGGTCATTCCTCCGGAAGAGAAATTTCCTTATACGATAAGATTAGTTTCTGAAGTATTGGAATCAAACGGTTCAACCTCACAGGCAAGCATTTGCGCCAGCACTTTGGCGTTAATGGATGCGGGCGTGCCAATCAAGGCGCCGGTTGCCGGAATTGCCATGGGTCTTGTCAAATCCGGTGACAATTACACCATTTTAACAGATATTCAAGGAATGGAAGACCATTTGGGAGACATGGACTTTAAAGTTGCCGGAACGGCAAAAGGCGTAACGGCTCTACAAATGGATATCAAAATAGCCGGTTTGTCCAAAGAAATTCTTGAAGAAGCCCTTATGCAGGCCAAAAAAGGCCGGATGCAAATTTTAGAGCATATGATGACGACGATCGACAAACCGCGGAATGAACTTTCACCGTACGCACCGAAGATCTTAACCGTCCACATTAATCCGGAGAAAATCCGTGACGTTATCGGGCCGAGTGGAAAACAGATTAATAAAATTATCGAAGAAACCGGCGTAAAAATTGATATTGAACAAGATGGCACCATCTTCATTTGCTCGCCGGATGAAAAGATGAACGAAAAGGCCAAACAGATTATTGAAGAGATTGTCCGTGATGTTGAAGTCGGACAAATGTATCTCGGCAAGGTAAAGAGGATTGAAAAGTTTGGCGCCTTTGTTGAGATATTGAACGGAAAAGACGGTTTGGTCCATATTTCCGAATTGGCCGAAGGCCGGGTCGGAAGGGTGGAAGATGTCGTCACGGTCGGCGATGAAATTCTCGTAAAAGTAACGGAAATTGATAAACACGGCCGCATCAATTTGTCAAGAAAAGCTGTGTTGCGGGAGCAAAGGAGACAACAACAAAAGGAAAGGCGCAGATTCAGCCATTAAAGGAAAAAATGCGCCAAGTGAAAAGGTCAGGGAAAACCCTGGCTTTTTGTGTTATTTTGGGAAACCATCCGGACGGCCGGAGGCAAAATGCCAACATTTACCGGATAATGTTCATGCAGGATTTTTAAATTCAGCTGCCGCAATTGCAAATGTTGAATGGTCCGCATTCTTGAATCGATTTTCATATATTTAACCATAATAATATTATGTAAAATACACCGAAGTGCAAAGGGGCTGAGTTTTTAACCATAAAAATATTATGTCTACTTGAATGGCGTTTCCGGACAGAATGGCCGCATTCGTTCTACCTTGTCCCTTTTCTACATAGTTTTAAGTAGAGAAGGAGGCAAAAGGGATGAAAAAGTTTCTTTATATTGGTATGATATTTCTGCTTGCATTATTAATTGTAAACAATTCTTTCACTGATGATTATTTTGCCAAGCTTAAAGGGGATGCCTGGCCCGTTTCCAAAATAGTGGATCCGTTATATGAGGAAATAAAAGCAAAAGCCAGCGAATACGAATCCCCGCCTAAAAATGCGGTGGTGGATAAAGTTTGGCACGCCATTCCGGGTTATAATGGTTTAAAAGTAGATGTTGAAGCTTCTTACAAAAGGATGGCAGAGAAAGGACAGTTTCGTCCGGAACTGCTTGTCTACAAGGAAATCAGTCCGGCGGTCCACCTCGATGATTTGCCGCCGTCGCCAATTTATAGAGGCAACCCGGATAAACCGATGGTCACTTTTATCATTAATGTGGCCTGGGGCAATGAATATCTTTCTCCCATTCTAGCAATCCTAAAGAAGAACGGTGTTCGGGCCACGTTTTTTCTTGAAGGAAGATGGGTAAAAAATCATCCCGATCTTGCGAAAATGATTGCCGATGCAGGTCATGAAATAGGTAATCATTCCTATTCGCACCCTGATATGAAACAGCTGTCAGCCGCCCGTATCAGGGAAGAAATAACGAAGGCGAATGAAGTCATCAAGGCTACGACGGGGAAAGTGGTTGAGTGGCTTGGCCCCCCGAGCGGAAGCTATCGTCAGGAAGTAGTCAAAATAGCTGCTGAAGAAAATATGAAAACCGTATTATGGAGCGTCGATACGATCGATTGGAAAAATCCCGCTCCCCATGAACTGATTAACAGGGTGATGAGCAAAATCCACAATGGGGCCATTATTTTAATGCATCCGACGAAATCAACCGCTGATTCGCTCGACCGCTTGATTAAGCTGATTAAGGAGAAAAAGCTGGAAATTGACACCCTGTCCGAATTGGTAAGCGAAAAGCGGGTGATAAAGCCCCCTGTAATGGAAAATCCGTCGGAAAAAAACGCCAACCGTTAAATTTCGTCTCATTTTCCCGGAACACAATCCTGCAGAAAACAGCAGCAAGCTTCAGAACAGGAGGAAAAACAGTGATAAAGAGATATACATGTCAGAATGGGGTCAGAATTGTTTTGGAGAACATTCCCACTGTTCGTTCTGTGGCGATAGGAGTTTGGATCGGAACAGGGTCCAGGAATGAAACCCCGGAAAATAACGGTATTTCACATTTTCTGGAACACATGTTTTTTAAAGGAACGACATCGAGGACGGCAAGAGATATCGCTGAATCGTTTGACAGCATAGGGGGGCAAGTCAACGCTTTTACCTCAAAAGAATATACGTGTTACTACGCTAAAGTGTTGGACACACATGCGGAGTATGCCCTTGAAGTCTTGGCTGACATGTTTTTTCATTCTACTTTTGTTGAAGAGGAGTTAAACAAGGAGAAAAAGGTTGTTCTTGAAGAAATCAAAATGTATGAAGATACGCCGGACGATATCGTTCACGATTTGTTAAGCAAAGCCATATACGAAAACCACGCATTGGGCTTCCCCATTCTCGGTACGGAATCAACACTGGCCACCTTTGACGGGGATGTTTTGCGCCAATACATGGAAGATTTCTATACACCGGAAAATGTTGTTATTTCCGTGGCCGGAAATGTAGACGAAACTTTTATCGGAACTATTGAAAAATACTTCGGTCATTTTGAGCGGAAGCCGGCGCAAACGAATCAGGAAAAACCCGTTTTTCATACCAACAGGCTGGTGAAAAAGAAAGATACTGAACAAGCCCATCTCTGTTTGGGTTTTCCCGGCCTGCCCATCGGGCATGATGACATATACAGCTTGATTGTTTTGAACAATATTTTGGGGGGAAGCATGAGTTCCCGGCTTTTTCAGGAAGTAAGGGAGCAAAGGGGACTCGCTTACTCGGTATTTTCATATCACTCAGCCTTTAAGGACAGCGGGATCGTTACCATATACGGAGGGACGGATGCAAAGCAGCTCGATTTGTTGTTGGAGACAATCCATGAAACACTGGAAAAGCTGGTGGATGGCGGAGTTACGGAAAAAGAACTTAAAAACAGCAAAGAGCAGTTAAAAGGGAGTTTTATGTTGAGCCTGGAAAGCACGAACAGCCGCATGAGCCGGAACGGCAAAAACGAATTATTGCTTGGAAGACACCGCTCCCTGGATGAAATTATTCAACAAATAGACCAGGTAACAAAAGACAGCGTCGACCAAATGGCAAGAAATATTTTCACAGGCCGCTATTCATTATCTTTAATCAGTCCTGACGGCAAATTGCCTGAGCGATGGGCTTGATCTGTATCCGAACCGGAAAATAATGACGGATGCGCCCGTTTCTTCCTTCACCATTCTAAATCAGACGGTTCTTAATACATATATAGAGAAGGAAGAAACGGGGGTGAAAAATCTGCGGCTCAGTGAATTAAGCGGCAAAGAAATTGTTGATGTAAAAAAAGCCGAACGGCTCGGCGTTTTGGGACAGACCGATTTGGAAATCGATGTAGACAGCGGACAAATAAAAGCATTGTTAATACCCTCGCTCAAGTGGTTTGGTTTGAAAAGAAACGGGGACGAAGTGAGGGTTCCTTGGTCACATATTAAGAAAATCGGTCAAGACATGATCATCATCGATATGCCTGATGATGAACAATAAAAAACGGCTTTTGAATAAACGCGGGATCTTGCAGAAAAGACACCGCGTTTATTTTTTTGCCGGTTTTGCACGGTATGCGGGCCCGGAGGCATTTTTTTGCCGGAATATTGTTTATGCGGCGAAAAGACCGTATGGAACCGGTTGGTTTGGCGGTCCGGAAGGTTGGTCGAAATGGCCGGGAAAGCTCACCATAAACCCATGACCTACATAAGATGATTTAGAAAAGTGATACATTTGTGATTTGATTTTATTGAAGAAGGTGACGAACATGCTGACTGGTTTGCATGTGGCAGTGATCGGCGGCGATGCCAGGCAGATAGAAATCATCCGCAAATTGACCGAACGGGACGCCAAATTGTCATTAATCGGTTTTGAACAACTGGATCATGCTTTTACGGGAGCCGTGAAAGAAAAAATGGAGGAACTGGATTTTTCAAAAATTGATGCCATTATTTTGCCGGTAGCCGGAACAAATCATCTTGGCCAAGTCGATTCCATTTTTTCCGGTGAAAAAATATTTCTGACGGAAGAAATGCTGGCAAAGACTCCGGATCATTGCACCATTTATTCCGGGATCAGCAACTCTTATTTGGACGGAATAACGACGCGTACGGGACGCCGTCTGATAAAGCTTTTTGAACGGGATGACGTCGCCATCTACAATTCCATTCCAACCGTGGAAGGAACGATCATGATGGCCATTCAGCATACAGATTTTACAATTCACGGATCGAAGGTGATTGTTCTCGGATTGGGCAGAGTAGGTATGAGCGTCGCGCGCGCTTTTGCGGCACTGGGCGCCCGTGTGAAAGTCGGAGCAAGAAAAAGCAAACATATCGCAAGAATTACCGAAATGTCCCTGACTCCGTTTTATTTGACGGAACTTGAAGAACATGTCGGCGATGTCGATATATGCATCAATACCATTCCCCATGAAGTGATCACCGCGTCTGTCATTGCCAAAATGCCCCCCCATACGCTGATTATTGACCTTGCTTCCAAACCGGGCGGTACAGATTTCCGCTATGCCGAAAAAAGAGGCATCAAAGCCTTGCTTGCGCCAAGCCTGCCGGGAATTGTTGCTCCCAAAACGGCCGGACAACTGTTGGCAAATGTTCTTTCTCAACTGTTAAAAGAAGATTTACAAAAACGAAAGGGGAAAGCAGTATGAGCCGCTTGCAGGGGAAGAGAATCGGTTTTGGCTTAACAGGCTCTCATTGTACCTTTGAGGAGGTAATACCCGAGATTGAAAAGCTTGTCAAAGCAGGAGCTGAGGTGGTTCCCGTCGTAACAAACACTGTGGAACAAACGGAAACACGGTTTGGAAAGGGCACGGACTGGGTCCATAAAATAGAAACGCTGACGGGAAGAAAAGCGGTTCGGTCCATTGTGGAAGCAGAGCCGCTGGGCCCAAAATATCCGCTCGATTGCATGGTCATTGCTCCGTTGACGGGAAATTCGATGAGCAAACTTGCTAACGCAATCACAGATTCCCCGGTGCTCATGGCCGCTAAAGCCACGCTTCGAAACGGCAGACCGGTTGTTCTCGGAATATCGACGAACGATGCCCTCGGACTGAACGGCGTAAACTTAATGAGATTAATGGCTGCAAAAAATATTTTCTTTATCCCTTACGGCCAGGATAATCCTGTGAAAAAACCGACAAGCATGGTCGCGCGAATGTCGATGCTGATGGATACGGTTATCCTTGCATTGGAGGGGAAACAAATACAGCCGGTTATCATTGAAAGATTTAAGGATGAGGTCCGATAATGAATTTGAAAAAGGTTATTTTTTTCATTGATGAATATGTTAAAATAAATGATACTATCAGATTGATGAAATGAAACTTTCAATTCAAAAAAGCGGAAGAAGTTATCTGTTATGCTTGTTATACGTTATGTAAAGACTCGAGGAAATATGTAAATTGGAAGGGGAATATTCATGACAGAAAACAGAGCTTTTCATGTAGCCTTAGTTGGAGCAACCGGAGCTGTCGGGACACAAATGCTGAAAACGCTGGAGAAAAGAAATTTTCCCGTATCTAAATTAACGCTGTTGTCTTCCGCACGTTCAGCAGGAAAAAAACTGGCTTTTAAAGGAGAAGAACATATCGTACAAGAAGCGAAACCGGAAAGTTTTGAAGGCGTGGATATTGCTTTATTCAGTGCAGGAGGAAGTGTTTCCCGCGCGCTCGCTCCCGAAGCGGTGAAAAGAGGAGCCATTGTAGTCGATAATACAAGCGCGTTCAGAATGGATAAAAATACACCGCTCGTTGTGCCGGAAGTCAACAAAAATGATCTCTTTAACCACAACGGCATCATTTCAAATCCCAATTGTTCCACGATTCAAATGGTTGTCGCTTTAAACCCGATATACAAAGCATTCGGCTTGTCGAAGGTCATTGTTTCCACTTACCAAGCTGTTTCCGGGGCCGGGGCTTCCGCTGTGGAAGAACTGTATAAGCAAACAAAGGCGGTATTAGACGGAGAAAAAGTGGACCCGGAAATTCTTCCGGTCAAGTCAGAGAAAAAACATTATCAAATCGCTTTTAATGCCATCCCGCAAATTGATGTTTTCGAGGATAACGGCTTTACTTTTGAAGAAATGAAAATGATTAACGAAACAAAGAAGATTATGCATCTTCCCGATTTGCGCGTGGCCGCAACCTGTGTCCGCCTGCCGGTTGCTGTGGGGCACTCTGAATCGGTTTATTTTGAGATTGAGAAAGAAGGGGTAAGTGCCGAAGATATTAAAAAAGTGCTAATGGAAGCGCCCGGAGTGACATTACAGGATGATCCGGCACAGCAAATATACCCAATGCCCGCCGGATGCGTTGGAAAAGATGATGTTTTTGTGGGACGTGTCCGTAAAGACCTTCATGAAGATAAGGGCTTCCATATGTGGGTTGTATCTGATAATCTGTTAAAGGGTGCGGCATTGAATTCCGTGCAAATTGCAGAAAGTTTGATTGAGTTGGGGATTATAAAATAATTTCAATAACTTAACATGGATAGATTTGCATCAACAAGGAGAGTTGACGGAAAGGACCTGTTTCCACCGCCCGCCTCCCTCTTATTCAACTCTTTTGGGGTGTTTGAATGAAAAAATTGCTAATACAAAAATTTGGAGGAACTTCGTTAAGGGATGAAAAAGGGCGTCTTTTGGCAACAGAGCATATCAGGGATGCTTTAAAAGAAGGTTTTAAAGTAGTAGTTGTCGTTTCGGCGATGGGACGAATGAATGATCCCTATGCAACTGACACGTTGTTGTCGTTAATAGGAGGAAACAAGCCTCTCGTTACGAAAAGGGAACAGGATTTGCTAATGTCCTGCGGTGAAATAATTTCCAGTGTGACTTTTGCGCATACCCTTCTTGACAAAGGGATTAACGCCACTGCTTTGACTGGTGCGCAAGCAGGGATCAGGACGAATAACGATTATACAAATGCAAAGATTATCGATTTGAGTTGCGAACGGCTTTTGTCGGAGTTGAAAGAGCATGATGCCGTCGTTGTGGCCGGATTTCAGGGTATGGCACAAAACGGCGATGTGACAACCCTCGGCAGGGGCGGGAGTGACACTACCGCCGCTGCTCTGGGTGTTGCTTTACAAGCAGAACGGATAGATATTTTTACCGATGTGGAAGGAATTATGACGGCGGATCCGCGGATTGCGGAAAAAGCGCGCCCTTTGACTCATGTTACCTATACGGAAGTATGCAACTTGGCTTATCAAGGGGCGAAAGTGATCCACCCCCGCGCTGTGGAAATAGCCATGCACGGAAGGATTCCGATTCGGATTCGTTCCACTTATTCCAAAGGTTTAGGGACACTCGTTTCCCATGAATCGGAATTTTCCGGAAAATTCACGGCAGATAGAACGGTCACGGGGATTGCCCACTTGGCACCTGTTACACAAATTAAAGTTGAGGCCGTAAATGATCAATATGACTTGCAGACAAAAGTTTTCAAAGCGATGGCCAATGCCAAAATCAGTGTTGACTTTATTAATATCTCACCGAAGGGCGTGGCTTATACTGTTGCCGATGAG
This sequence comes from uncultured Bacillaceae bacterium, assembly GCA_937995745.1. Lineage (GTDB taxonomy): Bacteria > Bacillota > Bacilli > Bacillales > Cytobacillaceae > CALKIU01. Next base: position 17,115 of record CALKIU010000189.1, on the reverse strand, counting down.
ATGACAGAGAAGGCGTTAAATGTTTTGAAAGAACAAGGCTTTGACCCGGAAATAGTAAGAAATTGCGCCAAAGTGTCAGTCGTCGGTGGAGGTATTGCCGGTGTACCGGGCATTACGGCAAGAATAGTTACTGCCCTTTCCAAAAATGGAATCCGAATTCTTCAATCGGCGGACAGTCATACGACAATCTGGGTCCTGGTGAAACAGTCCGACTTATTTTCGGCCGTGAATGCACTGCATGATGAGTTTCAACTCGGCGAAAAAGTTTTGTAGTCAGCGGAAAAAATCAAAGCATCAGTAAAGGAGTGTAATTATGGTTCTATTTGGCAGGGTTGCGACGGCAATGGTCACACCATTTGATAACAAGGGGAATATAGACTTCTCCAAAGTGACCAAACTTGTGAATTATTTGATCGATAACGGGACAGATTCATTGGTGGTTTCCGGAACGACCGGCGAATCGCCCACATTGACGAAGGAAGAGAAAATTGCTTTATTCAAGCATGTCGTAAAAGTTGTCGACAAGAGAATCCCCGTTATTGCCGGAACGGGAAGCTATGATACTTATTCATCCATTGAACTGACGAAAAAGGCTGAAGAAGCCGGCGTGGATGGAATTATGCTCGTGGCTCCTTATTATAACAAGCCGAACCAGGAAGGGCTTTATCAGCACTTTAAAGCGATTGCGGAAGCAACTGCATTACCGGTGATGCTGTACAATATTCCCGGACGGTCCGTGGTCAATATTAACCCGGAAACCGTGATCCGTTTGGCTGAGGATGTTCCGAATATTGTCGCCGTTAAGGAAGCAAGCGGAAATTTGAACAACATAACAAAAATCATTGCCAATACGAATGACGATTTCCTTGTGTACAGCGGTGACGATTCGATGACTCTGCCCATATTGGCTGTCGGGGGAACAGGGGTTGTTTCTGTCGCTTCGCATATAATCGGCCCCGAAATGCAGAAAATGATCAAATCTTTCTTGGAAGGGAATTACACGGAAGCGGCGAAACTTCATCAATACTTGCTGCCGATCATGGAAGGGCTGTTTAAGGCGCCCAGTCCGGTTCCCGTAAAAACGGCGCTGCAAATGAAGGGATTGGACGTTGGTTCTGTCCGTCTACCGTTGGTGCCATTGAATGAAAAAGAGAGGTCCGAACTGCAAAATTTGCTGGACAAATACAGATAAGTCTGCTGATGCTGCAAGAAAAAAGCCAATCAATGATTGGCTTTTTTCTTTGCAAGGGCAGCTGCCGACCGGCCCTATCGGAGCCATCCTGTCACCGGTGCTGCATTTTTGTCCGTTGATTTAGTTGTAAATGCTTTTGATTTTCAAGTATAATATGTATATCTGTTCTGGGTCGGCGTTTTTTCTCGATGTTTTTTTGCGGAAATCAAGGCCGGTTTTTGTCATTTTTCAACGGTTCCCGGGAGTACATTGTAAGTGATTCGTTTCGGTTAAAAGAGGTTTGTTTTCTTGTTAACATTCGTGAATCTTTGGCCGGCGGCGCAAGAAAATAAATGGTTGAAACCGGCGACGGTTTTCAGTCACGGCGGCTTTTTCGGCTTATTTTATCCCGGCAGGGCGAGGTTTTCGGTGCTATTATTTATACAGCAACATGTGTTTTACGGTGCTAAAAAGGCAATTAGGATTGAAAGATGTTTCCAGGTGTTTATTTTTAGCGGAACCGCGGATATTGGTGCGGTTGGCAACGGAAATGTTCATTTCCCCGTTCAAAGCAGGAAAAGACAGCCAGCAAGCATTTTTTTAACAAATAGATGGAAAATACGGAATTGCCAAACAGAAGCGGACCGGGATTTTACAATGGCGGAAACGGCCGAATATGATTGATATTATATATGCAATTTAGAAATAAGCATTTCATTGAAGGAGGTGTACCCCTGGTTACAAAAACTTGTCGGAAAAAGGACGACCGAAAGTATTCCATTGCAATTTCCAATTGACTGCTGTATGCCGGGGCACGATGAAAAAATTGTTTGCTGCACCGCGTGCCGGCAATTTTTGCTGCGGATGAAGCATTGTTTCAGTGCTTTGCTGCAATTAGTTAAGTTTTGTAACCAGGAACGAATGAATTGAAAAAAAGAAAAAATAAAAAGATTAAAATCATCCCCCTTGGAGGCGTGGGGGAGCTGGGCAAGAATATGTATGTTGTTGAAGTGGACCAGGATATTTTTGTCCTCGATGCCGGCTTGATGTTTCCCGAAAACGAAATGCTCGGTATCGACATCGTCATACCCGACATTGCTTATTTGATTCAAAACAAAGAACGGGTAAAAGGCATTTTCCTCACGCACGGCCATGAGGATCATATCGGCGCCCTTTCTTATGTATTGCGGGAAATAAAAGCGCCTGTTTATGGCACTAAATTGACACTCGCATTGACAAAAGCGAAAATGGCCCAGCAAGATTTTAAGGGAAAAGCCGAGTTTGTGGAAATCCATTCAGATTCGGTGATAAAATTTAAATCATGTTATGTTACTTTTTTCAGAACAAACCACAGCATTCCCGATTCAGTAGCGATTTGCATACATACTTCCGAAGGAATCATCGTATACACCGGCGATTTCAAGTTTGATCAAGGGGCGACGGAACTATATAAACCGGAAATTTCCAAGATGGCCCGCATCGGTGAAAAGGGAGTATTATGCTTGTTGTCTGACAGCACCGATGCAGAAAAGCCGGGATACAGCGTTTCGGAACTGGTCGTTGAAAAAGAGATGAAAGACGCTTTCTACAATGCCAGAGGCAGAATTATTGCCGCTTGTTTCGCTTCGGATTTAATCCGGATTCAGCACGTATTTAATTCAGCTTATGAAAGCCGCCGCAAAGTGGCGGTTTCCGGAAAAAATTTGCAGGAAGTTTTTGAAATTGCCATCAAATTAGGATACTTAGACGTTCCTGAAAAACTGATCATTCCTCTGTCTGATATAAGAAAGTACAGAGATGATGAAATTGTCATTCTCACGACGGGCAGCCAGGGGGAACCGATTGAGGCTTTGCAGCGAATGGCCAAAAAAGCCCACAAGCAAGTCAATATCCAGCCCGGCGATACGGTATTCATTGCAGCCACTCCTTTAAGGGGAAGCGAGGTATTTATCAATAACACAATCGATATGTTATGCCGGGCCGGGGCAAATGTCATTTCCGAAGACCGTCTTATCAATACTTCAAGCCATGGAAGCCAGGAAGAATTGAAATTTATGATAAACTTGATGCAACCGAAGTTTTTTATACCGGTTCATGGCGAGCTCCGTATGCAAATCGCTCACAAAAAAATTGCCAAGGAATGCGGGATTCCCGATAATCGGATAGTGATTCCGGAAAACGGCGACGTAGTGGAAATGAACCACAACCAGATTAAAATTACGGAAAAAGTGACAGCCGGAAATGTGTTGATTGACGGGAGCGGCGTGGGCGATGTGGGCAATATTGTCCTAAGAGACAGAAAACTTTTATCCCAGGACGGTATTTTGATTGTTGTTGTCACGCTTAATAAAACGGAGCGAAAGATTGCCGCCGGTCCGGAAATTATCTCCCGGGGATTTGTATATGTGCGGGAATCTGAAAAGCTGATGGAGGAATCGACGAAACTCGTTAAAGAAATCATAGAAAAAAACATATCGCGATGTTCTTACGATTGGGCAAGTATCAAACAAGATATGAGAGATAAATTAAATCAGTATTTGTTCGAAAAAACGAGAAGAAGGCCAATGATTTTGCCGATTATTATGGAAGTATAAATAAACGACAAAAAGACGTCATCCGACGTCTTTTTTTTGTCTTCCTTTTTGCTGACGGACAGACGTCATATGCAGGATACAGAACGGGTTATAGCATTCCCCTCAGTTGGGAAGGAAGGATATGAAAAGATGCAGAAAACGGAAAGACGGGCAGAGATTTCCCCGCGGGGATTTCCATCTGCATGAAATACCGTTTGTGTATCCATACTAAAGTTATCAATGCCTGAAGGGAGTTTAGCAGATGGTACGCGAAGAAAATTCTTACAAATCATCCGAAGACGAAAATAAAGAGGAAAAGGCTTCATCATTGGTGGAAAAAATACAACAATTGGGCCAAACAAACATTCCGCAAATGCCCCAAGACTCAAAAATCCATTGTTTAACTATAATCGGCCAGATAGAAGGGCATCTTCAATTGCCGCCGCAAAATAAAACAACAAAATATGAACATGTGATTCCGCAAATTGTCGCCATTGAACAAAATCCCAACATTGAAGGGCTTCTTGTTATTCTTAATACAGTCGGCGGCGATGTGGAGGCCGGCCTTGCTATATCGGAAATGCTCGCTTCTTTGTCAAAGCCGACAGTTTCAATTGTCCTTGGCGGGGGTCATTCGATCGGGGTTCCCATTGCTGTCTCTTGCGATTATGCCTTTATTGCCGAGACTGCCACGATGACGATTCATCCCATCCGGTTATCAGGACTCGTGATTGGCGTTCCGCAAACTTTTGAGTATTTGGATAAAATGCAGGAACGGGTTATCAAATTTGTGACAAAGCACTCGAAAATTTCAGAAGAAAAATTCAAAGAACTTATGTTTGCCAAAGGAAATTTGACCAGGGATATCGGAACAAACGTCATCGGCCCTGAAGCGGTGAAGTACGGATTGATGGATGAAGTCGGGGGAATCGGGGAGGCCATAAAAAAGTTAAATGAATTGATTGAACTGAAAAAGAAGGAAAATGAGGGACTGATACAATGATTTTATACACACCGGTTCCGAAAGAAATAATTTTTCAACCGGATATGGCCGCATATGAAAAACGGAAAGAGGTTATTTATGAGGGAGTTCCGATGCTGGTAGAATCCGGGGAAAACAACTCATGCCGGATTGTCAGGCTTCTCAGTACAGATCCCGCCCATTATCTTGACCCGAGATTTATGCCCGGAAATACGATCGCTGTCGATTTTTAATTTCAGAGGCTGAAAAACCGTTTGAATGTGGCAAACATGGGGCGTTTTCATAAAAACATTGGGGAATGGCAGTTATATGTTATAATATTGGTAAATTCAGCAGGAAGGCAGCCGGAGCGGCTGCTTTTGTGTTCATTCCAGCGATTTTTTCGATGTATGATGGAAGAAGGAAAGCTTGTTCTTTTGTTTATAAGGAGCGGATTTTTGAATACATATGTTGACCGAGCGGGTCATGGTCCGCACCACCGGATCGGTGTGTTTTAGAAAATTTTTCCGGAACATGGATGGCAGAAAATTTGTAAGAAAATGGCGTTATTTCAAGAATCGTTTTTATACATAGAATCATAATCGCTCAAGGTGATATGAATGGCAAAAAGAAAGAGAAGAAGGAAAAGGAAAGAAACTTTCCAGAGAACGATACGTTTTGAGTTAATAGGGATTTTGTTGATAGCTTTGGCGGTCATTTCCATAGCGGGAATGGGCGCCGTGGGGAAAGCGGTTGTGCTTTTTTTCCGTTTTTTTGCCGGTGAATGGTACATGTTATTTTTGATTGGGCTTGTTCTTTTCGGCGGCTATTTAATATGGAAAAGAGAAATCCCCCCTCTTTATCAGCAGCGTTTGATTGGTATTTATCTTATCACCGCCTCTGTTTTGCTTCTGACTCATATCCCCCTTTTTGAGTTGTTGGTGGAGGAGGGGACTGTAGAACATCCGAGCGTGATCAAAAATACTTGGGAACTTTTTTGGCTTGAAGCGCAGGGCGAAGCAGGGAAGACCGGTTTGGGGGGAGGAATGCTCGGGGCTCTCTTTTTCGCCTTGTTCTATTTTTTGTTTGATGAAGCCGGAGCAAAAATTGTCTCCGGAGCGATGATTATCAGCGGTTTAATTTTATTGACGGGGAAAACCTTTGGCGATCGGATGGGCAAAATGTTTTCGGCCGTTTCTTCTTTTATAAAGAAACAGTGGCAAGCCTTTTTGACCGATATGCGTGATTGGAAGAAAAAGCGAGCGGAAATGAAACAAGAGAAGAAACTAAAACAGATCGAGGAAGACCGGATGGACGGCAGTCGGGAAGATGAGATGGGCATAACCGGTCCCGAAAAAACGCCGGACGGTGAACCTATCATTTCCAGTTTTACCGAAAAGGCTCTGGAACATTCCGACGATTTAATGATGGCAGCTGTACAAGAACAAGAACAGGAAAAGGAAAACACTGTTCAAGATGCGGATGAAGACGCTCCGCCGATGACGTTTGCCGAACTGGAAAATGAAAATTATCAACTGCCTCCGTTGAGTTTATTGAAACAGCCGTCACCCGCCGACCAAAGCGGCGAGTATGAGTTGATTCAAGCCAATGCGGCTAAATTGGAAAGAACGTTTCAAAGTTTCGGCGTAAAAGCGAAAGTGACCCAGGTTCACCTCGGTCCGGCGGTGACGAAATACGAAGTGCATCCGGATATCGGCGTTAAAGTGAGCAAAATCGTCAGTCTTAGCGATGACTTGGCGCTCGCTTTGGCTGCGAAAGATATTCGCATTGAAGCGCCGATTCCCGGCAAATCGGCAATCGGTATTGAAGTTCCCAATTCGGAAATTGCGCTCGTTTCATTAAGGGAAGTTTTAGATGCAACACAAAACCATAAGCCCAACTCGAAACTGATGATTGCTTTGGGCCGGGATATAACGGGGGATGCGGTGGTGGCCGAATTGAACAAGATGCCCCATCTTTTGATTGCCGGTTCAACCGGGAGCGGAAAAAGCGTATGCATCAATGCCATCATTTTGAGCATTCTCATGCGGGCAAAACCCCATGAAGTGAAGATGATGATGATTGATCCGAAAATGGTGGAATTGAGCGTATATAATGGTATTCCCCATTTGCTGGCGCCGGTTGTCACGAATGCCAAAAAAGCTTCACAGGCGCTACAGAAAGTTGTCAATGAAATGGAACGGAGATATGAATTGTTTTCGCAAACGGGGACGAGAAATATTGAAGGATATAATGACTATATCCGCAAACATCATCTCGAAAAAGGGGATGAACAGCCGCTTCTGCCTTATATTGTCGTAATTATTGACGAATTGGCCGATTTGATGATGGTTGCTTCCTCAGACGTGGAAGCATCGATTACAAGATTGGCGCAAATGGCCAGGGCGGCCGGGATTCATTTAATCATTGCCACACAGAGGCCATCGGTAGATGTCATCACCGGAGTCATCAAGGCAAATATACCGTCAAGGATCGCCTTTGCCGTTTCTTCGCAGACCGATTCGAGAACAATTCTGGATATGGGCGGCGCCGAGAAGCTCCTCGGCCGCGGAGACATGCTGTTCCTTCCCGTTGGAGCGTCGAAACCGATCCGCGTTCAAGGTGCATTCGTCTCTGATGAGGAAGTGGAAAAGGTGGTCGATTATGTCGTCAGCCAGCAAAAAGCCCAGTATCAGGAGGATATGATTCCGGATGATATTCCGGATTCCCAGGGGGAAGTGGAGGACGAACTTTTCGAAGAAGCTGTCCGGCTCGTGATTGAAATGCAAACCGCATCTGTATCCATGCTGCAAAGAAGGTTCAGGATAGGCTATACGAGGGCCGCCAGACTGATCGATGAAATGGAGGCGCGTGGCATTGTCGGCCCGTATGAGGGCAGCAAACCGAGGGCGGTGCTGATTTCCAAGCCCCCTGAGGAAGCAAGCTCGTAACAATAAGCGGAAACAAAAAGAAAGCCGGAAAACCGGTTTTCTTTTTGTTTCATACGGATATTTCATGGCAAAAAATCTCATGATGACATTCGTATTTTGCGTCTGAACCATAGGGTTCAGGGAATGATAATTATTGCATGGTACATAGGATAAATGTGAACAGGAATGAAAAGGAGGACCAAGCATGGCCGCGATTTCGGAATCAGTGAAAGAAATGAAAGGTTTTAAGCTCCATCTTATAAAAACGGGAAAATATAAAACGAATACATTTATTTGGAAAATGAAAGCCCCTCTAACATTCGAAGACGTTACGATCAGGGCATTGCTTCCCTATGTTTTGCAGAGCAACACGAAAACCTTTCCTTCAAAGGCGTTGTTAAGTTCATATTTGGACGATTTATACGGAGCCACATTGTACGTTGATTTAGCAAAAAAAGGAGAATATCACATCATCAGCTTTGTGCTCGAGGTCGCCAATGAAAAGTTTTTGGCGGATTCTGTTCCCTTAACAAGGAAGGCGGTGGAACTTCTGGCCGATATATTGACCAATCCGAACGTGAACGGTAATTCGTTTGACCGGGAGACAGTTGACAATGAAAAACGTACAATGAAACAGAGAATCCGTTCCATTTATGATGATAAAATAAAATACGCTAATTTCCGCTTAATAGAAGAAATGTGCAAAGATGAGCCTTATGCGTTGCATGTTTACGGGAAAATAGATGAAGTGGATGCAATTACTCCGGAACAATTATATGAATATTATAAAAAATGTTTTGCCGAAGATGAAATGGATTTATATATTGTCGGCGATATTGATGAAGAGGAAACGGAACTTCTTGTGGATGAGTTTTTCGCATTCCCCGAACGATTGCCGCGGAAAGCCGAAGCAACCCGCTCAATCAACAGGGAAGTGCAAGAAATTAAAGAAGTCCAGGAAATTCACCAGGGAAAATTAAATCTCGGTTTTCGCACAAATATTCTCTACGGGGAACCGGACTACTTTCCCTTGCAAGTATTAAACGGAATATACGGGGGATTTTCCCATTCGAAACTGTTTACCAATGTAAGGGAGAAAAACAGCCTCGCTTATTATGTCGCCAGCCGGCTTGAAAGCCATAAAGGTTTGATGATCGTCATGTCAGGCATTGACAGCAAAAACTACGGCAAGACGGTGGATATCATAAAAGAACAAATGGAAGCTGTAAAAAAAGGGGATTTTTCCGTAGAGGAACTGGAGCAGACAAAGGCGGTCATAAAGAATCAATTGATGGAAACATTGGATTCGCCGCGGGGGACAGTGGAAATATTGTATCATAATGTCATTTCCGATAAAAACATCACCTTCGATGAATGGCTTCAACAAGTGGATGCGACGACGAGGGACGACATCATGAGGGCGGCCGCGAAAATACAATTGGATACGATCTATTTCCTGACCGGTACGGAGGAGGGTAAAAATGAAAAAAATCAAGTTTGAACCGTTGCACGAAGAATTGTATTATGAGAAGCTTTCCAACGGATTAAGCGTATATGTGCTCCCAAAGGACGGCTTCCACAAAACGTATGCTACGTTTACGACAAAGTACGGTTCCATTGACAACCATTTTACACCGATCGGTTCTGCCGGCTTTATCCGTGTTCCCGATGGAATTGCCCATTTCTTGGAGCATAAACTGTTTGAGAAGGAAGACGGCGATGTGTTTCAAAAATTCAGCCGGCAAGGTGCTTCCGCCAATGCTTTCACCTCTTTCACCCGGACGGCATATTTGTTTTCCAGCACATCCCATGTGGAAAAAAACTTGGAAACTTTGTTGGATTTTGTCCAAGAGCCGTATTTTACCGATCAAACAGTGGAAAAGGAAAAAGGGATTATTGCACAAGAAATCAGGATGTACGACGATAATCCCGATTGGCGCCTCTATTTCGGCATGATCAAAAATTTGTATGAAAAACATCCTGTCAGAATCGATATTGCCGGAACAGTGGAATCGATTTCCGCCATTACGAAAGATATGCTTTATACTTGTTACAACACTTTTTATCATCCAAGCAATATGGTCTTGTTTATCGTCGGCCCGGTCGAACCGGAAAAGATTTTCGCGCTTGTGAAAACGAACCAAGCGAAAAAGTCATTTGCAGAACCGCCGGAAATTAAGCGGAAATTCCCCTCCGAAAAGCCGGAAGCATATAAGACAAAGGATACCGTCGCGATGAATGTGCAGACGCCGAAATGTCTTGTCGGCATCAAGGCTCTGCCCGGAGACGACAGTGGAAAAGAGATGTTAAAAAGAGAACTGGCCGTAAATGTTCTCCTGGACATGCTGTTTGGAAAAAGCTCGAAAAACTATGAAAATCTTTACAATGATGGGCTCGTTGATGATACGTTCTTTTATGATTTTACGCAAGAACAAGGTTTTGGCTTTGCCATGATCGGCGGAGACACGAAAAATCCCGATGAGCTTGAACGGAGAATTAAGGACATTCTTTTCTCCGCACGAGAACAAAAGCCTTTCTCCGACACAGAATTAAAGAGGGCGATCAGAAAGAAAACCGGTTTTTTCTTAAGAGCGCTGAATTCTCCGGAGTATATCGCAAACCAGTTTACACGCTACGTATTAAATGACATGAACCTGTTTGATGTTGTCCCCGTTCTCGGAACCATCAGAATGGAAGATATAGAAAAAATCGGCGGCGAATTGTTGCGGGGCGAAAAAATGTCCACATTTCAAATCGTTCCCGCGAATATGGGGCAAAAATGGTGAAATGCCCGGAAAGGAAAAAGCGTTGCGACAGACGCTTTTTCTTTCTTTTTGCAGAGGAAATAAAGGATTAAAATAGAAGGAAAGAGGGGTGAACCACAAGTGAAAAAGTTCGCATTAATAACCGGCGCCAGCGGCGGGATCGGCCGCTCAATCGCGAAAAAATTGGCGGAAGAAGGGTATTCGCTATATTTGCATTATTTTCAAAATAAAGAGGGGATGCGGGAATTAATGCGGGAACTTTCCCGTTATGACGGGGAATTCATCCCCATTCAGGCGGATTTGACATCCGCTGAGGGATATAAAAAAGTCGTTGCCAATGTTTATTCGATCGATGCCATCGTTCATAACTGCGGAACGGCCCACTACGGACTGTTAATCGATTTGGAACAAGAAACGGCGGAAAAGTTGATGCGGATACATGTCATCAGCCCCATGCTTATCACAAAAGAGCTGTTGCCGAAGATGATTGCACAAAATCGCGGAAATATTGTTGTGATCTCTTCCATATGGGGATTGACGGGAGCAGCCTGTGAAGTGGCTTATTCCGCTGCCAAAGGGGCGCAAATTTCTTTCGTGAAGGCCCTCAGCAAGGAAGTGGCGTTGAACGGGATCAGGGTAAATGCCGTGGCGCCGGGGGCCATAAAAACAGCGATGATGGAGGAGTTTTCCGAACAGGAATTGACGGCCATTAGCGAAAATATTCCCATGAGCAAACTTGGGACGGCAGATAATGTGGCCGACGCCGTGTCTTTTCTTTTATCTGAAAAATCTTCATACATAACCGGTCAAATTTTGTCCGTAAACGGTGGCTGGTATACGTAAGCGGTTAGTCTTTTTCCTTGGCGTTTCCCCGTTTCGAAAAATTTTTTAAAAACGGCGCAATCCGTGTATGCTTGTTAACCGAATAATTTCTTTCCTCCCAATGCACAATATATTGTGTACCATGATTTAAAGGAGGTTTCATTACATGTCTGTCCTTGATAATTGGAAAAAATGGAAAGATTTTCTTGGAGAACGGGTTGAACTTGCCAAGGAACAAGGGATGGATCAAAAGACAATAACAGATATTGCTTACCAAGTGGGTGATTATTTGGCTAAAGAAGTTGATCCGAAGAATGAGCAGGAACGCATCCTTGCCGACTTATGGTCTGTGGCGAATGAAGAGGAGCAAAGGGCCATTGCCAGCATGATGGTCAAACTCGTTCAAAAGTAAATTGCCGTTGGAAGAGAGGGATTTATTCTCTCTCTTTTTTTCTTTTTGCTTTCAAACATAATGAGAGCTCTGAAACCGCCCCCGGTATTTTTTTCTGATAAGTTTGACTCATTCTTCATAAATAGTTCTTTATTTACCCCTTTTAACTTTATTTAAAATCAGATATGATATATAGGTAGGTATATCTTCATTTATTTCGCAACCATGATTAGTCCAAAAAGTACATAAATTGGCAGCATTATCTGTGTTTTAGCCCACCTTCTTGTTTGACGGGAGGGTTTTATGGACGGTATAAAATGGTATTTGGAATACGAAATTTTAAAAAACCGCCCCGGTCTTCTTGGAGATATCGCTTCCTTGCTGGGAATGCTGCAGATCAATATTTTGACCATAAACGGAGTGGACGAAGGCCGGCGCGGGTTATTAATTGTTGCCAATAATTATGAGCAAATCATCCGGCTTGAGTCAATACTGCAGACAATGGATACAATAAAAATAATAAAATTGCGAAAACCCGAATTGGATGATTTGCTTGCTGTGAGACACGGACGCTACATACAACAGAGCGACGAACATAAAAATATTTTCCGGTTTGTCCGTGATGAATTGGGGTTGCTGGTTGATTTTATGGCTGAATTGTTTAAATTGGAAGGCCACAGGTTGATCGGCATTCGGGGAATGCCCAGGGTCGGCAAAACGGAGTCGGTCGTGGCCGCCAGTGTTTGCGCCAATAAAAGATGGATTTTTCTTTCATCCACGATGATTAAACAAACTGTCCGGAACCAATTGTTGAAAGATGAATACAGCGCCGGGAATGTCTTTATCGTGGACGGTCTTGTTTCCGTAAGAAGCGGCGATGAAAGACACTGGCAGCTGGTGAGAGAAATTATGAGTCTGCCGGCCGTCAAAGTCGTCGAGCATCCGGATGTATTTGTGCAAAACACCGACGATTACACCCTGGATGATTTTGACTGTATAATCGAACTTCGCCATGAACCTGATGAGATCATTTGCGGAACGGAAGGGACAAACCGTTTTTTTTCTGACCGTAATTTTGGCAGTTATGATTTCTAAAATAGATGGCAGGTGTTGGATTTGACGGAATTAGGAAAACGACTTAAAGATGCCCGGTTGGAAAAGGGCATGTCGATTGAAGATTTGCAAGAGAAAACAAAAATCCAAAAACGTTATCTTCTCGGCATTGAAGAGGGCAATTACAGTATCATGCCCGGGCCGTTTTACGTCCGAGCTTTTATCAAACAATATTGTGAAGCGGTCGGACTAGATCCGGAAGAAATTTTTGAACAGTACAAATCTGACATCCCGTCCACACACAGGGACGACCTTCCTGAACAGCTTTCCCGTGTTCAGTCTAGGAAAAGTGTTCCGGTAAATCATTCGAAATTTTTGGAAATGCTTCCGAGAATTTTAATCATCGCTTTTGTATTGGGGGCGCTATTTCTTTTATGGTACTTATTACCTAATTTTACCAGCAAAGACCCCGCGCCCAATAATGAAAACGGCGGCGAAGAAGAAATTCGTTTTGAAACATCGGATGAATTGAAAGAACATGAGGAAGAACCAGCCGGAGAAGAAGGATCTGATGACGATTCAGAAACGGCAGATGAAGAAGAAGAACCTGAACAGGAAGAAGGCTCCGGTGAAGAAGAACAAGAAAATGATGACCAAGAAATTGAAATTTCCGTTGTTGAATCTGCCGGCAAAAACACCGTCTATGAAGTAAAAAATGTTGAAAAAGTCGAGCTGAAAATTGTTTCCACTGGGAGAACATGGATTAGTGTTGAAAACGGTGAAAGGCAAAACCTGTTCAACGGAACCCTTGTTCAAGGCGGGGAAGAGAGCAAAACATTTGATTTTACGGATGAGGATGAAGCTTATATTGTTGTAGGAAATTCGGCTGAAACAGAAATATATATCAATGACAAAAAGCTCGAGTTTGCCATTCCCCCGAGCCAGCAAGTTGCACAAAACATTTCGATCCGTTTTGCAAAAGACAGTGAATAGTCATCATTTTTGATGACTATTTTTCACTGTCTTTTGTGATAAAATAATTTTATAATTATTTTGAGAAAATAGCTTTCTTACATTTTCAGAAAGAGAGGGTCCATGACGATGAATTTGCCTAATAAGATTACGATATCGCGAATTCTTTTAATACCGTTGTTCTTGGTCATCATCCTCATTGATTTTAATTGGGGAAATATGGTGTTGTTCGGTGCGGAAATGCCTGTCAATCATTTTGTGGGCGCGTTGATTTTTATATTGGCTTCCGTGACTGACTGGATAGACGGGCATTATGCGAGAAAACACAATCTTGTTACGAATTTCGGGAAATTTTTAGATCCTCTTGCCGACAAACTGCTTGTCACTGCTGCCTTTATCGTATTGGTCGAATGGGGTGCGGCCGCTTCTTGGATTGTCATTATTATTATCGCCAGAGAATTTGCCGTTACGGGATTGCGGTTGGTTTTGGCGGGAGAGGGAAAAGTTGTTGCCGCCAGCAAATTGGGAAAAATTAAAACTTGGACGCAAATTGTCGCCATTATTTTCCTATTACTGCACAATACAATCTTTGTATTAATTGACATACCTTTCGATCAAATTATGCTCTGGGTGGCCTTATTCTTCACAATCCTTTCCGGCGTGGATTATTTTGTAAAAAACAAACACGCATTTACGGAATCGAAGTGATAAATCAGACATTGCTTCATAAGTTGAAACAAGAGCGGAAAATTTCGGCTCATGGCTGGTAAAATCAAAGGTGTGGTTTTTTCATGAACAGTGAGATCATTGCGGTAGGCTCTGAACTGTTGTTGGGGCAAATAGTCAATACGAACGCTCAATTTCTTTCAAAACAGCTTGCCGATATGGGGATCAATGTTTATTACCATACCGTGGCGGGCGATAATCCCGGCCGATTAAAGTCGGTTCTGGAAATTGCCGAAAAACGGGCCGATGTAATTATTTTGACCGGCGGACTCGGGCCTACGAAAGATGACCTCACAAAAGAGACAGTGGCGGCCCATTTGGGAAAAAAGCTTGTTTATGATGAACAAGCGCTTGATTCCATAAAAGCGTATTTCGAAAAAACGAAACGGCCGTTTACTGAAAACAGCCGTAAACAGGCGCTCGTCATTGAAGGCAGCCGCGTTTTGCCAAATGATTACGGAATGGCTCCGGGAATGGCGGTAAAAGCAAAAGGTCGTATTTATATGCTTCTTCCCGGTCCGCCGCGGGAAATGGAACCGATGTTTTTGAAATACGGGAAAAATGTTTTATTATCGGGCAATCACACGAACGGTAAAATTGTTTCCAAAGTCCTCCGGTTTTTTGGCATCGGCGAAGCGGCTTTGGAAACAGAAATTGCCGATCTGATTGATGCGCAAAAAAATCCTACAATCGCCCCGCTGGCCGCCGGTGGAGAAGTCACCTTGAGATTGACCGCCAAACATGCTGATCTGGCGGAAGCGGACCGGCTTTTGGAAGAAATGGAAAAAAAGATTCTTGCCCGTGTAGGCCGGTTTTTTTACGGTTATGACTCCGATTCGCTGTTTCAAGTGTTGTCTCGGGAACTTAAAGAACGGAGATTAACGCTCGCCGCCGCTGAAAGTTTGACCGGCGGACTCTTCCAGCAAGAAATGACCGCAATACCGGGAGCAAGCGTCATTGTGAGGGGCGGCGTTGTCTGTTATTCGACTGATGTAAAACGGGAAGTTCTCAATGTGAAAGAGGAGACGATCAAAACGAAAGGCGTTGTGAGCGCCGAGTGCGCGCTGGAATTGGCCGAAAATGTAAGAAATTTGTTGTCTGCTGATATCGGCATCAGTTTTACGGGGGTTGCCGGTCCTGATGAACAGGAGGGGAAGCCGGTCGGCACGGTGTTTGTGGGAATTTCGATTGCCGGGCAAGGGAATCATGTCAAAAAACTTCACCTCGGTGGCACAAGGGACATGATCCGTCTCCGAACGGTAAAACACGGATGTTTTCTGTTGATCAATTTATTGCGGAAAGGGAAACTGGATGTTTCTTAAGGGCTTTTCCCCTTGAAACATCTTTTTTCTTTCCATTATTTTTATTAGAAATTTTTTTACGGAAAAATGATTATTCACTTTTCCGGACGAGGGAAAATTGTTTTTTCCCGATTGAAAAGTTCATTTTTCCGGAAAGTACCGCGGAAATGAAACGAATAAATGTTCGACTTTTTTCTCGACAAATAAGAGAAAAACAGTTATATTAGAGATAGATTTTTTAGATAAGTACTCCCTGGAAAGCCGGGGTTTTATTTGAGGAGGAAAAACTGTGAGCGATCGACAAGCTGCCCTTGAAATGGCATTGAAACAAATAGAAAAACAGTTCGGAAAAGGCTCCATCATGAAACTTGGCGAGCAAGCAAAGCAAAAGATTGACACGATATCAAGCGGTTCGCTGGCTCTTGACGCCGCATTGGGCGTTGGCGGATATCCAAAGGGCCGGATCATTGAGATTTACGGGCCGGAAAGTTCCGGGAAAACAACTGTTGCCCTTCATGCTATTGCCGAAGCACAAGCAGCCGGGGGAACAGCTGCTTTTATTGATGCAGAGCATGCACTGGATCCCATATACGCCAGCAAATTAGGTGTGAACATTGATGAATTGCTCCTTTCCCAGCCTGACACGGGAGAGCAGGCGCTGGAAATTGCCGAGGCGTTGGTGAGAAGCGGAGCCATTGATATTATTGTGATTGACTCCGTCGCTGCTCTTGTTCCCAAAGCGGAAATTGAAGGAGAAATGGGCGATTCCCATGTCGGGTTGCAGGCACGCTTAATGTCCCAGGCTCTCCGGAAATTGTCCGGTGCGATCAGCAAATCGAAAACTATCGCCATTTTTATTAACCAGGTTCGGGAAAAAATCGGCGTCATGTTCGGAAACCCTGAAACGACGCCCGGAGGCAGGGCATTGAAATTTTATTCTTCCATCCGTCTTGAAGTCCGCCGGGCAGAAACAATAAAACAAGGAAATGACATGATTGGAAGCAAAACAAAAATTAAAGTTGTCAAGAATAAAGTGGCCCCTCCGTTCCGGACCGCAGAAGTGGATATTATGTTCGGAGAAGGGATTTCCAAAGAAGGAGAACTCGTGGATATCGGTTCTGAACTTGATATAATCCAAAAAAGCGGTTCCTGGTATTCCTATAACGATATACGCATCGGCCAAGGGCGGGAAAATGCGAAGCAATTCCTCCGGGAGAATCCGGAGATCGCGTCGGAAATTCAACAAAAGATCCGGGAGCACCTCGGAATCGGTGAAAACGTGCAAAACGGGGACAAGAACGAGGGGCAGGAAGAATTAGATTTGAAATAAACAGCAAAGAACTTCTTTGCTGTTTATTTTTTTGGAGGAAGTGTGCTGCACATCTCCCCCTGGTATTAAAAACCGGGACACTTGACAAGGGGTTATTGCACCTTTACAATTAGATTGTAT
>CALKIU010000188.1 GCA_937995745.1 uncultured Bacillaceae bacterium | reverse complement strand
CCGCATGACCTTCATCTGGCCATAGTGTGGGACAAGGGTAGCGTGGGACAAGGGGACAGGTTCACTGTCCCTCCTTTTTTTGGCTTGTGCGGGACTTGGGCAGGTGGGACACGGGGAGGCGGGACACGGGGACAGGCACCGTGTCCCAAGTGTCAAATTTTTCTGAAAATAACACGAGCGACATGTCTCTTTGCCCCATTTTGGCCAAACTTTTCTGAACATTATACGTGCAACCTGATATAGGAACAGGCCAGACAATCAAAAAACTACTGTAATATTTAAAAAACCCTTGCTCAGAACCATGCATTGAAATATTCATGTGAGTGAAGTAACAATGAACCTTATTTCATTTAAGCGCAATTCTCGTCATATAGAGATTTAGTCTGGATGAATTTAATGGGTAAAGTAGTGCCCGATTTTATAAATATTTGTGAAATTGTGAGCAATATTACATACAAATAAAGGAATTATTTTTATAATGAACGTGTGCGTAAAGAAGTGTAAATTTTTACATATTTTCCGTATACGCCCAACTATCAGACAATACGAGAGGATGAAAATGAATGCGCTTTAAAAATGTTTTATCACCCATTAAAATCGGCAATCTGACTGTGAAAAACCGTTTTGTCGTACCGGCAATGGGAAGCGGTCTCCCTAATCAGGACGGAACGATATCCCGGCGCTCCATTGATTATTACGCAGCGAGAGCGAAAGGCGGTTTCGGACTTATTATTTCTGAATTTACGTGCGTGGATCCGGAAGGAATGGCTTTTCCGGGACAAGCGTTGATTTGGGACGACTCTTTTATTCCATCCCACAAAAATTTGACAGATGCCGTGCATGAAAACGGCGGATTGATTTTTTGCCAGTTGCATCATGCAGGGCGCGAAACAACCTCTACATTTACGCAAAAGCAGCCTGTCAGCGCTTCACCAATTCCCAGCCCCACTTATAAAGAAATTCCGCGGGAATTATCAACAGAAGAAGTATATCAATTGATTGAAAAATTCGCCCAAGCAGCTTACCGCGCCAAACAAGCAGGTTATGACGGCGTGGAACTTCACGGCGCGCACCAATATATGATCGCTCAATTTATGTCACCTTACTCCAATAAACGCAATGACGAGTTCGGCGGAAATTTTGAAAACCGCATGAGGTTTGCGACCGAAATCATCAAGGCAATCAAAGAAAAATGCGGGGCAGACTTTCCGACGGGAATCAGAATCAGCGCCATTGAGCCGGTAGCGAGTGGAAAGAGACTGAAGGAATCGAGAGCGGAAGCAAAAGCTTTGGAGGAAGCCGGCGCGGATTTCATCAACGTTTCTTACGGCGGATACGGCGTGAACCAAAAAACATTGGCTCCTCAGGCGATCGAGCCGGGTTACAATGCCGACAATGCCGCATATATTAAAAAAATCCTCAACGTGCCGGTAATTGTCGCCGGAAGGATCAATGATCCTTATATTGCCGAAGAGATTATCGCATCCGGTTCAGCCGATTTAGTGGCTCTAGGCAGGTCTTCCCTTGCTGATCCTGAGTTCCCGAAAAAAACGGCGGAAGGCCGGATTGAAGAAATCATACCTTGTGTTGCCTGCTTGCAAAGATGTGCCGGAAAACCGGCCAGAAACGAAACGGAAGGCGGAGTTTCCTGCACTTACAATCCGTTCACCGGCAAAGAAGGGCTCTGGAAAATCGAACCGGCTGAAAAACCGAAGAAAATTGCTGTCGTCGGAGCCGGTCCGGCCGGACTTGAAACCGCATGGATTGCTGCCAAAAGGGGACATTCCGTCACCGTATTTGAAAAAAATCATAAACCGGGCGGACAAATGATAGCGGGCGCCATTCCCCCGCACAAACAGGAATTGTCCATGGCAGTTAGAAGCTATTGGGTGCTCGGCAAAAAATACGGTGTTGATTTCCGGTTCGGAGTGGAAGCGACGGCGGATATGGTCAAAGATTTTGATGAAGTGGTCCTCGCCACCGGAGGTGTGCCCGCACGTCCCCTTATCGCCGGATTGCAGGACGGGAATGTCGTTGATGCAACCGAAGTCCTTGAAGGAAAAGCATTTGTCGGACAAAACGTTCTCATTGTCGGCGGCGGACTCGTCGGCGCAGAAACCGCTGAATTTCTCGGTGAGAACGGCCGGCAAGTCACCATAATGGAAATGCTTTCTGAAATAGCGTCTGATTTGCATATTGACGTCAAAATCATGTTGATGGAAAGATTGAACCGCTACGGGGTAAAAATACTGACAAATGCCAAAATCGTTTCCTTCGCCGGAAACAAAGTGAAATATGAAAAGGACGGCAAGGTTTCCGTATTGGACGGTTTCGATAATATCATTCTCGCTCTCGGCACGAAAGCCTTTAATCCGCTAGAAAAAGAACTGGCAAACACCGGCGTTCCGGTCCATGTCATCGGCGATGCCAAAGAACCCGGAAATATCACCGACGCCGTCTACGAAGCAGCAAAACTGGCCATCACTATCTAACCACCAAACTGGGACAAGGGGAACTGGGACAAGGGGACAGGCACCGTGTCCCAATGGCCAAACTTTTCAGAAAATGGGACGCTTAACCTGTCCCCGTGTCCCACCACCAGCGCCATCCCCGTGTCCCAGCGCCGCTCCCGTTCCCGCTCAAAAATTTTTTCAGAATCTAATAGTTTAAGAATCTTTCATTTTGGCCACACTGGGTGGTGAAGGGGAGTGGCTGAAAATGAAAGCAAACCGTTTCGGCTTCATCTATCTGTTAACAGTAACGTTTGCCATCATTTTAAGTTTACATATATTAAAAACCGCACCGACACCATCCGGCACCGAAGTGATAATCCCGGACGAAGCGATCCGCCTGCGGATCCTCGCCAACAGCGACAGCCAAAAAGACCAGGAAATCAAGCACCGGGTCCGGGACGCCGTAAACGCGGAAATCTCCAAATGGGTCGAAAATTTGACCTCGATTGACGAAGCGCGGAACCTCATCCAAGAGCGCCTTCCGCAAATTCAAAAGCTGGCCGAACAAGTCGTCCGTGAACATAACGTCAACCACCAAGTCCAAGTCGATTTCGGCATGATTCCATTCCCGACCAAACTGTACGGGGAATATCTCTATCCCGCCGGCGAATACGAAGCCATTTTGGTAACCATCGGGCAAGGAAAAGGCTCCAACTGGTGGTGCGTGCTGTACCCGCCCCTCTGTTTCCTCGACTTTTCAAACGGCACGGCGGTCAGCCCCGGCTTCGAAGAAAAACCGGCCCCGCCGCCCGCAAAAAAGAAAAAGCCAAAAGCCGAAAAGAAATTGCAAAAAGATCAGGAAGAGGAACAAAACGAATCAACTCCGGAACAACCCGAGGCGACAGAAAAAGAAACAGCGCACAACAATGAAGATCAAGCTGCGGAAAGCCAAACAACAGACACGCCGTATGAAACGGACACTGAAATGGACGCAGAAAAGACTGACAATGAAAAAGAAAAAAACCCTGAAAAACAAGGAAACGGTTCGGACAAAAGGGCCGCCAAAGATAAACCCGAAAAACCTTTGTTCGCCGAAGAAGACGACGAAGTGCGCGTAAAATTCTTCATCGCCGAACTCTTCCGAAACATCCTCAAATAAACGTTCGCCAACCGGCCGGCCGCCCCTCCGGCCTTTTCTTTTTGGAAAAAGCGGCCAAACCCCCAAGTTTGGCGCATTTTTCCCACTGCCCCTCATTTGCCGGAGGAACAACACCCGCCAATCCCCGGGTTGCTCTTCACCTCCCGTTTAAAACGTCAACGTGGCTTTTCATTTCACCCCGGGATATCCCCGCGATCTTAAAAAAGCGGCAAATGAAGCCGGCCTGGGGAACCGCCGGCAAACCGGTCCAACCGTCCGCCCCTTTACCTATATTAATATTGAAGAAACAACACAAAGATATGGTAAAATGAACGCGGACAAAACCGGCGGCATTCAACCGCCCAACCCCGAAACTGGAATGCGGGAACAAACGGCAACAGCTGAACCGGCCATAGCGAGCCCGACCGAAAACCGTGCAATCCGCCGGCGTTCCATACCCAACACCGGCGTTCCCGCTCTGTGGACTGTGAATAACTTTGAATGATCCCGTGTGTATCGTTAAAAATGTGGATAACCCCCAAAAGTTATCCACATTTCCATGCCTGTTATGCACAATTTGTGGATAGTCCTTGTGCACATTACCGTCATCTTTTATACTTTCATAAGAAATCAGTCAGTCTGAAGGTGGAAAAAAATGATTACAAAATATTTACTTGTGGATAAGAATGTTGACAACCTGGAAACTTATCCACAAATTCAGGAGGCCGCCGCTCTTCTGCGGAAAAACGAGGTGGTCGCTTTTCCGACGGAGACTGTGTACGGATTGGGCGGCAACGCCAACAGCGATGAAGCGGTGGTGAAAATTTACGAAGCCAAGGGGCGCCCTTCCGACAACCCGTTAATTATCCACATTGCAGAAACGGAACAACTGAATGATTTTGTGGATGAAATCCCGGAGCAGGCGCAAAAATTGATTGACAAGTTTTGGCCGGGGCCGTTGACCATTATTTTTAAAAGAAAAGACGGGGCCCTTTCCGATAAAGTGACA
This sequence comes from uncultured Bacillaceae bacterium, assembly GCA_937995745.1. Taxonomy (GTDB): domain Bacteria; phylum Bacillota; class Bacilli; order Bacillales; family Cytobacillaceae; genus CALKIU01. The sequence goes on along the minus strand of CALKIU010000188.1, from coordinate 4,410 downwards.
GCCGGTTTGCCGACGGTCGCCGTGAGAATGCCGGATCATCCGGTTGCTTTGGCGATTATAAAAGCTGCCCAACTCCCCATTGCCGCACCGAGCGCCAACCGTTCGGGGAAGCCGAGCCCGACGACGGCCGCCCATGTGCGGGAAGACCTTGACGGACGGATTGCCGCCATTGTGGACGGGGGGCCGACCGGAATCGGCGTCGAATCGACCGTTCTTGACTGTACGGTGGAAGTTCCCGTCATTTTAAGGCCGGGCGGCGTTCCGAGGGAGGAAATCGAGGCGGTGATTGGAAAAGTGGCCATGGACCCGGCGTTGACCGGTGCGGAGGAAGCGCCGAAATCGCCGGGAATGAAGTATACCCATTATGCGCCGGAAGCCCCCCTTTATTTGGTGGAAGGCGGCCCGGAAGCGATTCAGGAGCTGGCCGATGAAAAAAGAAGGGCGGGGCTCAAGGTCGGCGTGCTGACAACGGAAGAAAACGCGCGGTTTTATGAGGCGGATGTCGTTCTTCCGTGCGGCAGAAGATCAGAGCCGGAAACGGTGGCCGCCATGTTGTACAAAGTGCTCCGCCAATTCAATGCCAGCGGCGTGGACATCATTTTCAGCGAAACGTTTCCGGAAAAAGGAGTCGGCGAAGCGGTCATGAACCGGCTCTTCAAAGCGGCGGGGCATAAGGTTATCGGAAAAAAAGACAATTGATGGCGGGCGGAGCGGGCAGTTCGGAGTTCAACAGCCGAGGCCCAATCAGGGTGCAAGCAATCCGGCAAGCCGCATTATGGCGGGCCGCGCTGGCGCATCGGTGTTCAATAGTCGCGCCCCAGTCCGGTGCGCGCAATTTGGGCCGGCCGCACGGATCGCGGGCCGGCAGTGTGCGTCATCGGGCCGCCGCCCGCACCGCCCCATCCCGCTCCCATTCCGCATCCGCCGTTTGCCATCCCCCAACCGGTCCCCTTGCCCCTGTACCGCATTCAGCCCGCCCCCGCCGCCAACAAAAAATCCTTCACTTCTAATTCCCCCCGGACAGGCATATATTGAGATAGCACGTCCAAGGGGGATCGTTCATGGCGGCGGTGTTCAGCGAACTGGTTACTTTAATGTTGATGGCTTTTGCCCTCGGGATGGATGCCTTTTCCGTCGGCCTCGGGATGGGCATGTTGCGCCTTCGCTTGCGGCAAATGATCAAAATCGGTTTGACGGTCGGCTTTTTTCATATTTGGATGCCATTGTTGGGCATCTTCGCCGGCCGTCTTCTTTCCGAACAATTCGGCGCCATTGCCGGCTACATCGGCGGCGGACTCTTAATCATGTTGGGAATGCAAATGATTTGGGCGGGCCTGCGGGAACAGGAAACCGCCTTCATCACCCCGGTCGGCATCGGCCTTTTCCTTTTTGCCCTCGGCGTCAGCCTCGACAGTTTTTCCGTCGGCCTGACCCTCGGGATTTACGGAGCAAAAACCGCTTTGGTCCTGGCCTGTTTCGGCGCGGGAGCAACCATTCTCACTTGGTCCGGCCTCCTGCTCGGCCGCCATGTTCAAGGGCTGCTCGGCTCATACGGGGAAGTGTTCGGCGGCGGCATTTTATTTGTTTTCGGCGTCAAACTGCTGTTCCCTATTTGACAGGCGGCGTTCTTTGCGAAAGTGCCAGGCGTGCCGGCAGAAACATATGCCCGTGGAGCGGGAAGTGTGCGCCGCACATCAACTCACACGGGTCTATTTCTTTAAAAAAGAGTCTTGTAAAGACACGCAGTTCAAATTTTTGAAAAGAGAGAATCTGCGAACCTGTGCGATCCAAACTTTAAAAGGAAATCCGCGAAGCCCGGAGAGTCAAACTTTTTAAAAGAGAATATGCGAAATCACAACAAACTTTTAAAAGAGGGATGGGAAAAACCCGCGGTTCAAACGGTTTAAAAGGGAACACGCAAAGCTCGGCGGTCCAAATGCTTTAAAAGAAAATACACAAAGCCCCGCAGTTCGAATGCTTTAAAAGAGAATACCCGAATCCCCGCGGTCCGATTTCTTTAAAAGGGAATACACAAAGCCCCGCCGGTCAAAGGAATCCCCGCGGGTCCTTTAAAAAAGAATACCCGCAGCCCGGAGCCCCATTCTAAAAATACGCAAACTCACGCGGCCCGGTTTTCAAAAATTTCCCCGGCGCCCGCGCCCCGGTTTCAAAAAAGGAACAAATTGGCCTATAATGAAAGAAAAGGAGGTTGGCGGGCGGGATGGCGAGAATTTTATTCGTCTGCACGGGCAATACATGCAGGAGCCCGATGGCGGAAGCGATATTAAAACATATGAACCTTCCCGGGGTGGAAGTCCGGTCGGCGGGGGTCTTCGCCATGGACGGCAGCGGCGCTTCGGCGAATGCCCGCAAAGTTCTCGACGAACAAAAGATTCCCCACTCCCACCGGGCCTCGTCGCTGACGAAGGAGCTCACGGAATGGGCGACGCATATTTTGACGATGACGACGGCCCATAAACAGGCGGTCATCGACATGTTTCCGGAAGCGGGGAGGAAGACCTTTACACTCAAGGAATTTGCCGGAGCGGAACAAAACCTCGACATCAGCGACCCGTTCGGCGGGCCCGTTGAGGTTTATCGCGCGACCTATAACGAGATTCAAGAAAATATCAAAAAAATCGCCGCCAAATTGCAGGAACCGGAAGACAAAACCAAACCGGACAAAGATTGACGGGCGCCAAACCGGAAGAACAAAACCGGGGGAAAGCGGGACAAAGAGGCATCAAGCCGCACAAGCGGGCAACTGGCCTCTTTTTTCAAAAAATACATACGCACGGCGCAAGATGTTTATCTTTATGTTTCGTCGCATTTATGCAAAAATAGTAAAAGAGTCTATATTGCAGACTTGGGACATTTTGAGGAGGCAGATGAATGAAAGTAGCAATCGCATCAGATCACGGCGGAGTCAATCTGCGCAAAGAGATCATGAAGTTAATGGATGAAATGGGCATAGAATATGTGGATTTCGGCCCCAACGGCGAGGCATCGGTCGATTATCCCGACTACGCCCTGCCCGTCGCCGAAAAGGTGGCCAAAGGCGAGTTTGACCGGGGCATTCTCATTTGCGGAACCGGCATCGGCATGAGCATCGCCGCCAACAAAGTGAAAGGAATCCGCTGCGCTCTCGTTCACGACGTGTTCAGCGCCAAAGCAACGAGACAGCACAACGACAGCAACATCCTCGCCATGGGCGAACGGGTCATTGGTCCCGGATTGGCCCGCGAGATTGCGCAAATTTGGCTGACCACGGAATTTGAAGGCGGCCGCCACGAACGGCGCGTATGCAAAATTTCAGACATCGAAAATAATCATTGTTAAACGGCGGGCTTCCCGCTTCGGCCCATCCATGGCTGCTTTCCGCGGCTGTGGATTTTTTTTTTTGAAAAAGCGGCCAATATGCCGGAGACAAAGGCTGCGAACCTTTTCCGCAAATGGGCCCCCATTTTTAAAAACGCGGTCAAGAAGTGGTATGCTAATAATTAGAGATGAAAGATTTTTACGGAAGGAGACCGTACATGGTGGAAGGGATAAAAGAGTGGGAGCAGCAGTTGTCAGTCATTTTGCGGGAATTTAAAGAGGAGGTGCCGTTAAAGAAAGGGGATGTTTTTGTCGTCGGCTGCAGTACAAGCGAGGTCATCGGCAAAAAAATCGGCACGGCGGGAACGATGGAAGTGGCGGCAATGATTTTCCGGCAGTTGAAAAAATTCAGCGAAGAGACCGGCGTCCGTCTCGCTTTTCAATGTTGTGAACATTTAAACAGAGCGGTCGTTGTCGAGCGGGAAGTGGCCGAGCGGAAAAACTGGGAAGAGGTTACGGTCATTCCCGTGCCCAACGCGGGCGGTTCGATGGCTGCGTATGCTTATGAACATATGGATGATCCGGTTGTCGTTGAATATATTTCCGCCGATTGCGGGATCGACATCGGCGACACATTGATTGGCATGCATTTGAAACATGTTGCCGTTCCTGTCCGCGTGTCTTTGAATGCGATCGGAAGCGCCCATGTGACATTGGCGAAAACCCGTCCCAAGCTGATTGGCGGAGCCCGCGCGGTGTATGAGCGCCGGCCCCGGGAGGATGGTACGTGCAGTTAATTTTGAGCGGGGTGTGGGGCCGGGAAGATGTGGAAAATTTTAACAGACGCGAACGCGGTGTGCCGCAGATTGTTCCGGGCGGGTTTAAAGATTGTTCCGGGCGGGTTTAATCGGAAAGCAGCGAGGTTTCATGAGGACAAGGTGGGCAGAAAAATGCGGTTTGTGTTCTCATGACCGGTTCATGAGGACAAGGGGCGCTAAAAAAGGAGGTTCGCAGTCCTCATGGCGGCTTCAAGGAGAGTAAGGTCGGTGGAAAACCGGGCTTCGCTGTCTTCATGATCGCTTCATGAGGACA
>CALKIU010000187.1 GCA_937995745.1 uncultured Bacillaceae bacterium | reverse complement strand
CGTACGTACGGTGGTGTGAGAGGACGGGAGTTAATCACTCCCTCCTACTCGATTTGCCAGGCTGCACTAAGTAATTTGCCATTAATCATCCATGATTTCCAATTGTCCTTTAAGTTTTTGCTTGGCCCCTCTGCGCCAGGCTTTCACAGCTGAAATTGAAACGTTCTCTTTTTCGGCAATTTCTTTGACCGATAAATCGTCGATGACTGTGTATAACACCCACTTTTTCTGATTTTCCGTCAGCTCGTCACAGAAAGAGAGAATAAATTCCCTTGCTAGGGAATCGTCCGGGCTTTCGTCTGCCATCACTTCCCAAAACTCTTCCTTCGGATAAACATTTCGGGTTTCATGCCTGTTCGTCGACGATAATTCTGTCTGGATTTTTCCTTTTATATAAGAGTACGCATAAGCGGCGAAGTTCCCCTTGCCTTCCTCATAACGGTTCTTGGCCTCCCACAAGGCAATCAAACCTGTCTGAAAAAACTCCTCTTGATTTTTATAAATGTTCAGCGAATGAATAACCTTCCAAATCATCGGTTCATACTGTTTTGCCAATTCCTCAAAGCTTTCCATATTCCTGTCCTTTCGGAAAGCGCGCTTTCACCATATTCCCGGGTAAATCTACAATAAAACAAATCTATCAAGCCATCGAACCACCAAAAACCGCAAACATTTCCCAAAACATCCCCAAAATATTAAAACCTCCACCAAAAACCGTTTCCACAAAACCAAAAACCCAAACAAAATCACAAAAGTATTAAATTTTGGGACGCGGGGACAGGTTCATTGTCCCACCTTTTTCTTCCATTTGAAGTTACGCCGGTATGTGGGTTTTGAATCGTGCGGTGAGATGGGTGTCGTGATGATTACCGGATGATGTTTGTGCGGTGTTTGAATATTCATGCGGGAGGTTGAGTGTCTAGGACGGACGGGGGAAGTGGCATTAATGGTTTTTGGACCGGAGCAGCTTAGGGATTGTTGTGGGTTAAAGTTTAATGGGGAAAATATGGGCGGCACGAGAATATTCGCATTAGCGTTTCATATGTTTTACTAAATCCTGCTGTTTTCAATTTTGAAAAAAGTGAAGTTGTTTGGCAATTTTGAAATAAAATTATGTTAAAATAGTAATAGGTTGCTATAATTTTGATTTGTGACCGCTGGTGTTCAGCATTATTTGTTTTATAGATAAATTTTTTTAATTGCGTGCCGGCGATTCAGTTTCGTTATGGGCCGGTTGGTTGGATACGGATTACTGCATATTTAAAGAAACTAGAATAGAACGTTTTTTTGTCATGGAGAGGTTGGAAGATTGTGATTGGCCGGCTTTTTTGGTTTTACTTGTGCTCCGCATTTTAAGAGTGTCAGAACCTCAGAGAAGAATGATTGTTTGCCACTTCGTTCTACCCTTCTATGTATGCACCTCATGAGCGAACGATCATTTACATAAGGACTCCCGTATCATCTTTGACTTACTGATGAAAAGTGAAGGCTTTGCTGCACGGCATTTTGGTCCCGTTGAGTTGACGTTAAATCGTTAAATGCGGGGCAAATATGGCAGCGGAAATTTTAACGGCTTATCTCACCTCAAGTGGTTGGTTTCCATCCTTTTATATAAAAGCTAATGCAAGGAGGAGTTCATAATGAAAAGGAAACTGGCGGGTGTTTTTATTATTTTGGCAGCGCTGATTCTTTCTGCTTGCGGAGGAACGACCGAAGACGCGACAGATTCAACTGCTGAAGATACACCTGCAACGGAACAAACAGAGAAGACTGAAGAGGAAAAAGCGGAAGGAACGGAAGAAACAAAAGAAACTGCTAAAGAAGAAGAGGTTCAGGAGCAGCCTGCAAAGGAAGCAACACCTCCCGATAAAAGCTCTGAATTGACGCTGGGGCAGCGCAATGCGATTAAGCAAGCGGAAAGTTACTTGAAATTCACTTCTTTTTCCAGGAAGGGCTTAATTGAACAGCTTGAATTTGAGGGTTATTCGACAGAGGAAGCGACGTTTGCCGTCGATTATCTGAAAGTGGATTGGAAAGAACAAGCTGCCAAAAAAGCACAGGAGTATTTGGATTTTACTAGTTTTTCAAGGCAAGGCTTAATTGATCAGCTTCTGTTCGAAGGCTTTACGAGAGAAGAAGCGGAGTACGGCGTTTCGGCGGTAGGTTATTAGTCTTTGGCTTTTGTGGATTAGGGGTTTCAGGGTTCGGATGGCGGCCGGGCGGTTGTCAAGCCGGAGTGTTGAGGCCGACAGCAGCCGGCCGATGGCTGCTGCTGTCGGCAGGGACAGGGGGACAGGTTTGGTGTCCCACCAAATTTTGGATGATGAGACGTGGGTGGTGGGACGCGGGGACAGGTTCGCTGTCCCGCCCAGGTTTTGGCAATAGTACTTCCCCAGCATAGTTCCAACTGGTAATCTATATGTAATTTGCCGTAACCCATTCGTGCGGGATTGTTTCAATTTAAAATCAATGGTTCGATTGCGCAGAAAAAAGCCTTTCCCAAGAGCAATTTTAAAAGCGCCAGGGAAAGGTCTTGTTTTATGGAATATATTCTATGACATTTTTAGCGCGATGTCCGCCAATTCCATTTGGAGGATACACACACCGTAATGGCTTTATGAACCCGCTTTCTGCTTGTGGTTTCTTATAATGCCAACCAGCTCCTCGCCAAAAGCATTGATTTTCTTTTCCCCGATACCGTGAATGGTTTTCAGTTCATCCACGCTGCACGGCTGTTTTTGAATCAATTCTTCCAATGTTTTGTTTGTGAAAATGTAAAATGGTTTTACGTTCTGTTCCTGGGACAATTTCATCCGGAATTGTTTCAACGCGTTTTCCAACTCACTGTGGTTGGCCGGAGCGGCGACTCCATATTCCGTACCTCTCGGCACGTTCAACAAATCAATCTATTCTTTTTTCATATAAGCTCTATTCAATAAACTATTTCTTCATCAAATGATAAATTATGCAAACCCATCCTTGGGATACTAAAGCTAGCGCTTCACTCGAGTGGAATAAGGTTAGCAGTTTCCAATAAATAGGGCTTGCTGAAAAAATACCTCAGGTATGACAAGGATTTTATCTTTTTTTCTTGCCGTAACCAGCACCTTCTACGACAGTTTACCGCCGCCGATGGTTTCTCCTTCAAGAGAAACATTCATGTCTCCATACTTCCAACGAATCTCTCAATCTTTCCATTTCTGTCAAGAAAGCCTCCGTTATACGCAGGAACTTTTCTAAAAGTTTTTGCAGGAAAAATGGTCTGGGAATCGATGTTGGCGGTTTTCTTGGAGGATTGGCCCCTTTTTAAAAGAAATAAAGAGCAGTTGTTTCGAGACGAAAAAGGTGGTCAAGGCCCTGTCTGTTTTTATCGGCACTCGCAGCCTTCTGGTACACATATTTATGAATCATTTCTCCAGGCTTGTCTAAATTTTTTTGTCATAATACGGCCTGCTTATCAAGCCCCGAATGGAGCCCCTCCTCCGTTCTGCCTTCCACACTGGTTAAATGTTTGAAATTTTTCGGAATTTCCAATCATGTTATATCAGTATAACTTTTATAATGTATATGAATGGCCTTTTCGCGTCAAAACTTGGACTTTTATGTTTGCCTGTTTTTTCATAGCGGGCGGATGAAAAAGCATCCGTGAGGACAAGCCTTCTGTGCCTGATTCTATTGTTAAGAATGGAGGGATAAAAATGAATAAAAAGGAAATAACAAAAATCATTGAAACGGCTGCCAAACTGATAAAATCTGACGAAAGGGCTCAAGAATTGAATTCGGAGGCCATGGATTTTTTGGTAAGAGCATTTGAGAGGAATTCTGAGCTTACCTATCGACACGCGGATTTTATTCTGAATAGCATACAGAAACGATACAATATCGGGATCTATAGAATGTACAATCCTTTGGCTAAAGAGGATTTTTATGTTAAATTTTCCCACGCCCTTTTTCAAGAGATGAACATCAAAAGTTGCTTGGAAATCAGTGGGCATGAAGGTGAATTCATTGAAAGTTTTGTGGGAAAATTTCCGAAAGTTGCGTTAACCGCCATGATCGATAAACATCCGCTTTGGCAGGCGGCGGCCCGCAATGGTTTGGTTCATTCCGACTCTGCCATTATATCTTCTCTAGAGGAGCTGAACCCTTCCCAAAAGTTTGATGTCATTTGGAGTCTTTACCATACTTATGATAGGATTCATGACACCCTTGAGGCAATAAATGCATTTTCTCCTCATTTATCTGATAATGGCATCCTTCTGCTCCGCCTATATAACCAACCCAGTCCATCTTTCATCCATGAGTGCAACCGGAAAAGCGGCTTAAAACTTGCAGGCATGATTGAAGTTCATGATCCTTCGGATGAGCGGCCTTCTTATGTGTTAATATTTTCCAAATACTTTCATGCAGACATTTTTGTCGCACAACTGGATAGTGAATTGTCCATGCGGCCGATTGTGGGAAATTTCCTCAATAAAAACTCAGAATCTCTTAAAAGGGGCAAAATGATCTCCGCCCGTTCTTACGTTAGCTTTGAACAAATAAAAGCGGAAGAAGAACTGGCGGCATTGGGCAAGAAACTTGGATTTACAAAGGTAAAGTTCGGAGACTTGTTAAATAGGAATCTCTTGAAGGAGCCGGTACAAGATCATGCCGTGTATCTTACAAAGAAACGGGAGCTTTTTGAAAAAGTCGGCATTGATTTAAACAAAGCCAAAGGTGACATAAAACAATTGGATTTGTCCAAATACAACATTTATATGGGTGATTTTTACCTGCCGGGAATCAAAACTCGGTATTTTGAACCGCTGTACTTAGAGGATGAGAATTTCTTGAAAACGCCTTTGGTTGATTTTAGTGAAAAATTCAAGTACGAACTGGGAGAGTTGGACATCCAAGAAACCTTTAAGCACCAAATTATAAAGATTCCACTGGATTCTGCAAAAATCAACCGCACCTATTTTGTTTCTCTTCTGTCAAGACCGATTGGAAAATTGTTTCTTCAGATACTGTATTCATTCATTGAACAAGACAATGGAAAGCTCGATATCAAAAAAATTTCTGATATAGACTTATATATTGAGCCAATCGAGATTCAAAACAAAAAGGGGCGATTAATGGAGCAGTTAGACGGTTCCATAAAACAATTACAGTTAATAACTGAAAATTTGGAGGAAGAAAAATTTCAAGAGAAACTGGAAAAAGTGATAACATCTCTCCAAAAGGAATTTGCTTCTAAGAAGATAGATAAGGAGAGCCTGAATCTCCTTGTGGAGGATTATTTTGGAAATGAGAAAATCTATGATTCTATCCGCCGATTTGATAGAGAATCTCATCATCGAATGCTGGAAAAGTATCCAAAAGACGACAGGATTCAGAATATCGGCACCGTTATGGATTTCCTGCGGACAGGGGAGTGGGTCTGGCAGCGGTACAAAGACATCTTGATTTACCAAAATCCACATCATATTGATCTGACTTTTTTGGTGGCTTGTCATTTTAAAGCGGTGGAAATCTACGTTTGCAAGAAGCTCGCATCCCTGTGTGAAGGGGATTGCCTCGTATACGACAAGAAAACAAAAAAGTTTGGAAAGCCCATCGGAACCATTGAATATTACACTGACTCTACATTAGGAGAATACTTACATTATATCAAAAATAACCGAAATAAAAATTTATTTAACGATAAAGTGAATTTTGCCGAAAAAGAAAATTTGATTGCCAGTTTTGAAAAATGGAAAGACGAATGCCGCAACGCTTATCAACACAAAGACATTTTGCCGGCCATTGAGACGGTAAAATCGATCAGAAACAGAACCCGGACCTTGTTCATCCTTTTTGAGAACCGGCTGCGGGATTAATCGGCCATTTTTGTAAACTTGGTTTGTCCCGTTATTCGGAGAGGAGTGGGGCGGAAATGAGTACAACGAAGGAGAAAACTTTTTTACAGGAGTGGCTGGAACTTCACCAAGATGAAGAATATGACGATATATGTACGGCATATATCATGGATGTTTTATCCAACAGAAAGGTGAAGCAAATTTACAGAAGACTGCGGGATTATTTTGGCGAATACATGCTGGTGAAAGTTCTGGATACCCGCTCTGCGGTGGATGAATATGGAATTCCAATATCGGATATACACGTCAAGGCGGCCATTCTTGAATACGGCAAGAACGGATTTGAAGTGTGTCCTTACCCGCTTGATTTTTCGCAGGACTGGATAATGACTTTTGTTGTGGATAGAAAAAAATTCCATAAAGAATTGGCGAAAGGCATGATTTTCAGGGCCAAATACAAAGCGGTGCAGGACGAAGCCCGTTTAGAAGACCTCGTTGAGCTGATTCTTCCTACACTGGAAGAGGTGAAAGATTCTTTTGAGGAAGAAATCAGAAGATTTGGGGGAGAGCATCTTTTGGCAGCCGCCAAAAAACATTTTATAGATGATATAGAAAGGGTTATTGCGGAACGGTTCGTCCGGACGCATCAAGAAGTGCGCGACAAACTGCAGCGAACAAAAAAGCGGGCAGAAGAGATTCAGGCAAAATTGGCGGCCCTTGAACAGGCGGAAAAAGAATACGAAAACAGGATGGAAACGCTGACGGTAAAACAAAGGGAATGGAAGGAAGTATTAGAAAAAGTAGACAAGTATGTTCGGTTGGAAGAATTGGATGAAGGGACAGAAGACGGCAAAACAGAATGGCATCCCTGGGAACCGGAACAGGCCGTTTCCCTTTTACAGTCGCTTTTTTATTACAATTCCCCGGATGAACTTGTCTATGAAAAACATGTGATCGAAATGTTTTTAAGAGGCCTTCAAACCGATATGCTGACCATTTTGACGGGTCCGTCCGGGACAGGAAAATCAAGCATTGTTGCCGCGATGGCTCATGCGATAAAAGGGGCCCGTGTTGCTTTTATTCCGGTTCAGTCCAGTTGGACCGATACAGAAGATTTGCTCGGTTATTTTAACCCGATAGACAAGTGTTTTGTCCCATCCCCTTTTTTAGAGGCATTGGCCAGGGCTGCCCAAGATGAAAAGCATTTGCATTTGATTTGCTTGGATGAAATGAATTTGGCCCATGTGGAATATTATTTTTCCGAGTTTCTCAGTGTCCGTGAACAGAAAGATCCGTTCATTCAACTTTATGATAAGCGGTATTTTATTTTCGCAAAAGAATTTCTCAGAAACCGCAACGAGTATGACCCGCTGGATGAAAAAGTTTTGAATGCCGTGACCTTGCTAAAATATCCGTATAAATTCAAAATTCCCCGCAACGTTCGTTTTGTCGGCACGTTGAATATGGATTACACGGTCAAGCCGTTGAGTCCGAAAGTGATTGACAGGAGCATCATCATTGAAATCGGACATTTGAGCAAGGAACGCAAGGAAGAGCTCAAGAGCGAATTAAAGGCTGATCGAAAGACGGGAAAAATCGATGTCTCTTTGGAACAATTCACCGCGATGCTTCATGAAGAAGAAGATATTAAAGGATTGGCCGGGGAAATATTTGATCTGTCGGAAAAATTGGCCGCCATCCCTAATGCATCGCTGAACAGCAGAGGTCAAAACCAAGTGAAAGCGTTTTTGAGATTTTGTCCTGCACCGGGAGCCGAACAAGTGGATCAATTGGTCCTTTCCAAACTCCTTCCGCGGATTGAAGTTCCGAAGAGGGAAGAATCAAGCTTGAAGCTGTTGCAGGAATTTCATCAGTCGATCAAATACTATCCCCTTTCTTATGAAAAGTTGACAAAAATGCTTAACCGTGAAAGGTTAATCAGATTCTGGTGATGTAAATGAAGCTCGTAAAAATCCACGTTCCATTTGAAAAGACGTCCGGAATTGACTTGCTGCTCCACCCGCCGGCAGAGCCGGAGATCGAAATTTTTGATGAATTGGAAATGAAAGACGGGTTTTACCTCATGAATGAATACTCCCGAAACGGCAGGGATTTGCTGCAAATCGGCGTTTTCGCTCCCGGCGCCGAGAAGGTGATTGTGGAAGAAGATCATAAAAAAATGGTCCTGTCGAAGTCGGAAAAACACGCCGATTTATGGTATCACAAAAGAGAAATTCGGCCGGAAAACGGGATGGGTTCCGAATCTTGTTTTGGCATGAATGCGTGCGGGGAGTTTCTTGTCAAAAGTTTTGATGGAAAAGGACATCCGCTGGAACGGGCCAAGGTCATTGTTCTGCCGGATATGTTGTCCTATGAACAATATGACACGATGAAAAAAGAAGTCGAGGGTCTGTTTAAAGATCTTGCATACGATGAGGGCCTCGGCGGCTTTTTCAAAAAAACGAATGTTTTCCTCTATCCGTTGGAGCCAATGCAAGAACTTGTCCGGCAATTGGAGTATTGGCTGCAAAAAATAGCCGCCGATCCTTCGGAGCGATTGATTCAGGTAAAAGGGAAGGTTCATGGTTGGAAAATTAAGAAGTGGCATGGCAGCGCCATCATTAAGAAAGAGTTGTATCCCCCTTCAGCCAAGATTCCCGTCCGCAGTGTGAAAAGGGACACGAATATCAACGAGCATCGAATGATTCGAAAAATGCTGGAAGATATCCAAAACTATGTGAACCAAGCGATGACGATCGAAGGAATGGAAATCCAAAAAATCCGCAACGAGCTGGAGGAACGGAGGGAAAACTTTACATTTCAAACAGCGGACAGGAAAAATCAGTGGATAAAGAGCGGCAAGAAGGAAATTAACGTCTCAAATATGATGAAAAAAAGAATTGAGGAACTGGAGGAAGAATTAGAAGAACTTGAACGAAGACAGAAGCCATGGCAAGAGCTTCTGGAAAAGATTAGCCAGCAGTTGGAAGAACCGTTGTTTGCTCCACCGGCGATGGAAATCGAGTGGACGCATCTATTTGCATCCGAGCCTTCGTATGCGGCCGTTTTTGATATCTATGAGGAATTTTTGGAGTTGAATCCGAAACTCGCTTCCAGGGAGCAAGAGTTGATGGAGACGTTGACGAGTTCGGCTCATTTGTATGAAGTCTGGATTCTTTTTCAAATCATTCATGAATTAAGAAACCTGCAGTTTGACTGCAGCTGGGTGATCCCTTCCCTCATGGCCAAATACAATCGGGATTCCCACTTGGAAGGTTGGAGTTATGAGTTCCATTCGAAGAAAGGAGCGGGAACGTTCCGGCTCGATTACAATGTCACATACGGCGGGCAGGGACGGGAACATCTCAAACCGGATTATGTTCTTTATTATAGAAAGCCCGGCGGGACAACGTGGACCGGCCATACATTGGACGCCAAATATAAACCGTATACGAAAATGGGCGAGAAAGTGTTAAAGCAGGATCTGGAGCGTTCGTGCGCGCGTTATCTTCAATTGCCGCTAGATGACAAAAATTTTGTGATACACAGTTCCTCATTGGTTCATATTGATTCGAATATTTGCAATTGGAATGTGGATCGATGGGATCTTTATTGTGTCAGTCATTTTTACGCCGTTCCGGGGGACTTGTCCAATTTGCGGATATTTTTAAAAAGAATCATTCACTTTTTCGGGAAGCAGTATGATCTGTGCCCAAGCTGCGGGAACAGGACGGACGTAATGGAGGATAAACATTATAAACAAACATATATCTGCGAAAACGATCATGAAGTGTGGGTCGTGAATATTTGCCACAACAGGCGCAAACATCCTTTTCAATATAGGAATGTGAAGCTGATGAAATACCCCGCAGATAACTTCAACGTCCAAGTCAAAAATGAATGGAACGTATACTGCCCCGTCTGCCATAAAGACGCAGAAGACCATAAATTGAAACAAGACATCTTCGGCCCGAAATAGAGCGGGACATGGGGACAG
>CALKIU010000186.1 GCA_937995745.1 uncultured Bacillaceae bacterium | reverse complement strand
CGGCCGAACTGAGGACAAACGAAGTGTATTTCCATCGCTTTTTGTCTTCAGATTGGGACTCTGAGGACAAACAAAGCGTTTTTCCATCGCTTTTGTCTTCAGACTGGGACTCTGAGGACAAAACTAGATGTTTTATCAAGTGTTTTGTCTTTAGACGGCCGAACTGAGGACAAACGAAGTGTATTTCCATCGCTTTTTGTCTTCAGATTGAGGCTCTGAGGACAAAACTAGATGTTTTATCAAGTGTTTTGTCTTTAGACGGCCGAACTGAGGACAAACGAAGTGTATTTCCATCGTTTTTGTCCTCAGACCACGGAACTGAGGACAAAGGAAACGGTTTTTCATCATTTTTGTCTTCAGATTGGGACTCTGGAGACGAACCCAACGAGTTTTTCAAAGGTTTTGTCCTCAAAAAGCGATCCTACGAACAACACTCTGTTTATTTCAAATATTTCCACTGTATAATGGTTAAAAAATACAACCCAACCATAAATCCACTGACCACATGAAAATGCTCCAAAAAAAGAGTTGTCCAAAAAATTATGGCGGTTTGCCGGACAACTCTTTTTTGTATCTCTTCGGTCTCTTTATTTGTCTTGGAAAATAATGTATGGGACAACGAACCTGTCCCCCTGTCCCGCCGTCTCCCCCTGTCCCGCCCGTGTCAGGTTATTCGATGAGGTGGGCTGCTTTGGCGTTCATTTCGACTTGTTCGGGGTTCTTGCAGCCGGGGATGACGGTTGTGACGGCGGGGTGTTGGAGGCACCAGGCCAGGGCCCATGTGGCCATCGGGACGCCTTCGGGAACTTCTGTTTTGCGGATTTCTTCCACTTGTCTCAGCAGTTCGTCCCTTTTTGCAGCTTCTTCGCGGGAGCGGACGTCGTTTGCGGCAAAAGTGGCTCCCGGTTTGTATTTTCCGCTCAAGTAGCCGCTCGCCAGCGGCACTCGCGCCAAGACGCCGAGGTTTTGCTCTCGGCAAATCGGGAAGATTTCCTCTTCCGGTTTGCGGTCGAGGCGGTTATACACAACTTGAATGACGCTGGCGCCGACTTCCGAAGCCCTTTTCGTTTGGTAGACAAAATCGTTTTTGCGGAGGGAAATGCCGATGTGGCGGATTTTTCCCGCCTGTTTTTGTTTGTCGAGCATCGTCCACAGATCGTCGTTGTCGAACTCTTCATCCGTGCATGAATGGGCTTGATAAATGTCAATGTAGTCTGTTTTCAAAGCTTTCAAGGATGCGTCCAATTGTTTCAGCACGTCTTTGGCGTCGAAATGCCGGCTTCGTTCAAAGTTTCTCACAAAATGATGGCCGAATTTGGTGGCGATAATCCAATCTTCCCGGTTCGTTTTTTGCAAATAATTGCCGATGAGGCTTTCGGAAAGATGGTCTCCGTAGCATTCCGCCGTGTCGATGAGATTGATGCCCAGTTCTTTCGCTTTCTCAAGGATGCTGTCCACTTCTTCCTGGGTAAAATTTTTCCCCCATTCGCCCCCGAACTGCCACGTTCCCACCCCGATGACGGAGACGTTCAGTCCGGTTTTTCCCAAAGTGCGGTACTTCATTTGGATCACCTCAAAATGTTTATTTTTTCACAAACCCGGGCGGCTTGTCAGCTTTTTTCATCTGAAATATGATAAGGACAAAGAATGAAAAGAAAAGTCAGGTGTTTTCCATGAAAATCTTGTTTGTTGAAGATGATAAAACGATTGCCGCCGGATTGGAATTTTCGCTGCAGCAGGAAGGTTATGAAACCATAGTCTGCCATGATGCCAAAAGTGCGGAAAAAGTGATTGCGGAACAATACCGCGCAATCGACCTCTTCTTGTTTGATCTTTCCTTGCCGGATGGAAGCGGTTACGATCTGTGCCGGTTGGTGCGGCGGCAAGGCGATAAACCGGTCATTTTTTTGACCGCGTATGATGATGAAGTGAACGTCGTCATGGGGCTCGATATGGGCGCCGACGATTACGTACCGAAGCCGTTCCGGATACGCGAACTTTTGTCGAGAATCCGCTCCGTTCTCCGCCGCTACTACAAACAAGCGGAACAGCAGCCGAAGACGGTCATCGATTTGAAAAACATCCGCATCAACACGCTGGAAGGAAAAGTGTATAAAAACGGCGCCGAAATTCCCCTGACAGCTTTAGAATATCGTCTTTTGTTAATATTTGCAAATCATCCCGGGCAAGTGCTGACGAGAAACCAGCTTCTCGAGCGGATTTGGGACGTGGCCGGCGATTTTGTCAACGACAACACGCTGACAGTTTATATTAAACGGCTGCGGCAGAAGCTTGAGGACGATCCGCAAAAGCCGGAAATCATTCATACGGTCCGCGGCGTCGGCTACAAGGCGGGTGATTGAATGCTGCGCAACCGGGAGTTTCAAATCTATCTCGGCGCATCCGCGGCTGCCGCGTTCATTGGCGCCGCGGCGGCTGCCCTTCTGTTTTCGTTTTGGGCGGCGGCGCTCGTGTTGGCGGTTGCCGCATTGATGGTGTTGTTCTTTTTTCTTTTCACAAAATGGCGGTACCGGGAGCTGGAAAAGTTGTCCGGCTATTTGCGCCGCATTGCCGGGGGCGAGTATTCACTCGATGTCCGGGACACGCGGGAAGGGGAATTGAGCATTTTAAAAAATGAAATTTATAAAGTGACGCGGATGCTTTCCGAACACAGCTCCCTTTTGGAAAAAGAAAAAATGAATTTGACGAACGCCATTTCGGACATTTCCCATCAACTAAAAACACCGCTCACGTCAATGATGGTGATGGCCGATTTGCTCGGGTCGGAAAAGCTTGATGCGGCCAGGCGGCGCGAATTTGTCCGCAACATTCAAGTGCAGCTCGACCGGCTCGACTGGCTTGTCTCCTCCCTTTTAAAGCTGTCAAAAATTGACGCCGGAACGGTGAAATTTAAAAAGGATCAAGTGCCGGTCCGCGAATTGATTGAAAAAGCGGTTGAACCGATGCTCATCCCGATGGATATAAAGGAACAAACGCTCAGAATCAGCGGCGATGAATCCGCTTCGTTTGTCGGCGATTTAAACTGGACGGCGGAAGCGGTTGTCAATATTTTAAAAAACTGCGTCGAACATACGGGGGAAGGCGGAGAAATCGCGATTTCGTTTTCGGAAAATGCCCTTTTTACGGAAATCGTCATCAGCGACAACGGGAAAGGTATTGCCAAAGAAGATCTTCCTTATATATTTAAGAGATTTTATAAAGGAAAAAATGCCGGCGATGACAGTGTCGGCATCGGCCTTGCCATGGCCCACAGCATCATTTCCGGCCAGCGGGGCGATTTGAGCGTATTCAGTGAAGAAGGAAAAGGAACAACTTTTCATATCAAGTTTTATAAGCGGGTGGTCTAACGGGCCGAACCGGAAGCAAGTGATCTAACGGCCGAACCGGCATGAATGGCGCACAGCACACAATTTGGTGGTCCTTGGCGTTCTGCCGCCCGGTTGAAGGGCTGTTCCGTCGGAGCCGGCGTCAGGCCCGTTGCCGAGTTGCTTTTTCAGGCAAAAAAGGCGGCGCAAGCGAAAACGTCAAGACGGATTTCTCATTCCCGGCGGGGGAAAATAAATATTTGTAAAACGCGGGAGGCTATCCTTCCGCTTTTTTGATGATGGAAAAAGTGCCGCGGGCACGCCATTCCGACAATCTTGCCGTTTCACGCGTCTTGAAGGCGCCGGCGCTTAAGTGACTAAAAAGTCACTTGAAAGTCACCGTAAAGTCATTTTAGCCGGATATACTGAGGGCAAGATAAAGAAAACGGAGGTTTGACGATGACGATTTTACGAGTGGAAAATTTGTCTAAAATCTACGGAAAAGGGGAAACGGCTGTAAAAGCCCTCGACAATGTTTCTTTGACGGTGAAAGAAGGAGAATTTGTCGCCATTGTCGGGCCGTCGGGTTCGGGAAAATCGACACTCCTCCATTTGATCGGCGGAGTCGACCGGCCGACAAGCGGGCGGGTTCTCATCGACAATACGGATATCTACCAATTAAATGAAACGCAGCTTGCCATTTTCCGCCGCAGACAGATCGGCCTCGTTTATCAATTTTACAATTTGATTCCGGTTTTGACGGTGGAGGAGAATATCACTTTGCCGCTCCTGCTTGACAGACATGAAGTGGACAGGGCCCATTTTGAAAAAATAGTTAAAATCCTCGGCCTGGAGGACAGGCTGAACCATTTGCCCAACCAGCTGTCCGGCGGCCAGCAGCAGCGGGTCTCCATTGCCCGCGCGTTAATTGCCAATCCGGCCATTATTCTGGCGGATGAACCGACGGGAAATTTGGACAGCAAAAACAGCAAAGAAATTATTGAGCTTCTGAAAATGTTCAATAAAACGTACAACCAGACGCTCATCGTGATCACCCATGATGAACGGATTGCTTTGCAGGCCGACCGGGTCATTTCCATTGAAGACGGGAACCTGGTCAAGGATGAGGTGATTCGCTCGTGAACATTATGAATAAAGTCACTTTGCGCCACATGCTGAAAAATAAGCGGCGGACGCTCGTCACCATTGTCGGCGTCATCATCTCCGCGGCGATGATTACCGCCGTGGCCACTTTGAGCGTTTCCTTTCTCGAAATGCTGATCCGGCACACGATATCGGAAACGGGCGAATGGCATGTCCAATATCATCAAGTGGACAAAGAGCAGATCGAAGCGATTGAAAACCACGAAAATACCGATTACATCGTTCTTGTTAAGGACAGGGGTTATGCAAGGATACCCGGGGCGGAGGACGAAACGGACAAACCGTATTTGTTTTTCCGTGATTACAATGAGGGCGGTTTGAGAGAGTTTCCGATTGAATTGAAGGAAGGACGCCTGCCGGAGCGGAAAAATGAAGTGGCAGTTTCTTTGGAACTCATCAACGATTATGGAGAAGATTACGCCATTGGCAAAAGCATTCACGTGGAAATCGGCGAACGTTATCTGCATGGCGAAGAACGATCCCTTTGGCAAAGAGACCCTTTTTACACGAATGAAAACGGCTCTATGGAAGCATTAAAAATCAAGGAAGAAGCCGAATTCACGATTGTCGGCGTAATTGAACGCCCGACATGGGAGTACAGCTGGTCGCCCGGTTATACGGTCGTTGGTTACATCGATGATAGCCGGTTGAATGCCGGTGAAACCGCGGATGCGGCTGTGAAGGTCAAAAAGTTGAATCGTTCCCTTTATGATCAGGCAGAAGAAATGGCTGAAAAGAACGGGATTGAAAATTACTCGTTCAACACAGAATTGCTGCGCTATTACGGGGTCACTTCGAATGACAATCTGCGGAATACCTTCTATTCCCTGGCCGGGATCCTTATCGCCGTCATTATTGTCGGTTCCGTCGCATTAATTTACAATGCCTTTGCGATCAGCGTATCGGAACGATCCCGCTATCTTGGGATGCTGTCAAGTGTGGGGGCGACGAAAAAGCAAAAATTGAATTCGGTTCTGTTTGAAGGGGCGCTCATCGGCGTCATTAGCGTTCCGCTTGGCATTCTTGCGGGGATTGGCGGGATAGCTGTAACCTTTCAGTTTATTAATTCCTTTTTGGTAGATCTGCTGGGTGTGACCGGAAAGTTTTCATTGGTTGTCACGCCGGGTTCGATCATGGCAGCCGCCGTTATTTCGCTGTTGACCATTTTTATTTCCGCCTATATACCTGCCAGGAGAGCTTCAAAAATCGCCCCGATGGAAGCGATCAGGCAGACGCGGGACGTGAAATTGACAAGCAAGGCAGTCAAGACATCGCGGCTCGTCCGGAACCTTTTCGGCATAGAAGCGGACATTGGGTTGAAAAACCTGAAAAGGAACAAACGGCGCTATATGGCGACTGTTTTTTCCCTTGTGATCAGCATCGTTCTTTTTCTGAGCGTTTCCTATTTTACGGACAACCTGAAAAAAGGCTGGGAAATGTCAATGGACGAGACCAATTACGATATTCGGGTTTCCGCCAATGATGGGGAAAAATTGCTCCCGTTAACCAAGCTGGACTCCATTGCCGATTGGACGATCGTGCATGAACTCTCTATGTCTACGTTCATCGAAAAAGAGGACGCTTCCGATTCGTTGCGAAACGGGGAACTGGATTTGGCGACGGAAGACGGGAAATACCATTACAATCTGCTGCTTTTGGCCTTGGATGACAAGAGTTTCAACGAGTACGCGAAAAAAGTTGGCGCCGATCCCGCTCAATGGAGGGATCCGGCTTACGCCGGCGCCATTGTCATCGATGAAGTGGTGATGACGGATTACAGCAGCGGAAGCGGAAGAAGGGTGGAGACAAAAGTCATCCATAAAGAAGCAGGGGATGTCCTGGAACTGTATATGTGGGATTATGATACGGAAGAACTGCAGCCGGCGGGAAGTGTGGAGATTGCTGCATTGACCAATATACTTCCCAAAGGGGGATATCATATGGGCGGCGATAACAGCTTGACAATCGTCGTTCATGAAAACACTTTTGCCCGGATGATGGAACGTCATGCAGGTTTGCAGCCCCGCCCTTATTTATATGCGGATACCGATGACCCGGCGACGGCCGAAAAAGAATTGAAAGAGTTGAAATCGGCGGGGATGTATATTTACAACTACCATCACGAGAGGAAACAGATGGAGCAGTTTATACTCTTGATGTCCATTTTTACTTACGGGTTTATCATTTTGATTTCCCTAATTGCCATTGCTAATATTTTCAATACCATTTCCACAAGCATTGCCCTCCGGAAGCGGGAATTTGCCATGCTCCGTTCTGTCGGCATGACGCCGAGAGGGTTTAACAAAATGATTTACTATGAAAGTGCATTTTACGGGATGAAAGCACTCTTGTACGGACTGCCTGCCAGTTTTGCGATCATGCTTCTCATCTTCCGTTCCATGCGCGAGTCGTTTGAATACGGATTTACCGTGCCGTGGGGACACATCACGATAGCGGTTGTCGCCATCTTTGTTATTGTCGGCGCGTCCATGATTTATTCTTCCAGGAAAATGAAAAATGAAAATATTATCGACGCTTTGAAACAGGAGAATATTTAACCGGATTTCCCAAAAGGGTGTCTGTCCGGCCTGCATGTCTCCGGATTTTTGCAAAAAATGGGCAAGAGGGGAAAGACAGAAACGCTTTCTCCTCTTGATTTTTTCCAGTTGTCTGACAAACCCCGCATAGTGGAAAAAAAGGCCTGCCGGCACGGGTCAGGCCTGTTCCTTTCCCTTAATTTTTCCCCTCAAAAACGGCAATGGATTCTGCATCTCCAACCATTTCCCCGCTCCGCTTCCTGTCCGGGTTGGAAACCCAAACCTTCTTATATTTATCTGTCATGCGTTTCCCTGCCCCGAGGGTTCCCCGGCCGGAAATGCCGCTCCGCCCGCGCCGTCCGTTACGCAAGAAATTCAAATTGATGATGGACACAGACCGGGCAATCGGGATTGCGCCCTTTTTGGATATCTATTTGCATAAAAGAGTGCAGCCACAGATCGACCTGCTCCAAATAGGGGGTTGTTTCCGCGCCCGTGAGAAGTTTCAACGCCTCTGCCGCTTCGAGGGAGCCGATAATGGCGGGGATGGGAGAGATGATGCCGGCCGTATCCGCCGTTTCCGAAGGGACATTGTCTTTGTCGGGAAAGAGACAGCGAAGGCACGGGGTTTTTCCGGGGATGATCACGGCTGCTACACCCCGGGCGGAGATGACGCCTCCGTAAATATACGGAATGCCCAGTTTTACGGCGGCCTCATTCATCAAATAGCGGGTGGGAAAATTGTCGGTTCCGTCGAGAATGACATCAAATCCCGCCAGGAGTGCTTCCGCATTTTCTCCTTTCAAAGCTGTAAAAATGGGTTCGATGGTGACGGTGGGATTCATTCTTGCCAGTTTCCGTTCCGCAGCAAAAACTTTCGGCCGCTTCACGTCATCTTCGTCATAAATCATCTGCCTCTGCAAGTTGGACAGTTCCACATAATCATCATCAATCATCCGGATATGTCCGACGCCTGACCGGACAAGGTGATTGGCGATCATGGAACCGAGAGCCCCCATTCCGACAATGACCGCTTTGCTTTTCAAAAGCTTCTCTTGTCCTTCTGTGCCGATCGGTTTAAAAAGAATTTGCTTTTCATAGCGGGCCCATTTTTTCATCATAAAAAATCCCCTCTCTTTCTTCCATTATAAATGGGAAACCGGACAGGCAGACACCATCGGTTCATGTTTATTTTGAAAATATGAAAGAATTGTGAAATAAATGAAATTTCGGAGGGATTTCCATGAAATTTGTCGAATTTTTTTAAATGGGCAACTATATTCTTTTAAGAAAGAGGTGTTTTGGCAGGATGAAATTGGGCGGTTATTGTAACAGGGAAGTTGTGGTTGATTTAAGCAAAGGGACGGTCGGTTACAGGGAAATCAACGAAGAGCTCGCAAAAAAGTATATCGGAGGCCGCGGTTTGGGTGTGAAGTATGTATTTGACAATGGTCCGCAAGTTGAACCGTTTTCGGGCGACAATTTGTTGTGTTTCATGACCGGACCCCTTACCGGTTCCCGTTCGCCGATGAGCGGGCGTCTTGCCGTCGTGACAAAATCACCTCTCACCGGAACCGTGACGGACTCCCACGTGGGCGGTTGGACGGGAGCCCGTTTGAAATGGGCGGGAATTGACAACATCCTTGTCAAAGGAAAAAGCGAAAAGCCGGTCTACCTTTATATTGAAAACGGCCGCGCTGAAATTCGCGACGCATCGGACTTGTGGGGCAAAAATACGCGGGAAACATTGAAGGCATTTAAGGACAGGTATGGCGAAAAAGATTTAAGCGTGTTGATGATCGGACCGGGCGGCGAAAACCTCGTTCGCTTTGCCTGCATGATTAATGAGGATGATCGGTCGGCAGGAAGGGGAGGCACCGGAGCGGTTGCCGGTTACAAAAAACTGAAGGCCATTGTCATTAAGGCTTCTCAAAAAGGAAACATGCCCCAGCCCGCCGAACCGCAAGCGTTTAACACCGCAAACAAGAAGGCGGTTACATCGATTGTTAAGGGAGGCTTGACCGCGCCCAATAAGGGAGGTTTGTCCGTTTACGGAACAAATGTATTGACGAACGTGATTAACGAAGTCGGCGGCCTGCCCACGAAGAACTCGCAGCTTTCCCAATGGGACGAAGCGGAAAAAATAAGCGGGGAGTATTACCATGAACACCTTCTTTCCGCCAATAAGTCATGCCACGCTTGCCCGGTGGCGTGCAAAATTGAGGCGGAAGTTCCCGGGGGCAAATATAAAACGAAAGTGGAAAGCATTGAGTTTGAATCCGTTTGGGCGCTCGGACCCAATTGTTTCTTGAGCGACGCCGAAGCACTCGCTTACTTGATCGATAAATGCAACGAATACGGCTTGGATACGATTGAATTGGGCCATGCGTTCTCCGTGACGATGGAGGCGGGCGAAAAAGGATTGATTGACAAGGTGCTCGAGTGGGGAGACGCTGATGGAATGATTGAATTGGCAAGAAAAATTGCTTACCGGGAAGGAATCGGCGACATTCTGGCCGAAGGGCCGGCCCGTGCCGCCAGAAAGTGGGGCGCGCCCGAATTGTCGATGTCCGTCAAAGGCCAATCCATTCCGGCATACGACCCGAGAGCCATTCAAGGGATCGGGCTCGGATATGCGACAAGCAACCGCGGCGCCTGCCATTTGCGGGGCTATACGATTGCGGCGGAAATATCAGGTATTCCCGAATTGGTAGATCGTTTGGAATACCGCGGCAAAGGCAAACTGCTGAAAACGTTCCAGGATCTCCACGCGTTTTCCGACTCGCTCGATCTTTGCAAATTCTCCGCTTTTGCCGAAAATATCGAGCACTATGCGGAACAGTACAGCGCCATTACCGGCATTGCGATGACTCTCGAAGAAGCGATGCGGACGGGGGAAAGAATATACAATCTAGAGCGTCACTACAACAATTTGGCCGGTTTTGACAAACGGGAGGACGATTATTTGCCGAAACGTTTTACTGAGGAGCCGGCAAAAGGACGCAGTGAAGGCCATGTCAGCCGGATGGACGTCATGCTCGACGAGTATTATGAAGAACGGGGCTGGGTGGATGGCGTTGTCCCGATTGAAAAATTGGTGGAACTTGGCATTGTTTCCGCGGAAGCTGCTGAAGAAATGCATCCGTTGGAGTGATCATGCCAATGAATAAAGGCCGGACCGGCACAGCCGTTTGGGACAGATCCCATTTTGCGGTTTGCGGTTTGCGGTTTCGGCCTCTTTTTTTGGCAGGCTGCATTTTCAAAGTGGACATTTTGCCCCGTCAACCGCCTGCCGCCGGAGGAAAGAGGGCCAGTTCGTCCTCTTCGCTCACTTCTGTATCCAAATGGTCCAAGTGGGCGATATTTTTTCCATTCACATAAACATGGACAAAAGGTTTTAATTGTTTGTCTTCCGTAAAAATTTCTTCTTCCAAAGCCGGAAACATCTCTACCATTTTATCGAGAACGTCGCGAATTTTGCTGCCGTCGGGGAAAACATCGACAACGACTCCGCCGCAAATTTCTCTCAATCTGGCAAAAACTTTGACCTGCATAAAAATCACCCCCGCTTTTTCTCCGATTCCTTCATTAATATACTGCTGTCTATCCGTCCATTGTCCCGATTGCCAGGCCTGACCCGCCTAAAAGTCCCGGTTTTTACAAAATACGGCAGCTTTAAAATAGCTAATCGGGACCTATTGATCATTGCGCGGAATGTTGTTCAAAAAAGAACCCCAAATTCCATGTTTTGGCACATGCCCAACCGAGAGATGGATAAATTTTCCATAAATTCGGCTGCCGCCTTTTGTTCCGACACAGGAAAGAAAGGAAAAAATACGGAAAAGGCCGGCGAAGCGGTTAAAAACAATAGTTTTGTTAAAAAAGTAAAAATTATTAAAATTTTGTTTTGTTTATCAATGCTGTTTGTTCCGCTCTTGTTATAGAACAAAGAGCAATACAACCTTATATTATGCAACATATTCAAAGAAATGTAAAGAAAAATTACTATACTAAAATAGAAAATTTGTTTATAATAGAATGTGCTGGAAAAAATTCCGCCGGTAAGTTTCTTTTGCCGCTTTCTGGTTCAGTTTCTTCTTCATCTGGTCGGACTTTTTATTCGCTGCTTTATACATTTTTATCCGGGTGAAAATAGTCATAGATTTGGATAAGGTGTAAAATCCCGGTGTTTAAGAGAATGTAAATAATTTTTGTGCAACATTTCGTATATTTTAATTTTTTAAAATTCAGTAACAAATTCCCTTTACGGAGAAAAAGCAGGCGTGTTATATTTTTTATATGTAACTGCTATAGGAATATATAAAAAATGGAAATTCAAGTTCGCACGCCCCTTGTTACATACCAATATTCCTTTCAACAAAAAGTCTTAAGGAAATGAGGAGAAGCTTATGTCGAAAATAATGGCAATTAATGCGGGCAGTTCGTCTTTAAAGTTTCAATTGATAGAAATGCCCGAGGAAAGGGTCATTACAAAAGGAATTGTCGAACGGATCGGATTAAACAATTCCATATTTTCCATTACGGTGAACGGGGACAAGCATTCGGAAGTAGGAGATATTCCCAATCATGAGGTAGCGGTGGAAATTCTCCTGAAAATGTTGATTGAATTAAAAATCATCCACTCCTTTGATGAAATTGATGGCGTGGGGCACCGGGTTGCTCATGGCGGAGAGATCTTCAAAGACTCGACGCTGGTCACAGAGGAAGCGTTGGAAAAATTAGAGCCTCTGTCAGAATTGGCTCCGCTTCACAATCCTGCCAATCTTTCCGGAATAAGAGCATTTCAAAAAGTTTTAGGAAATACTCCAGCTGTGATGGTATTTGATACAGCATTTCACCAAACCATGCCGGAAAGCTCCTATCTATACGCCCTGCCATACGAGTATTATGAAAAATACGGTATCCGCAAATATGGCTTCCATGGTACTTCCCATAAATATGTGACTTTGCGAGCTGCAGAAATCCTCGGCAAACCGATTGAAGAGTTGCGTTTTATCTCATGTCATCTGGGCAATGGCGCAAGCATTGCGGCGGTTCAAGGCGGAAAATCCATCGACACGTCAATGGGATTCACTCCGCTTGAAGGCGTTGTGATGGGAACGAGGTCCGGAAGCGTCGACCCTGCGATCATTCCTTTTATAATGGAGAAAACCGGCAAGAGCGCTGATGAAGTGTTGACCATTTTAAACAAAGAGAGCGGCTTGCTTGGGTTATCCGGTTTTTCCAGTGATCTCCGCGATATTGAGGCAAAGGCGAAAGAAGGCGATTATCGCGCCAACCTGGCATTAGATGTTTTCTCCAGCCGCATCCATAAATATATCGGCGCTTATGCGGCGCGCATGGGTGGTGTGGACGGCATTATTTTCACAGCCGGGATCGGCGAGAACAGTCCGCTGATTCGCGCAAGGGTACTTGAAGGCCTTGAATTTATGGGCGTAAAATGGGATCCTGCCTTGAACGATGTTCGCGGCGAGGAAGCAATCATCAGCTGTCCGGACTCGAAAGTGAAAGTGATGATCATTCCGACCAACGAAGAAGTCATGATTGCCCGCGATGTGGTCAGATTGACAGAGGGCATGCTCGTTTCGAATTAATAGTTTATGAAAAAAATAAAAGAAAACGGCGCATATTTCGGCTAAACGCAGCCGGATTGCGCCGTTTTTTTATTTTTCCGGCCAAAAAACCGAAAAATCCCCCGGTTTATAAGGGGGACCGTTTTTTGACAATTCCAGCTAATGTAGATAAATTTTAACATATGAAACAATTGCGAAATGAAATTTATTATTTTAAAATAAAATTATGAAGTTTCTGTGAGAACGGCAATTGAAAACGATTTCCGCGATACTGAAATAAGCTTGTAAAGCGAGTTGATTGTTCGTGAATCTGCAGGATGTTGTCGATATTGATATTTTGCAAAAGATACAGGATGCTTTCGCGGAGTCGACGGGATTTGCCGCCATTACCGTTGATTTTCGCGGAAAGCCGATCACGGAATACAGCAATTTTTCCCCTTTTTGCAAACTTGTCCGCAATCATCCCCAATTTGTTGAAATTTGTTATAAATGCGATGCGTTCGGTGGGCTGGAAGCAGCCAGGAAAGGCACTTCCCATATATACCGCTGCCATGCGGGACTTGTGGACTTCGCCGTTCCAATCATGGTCAAGGGACAATATTTAGGTTCCATGATGGTTGGACAGGTGAAAGTCCGTCAAGAAGAAAAGGAGGGCCTCGATTTCATTGTTCAAAAAACCCCGCTCCTTTCGGAAGATCCGGAGCTCAGAAGTCTTTACAACAACATTCCCGTTATACCCTTACATAAAATAAAAGCTGCCGCAGATCTGATGTTTCATGTCATCAACAATTTGTTTGAAAAAGATTTTCAAAACTTCGCCCAAGAAGAACTGCTCCGCAAAAACGAACAGTTAATAGAGCAATTGAAGAGCCAATTGGAATCGGCGCAAGTGTTTTCCGGAAACAACCGGCAAAGTGCCCGGATGTTGATAAACCCGCATTTCTATTTTAATGCCATGAATATGATGTCTTGTATGGCGATTATGGAAAATGCGGAAAAAACCCAGGAAATTGTCATGATTTTAACGGAGATTATGAAATATGTGCTCTTAACGGACGAGGATCTCGTTCCGTTAAAAAAAGAGCTGGCTTATATAAAAAACTATTTGCGATTGCAAGAATTAAGATTGGGAGACAGATTGAATGTCTCCATTGACATTCCCGTCCGGTACCACGATGTCCGGATCCCGCCTTTCATCTTTCAGGCAGTTGTTGATAATGCCGTCATTCACGGAATTGAACCGGCAGAAGGGGCGGGCGCGATTCAAATAGGCGCTTACCGGGAAGGCGGCGATCTGATTCTTGCGGTTGCGGATAACGGCACCGGCATACCCTTTGAAAAAAAGCAGGAAATTTTTCAAAACCGGCAAGAGCCAACATCGGAAGGAAACATAAAAGGACTTGGTTTACATGCGGTCAACCAAATTTTAACGGAGCATTTTGGATTTGATTATAAATTGATGATATCTGCCAATGAAGAGGGGGGAACGACGGTCAGGATCAAAATCCCACTACCAGAAGGGGGAGGTTCCCGCTTTGCATAAACTACTCATAGTGGATGATGAATACTTAATGAGAGAATCTTTGAAAATTATTTTCAAAGAGCAGGAAAATATCAGCGTCATTGAAGAAGCGGATTCGGCGTCATTGTCGTTGGAAAAGTTCGTGGCGATAAGGCCTGACATCGTCATCATGGATGCGGCCATACCGGGCGCCGATGTTGCTGATTTGGTCAAGTATATGAAAGGAATCAACAAATATCTCGTTATTTTGTTGTTAAAAGATTACGGTTCTTCGCATGTTGTTCCCGGGGCTTTGGAGGCGGGAGCTGACGACAGTCTGATGAAGCCGTTCCGCCCCGATGATATTTTATCGCTCGTCAATAAATATTTGCCCGAACTGGCCAAGGAGCAATATATCGATTCGCTGATCGGCCGGTTTTTGGAATTCGTTTTTTACGAAAACTATAAAAAAGCAAGGGATTGCGGAAAAATGGTTGCCCGCGAGGCTGTGCTTTCTTACCGGTATGATAAAAAGCGCCTGCGGGAAACAGCCGAACTGATTACGGCCGGATTGAAACGGATTGCCGTCAGAAAGCAATTGTCCGTTGCCGGAAAAATCAATTGGTCCGCAAAAGCGGCCGCAATGGATTTGTTCAATTTTGAAAGCGAATTGCTCGGACTGATAGAGGAAATATTTTATGATCTTGAAAACGATAAACGATTGCTCCATGAAAGAAAAATTATTCAATCGGTGCTGAATTATATCGAAAAAAATTACCAAAACGGCGTGACGCTCGAGGAAGCCGCGGCGCACGTCCATTTAAGCCCGTTTTATCTCAGCAAATTATTCAAAAAAGAATTGAAAGTCAATTTCGTCAGCTACGTGACGGAAAGAAAAATCGAAAAAGCGAAGGAACTCCTGGAAAATACCGATTTGCCCATTTTGAACATTGCGCTGGAACTGAATTATAAAGAAGCCAATTACTTCAGCAAGGTTTTTCGAAAGGTGACGGGAATGTCGCCTTCTGAATACCGGAAGAAAAAGAAGAAGCAGAAGCAAAAGGAACAGCAGATTTTTAAAAGAAATTACAAAATCTTAAACGGAAACTGGTATGTTTGAGGAAAAAGCCGTTTCACGAAGAGCATTCTCTTTGTGAAACGGCTTTTTTCATGCCCCGGTCATGATCCGGGACGTGGAAAAAGGTCTCTTCTAAAAGGAGGATGCCGGGTTTTGTGGGTTTTTTAAGAAAGAATCCCTGCCCAAAAAATGTCGCCCTTCCGGGGGATGCGTTCCGGAATGCCCGGTGTTGAAACGGATGCAAAGGGGTTCTGAAAACGCGCCTCCGGTGCCGGTGATTTGGAACGGATATTTTGTAATGGCTTTGTTTTAATAGAGTATTTTTCTTAAAAATCATTTTTCTAAAATAACAAATTATTATCCAAAGAGGACAAAAAAGTATCATTATTGAATGCTGTCATCATTCATTTTAAAACGCTTTCAAAAAAATATCCTTTTTGCTTGAAAAAAAGACAAAATTTTATCCTAACAAAACAAAAAGCTACGGAGATTTTTTGTTGTGTTTTCGTTAGATTTAGAGTTGTAAGCGCTTTAAGGAGGTTGGAAGACCATTCTTTTATGCGTTGAATCTTCAGAGAAAACAAATTTAAGGAGGCATCCTTCATGGTGAAAGAAGCGTTGGGCATGGTCGAAACAAAAGGACTGGTCGGTGCCATCGAAGCGGCCGACGCAATGGTTAAAGCAGCGAATGTCACTCTAATCGGCTACCAAAAAATCGGTTCAGGACTCGTCACGGTTATGGTCCGCGGAGACGTTGGCGCC
Source organism: uncultured Bacillaceae bacterium (assembly GCA_937995745.1). Taxonomy (GTDB): domain Bacteria; phylum Bacillota; class Bacilli; order Bacillales; family Cytobacillaceae; genus CALKIU01. The sequence goes on along the minus strand of CALKIU010000186.1, from coordinate 1,351 downwards.
GTAAAAGCGGCAACGGATGCGGGAGCCGCCGCTGCGGAAAAAGTGGGACAAGTCGTTTCCGTTCATGTGATTCCGAGACCGCATACCGAAGTGGAAAGCATTTTGCCTCAGCCTGACAAAGAAAATTAAGATGGAGGTGCTGAACGATGAAAGAACAATTAATCGATCAAATCATGCAAGAAGTGATGAAAAAGATTGACAGTCCCAAGGGTGAAGAAAAAACGGAAGCAAAGAACCCCAAAAATAACAGATTTTGTGATTTAACCGAATTTGTCGGAATCGGTCACGGAGACACAATCGGATTGGTTATTGCCAATGTGGATTCAGCCTTGCATGAAGCAATGGGGTTGGATAAAAAGTACCGTTCCATCGGCATTTTCGGAGGACGCACCGGTGCGGGACCGCAAATCATGGCAGCCGATGAAGCGGTTAAAGCCACGAACACGGAAATTTTGGCCATTGAACTCCCCCGCGACACAAAAGGAGGAGCCGGGCACGGTTCGTTAATCATTTTCGGTGCCGAAGATGTTGCTGATGCCCGCCGGGCCGTTGAAGTGGCTCTGAAAGAGTTGGATCGGACATTTGGCGACGTTTACGGTAACGAAGCGGGACATCTTGAATTCCAATACACCGCCCGCGCCAGCTATGCCTGTGAAAAAGCGTTCGGGGCCACCGTGGGCAAATCTTTCGGATTGACGGTAGGCGCTCCGGCAGCGATTGGTGTCGTTATTGCGGATACGGCTGTAAAAGCGGCCAATGTGGAAGTAATCGGCTACAGTTCTCCTGCTGACGGAACAAGCTTTACGAACGAGGTCATTTTGACGTTCAAAGGCGATTCGGGAGCCGTTCGTCAAGCTTTGATTGCCGCCAGGGAAGTAGGGTTGAAGTTGTTGGGAACTCTCGGCAGCGAGCCGGTTTCTGATAAAGTTCCTTACATTTAATTTGAAGGAGGGAAAATCATGAAATCTAAACGTTTCCAGATATTAGCAGAACGTCCTGTACATGAGGATGGTTTTGTTGCAGAATGGCCGGAAGTGGGCATGATGGCCAGCGACAGCCCGAATGACCCAAAACCGAGCATTAAGATTGAAAACGGCGTTGTCGTTGAATTGGACGGCAAAACACGTGACGAATTTGATTTTATTGATACATTTATCGCCGATTTTGCGATTAACTTGGATAATGCGGAAGAAGCGATGGCAATTCCTTCCCAAGAAATTGCCAAAATGCTTGTGGACGTAAATGTACCGAGGGAAGAGGTCATTAAGATTACCACGGCGATTACACCTGCTAAATTCTGTGAAATCGCCAGCCATATGAACGTCGTTGAAATGATGATGGCATTGCAAAA
>CALKIU010000185.1 GCA_937995745.1 uncultured Bacillaceae bacterium | reverse complement strand
CGGGTTCATTTGGACAAAACCACTGTTATTTCATGCCGCTTTGTCCAAAAAACGGGTTCATTTGGACAAAGTACCGTTTATTTCATATTCCTTTGTCCAAAAAACGGGTGGATTTGGACGGAACAACATTTTTTAATCCTGTTTTGTCCAAAAATGAGGCGTGATTTGGACAATGTGCGGGTATTGTTTCCTTGGTTTGTCCAAAAGAGCGCTTATGAGGAAAAGCTTTATCCGTCCCGGTAAGATTGTTTGATAAAAGCGGTGAGCAGCGGGCCCCTGCCCGCTGCTTTCCGATCTGAGCAAATGAAAGCAAAAGAAAATAACATGTATTGAATTCTTATGTTGAAAACGCTCTTATTTGCCAAATCATTGGCGGGGCAAGGTTTGGTTGGAACGTTCGGGCCGATTGGCGCGCATATTTTGTCGTTTTTTTACAAGTGTCAAGTTTCTTTCCAATGCTTGAAGGATTGCAAAAGCGGAAGCAGCGGGCCCTCGCCCGCTGCTTTCTGAATTGATCCGAAAGAAGGAAGCAAGGAAGGAAAAATGTTTTTGTTTTTTGTGTCGTTTGTGGGGGATTTCCTTTTTCCGGGGAAATGATCTGTCAACTTCGGGTTTGGGCGGAACATTTTCGCAGAAATGAACTTGGAGATCTGGCCGGTTTTTCCAAGGGAAGCGGCTTGGTTATTTCATATGCATAAAGGCTTGTCCTCGTCCATAGAATGAAATGAGATTGTTTACGGAGGACAAAAGAATGCAATTGAAACCATTATTCGTGGCAGTGATTGTTTTTGTGTTTGTGACCATGGTGTTGCCCGCTGTGCTCGTGATGTCGTTTGGTGGCGATGGGGAAGAAGAGGCGGGCGAGAGTTTGGTGGCGTCTGAGTCGGCGGGCATGGAAGATGCGGTGGAAGTGGCCGTTTACCGCGCGGCGAAAAAGGAGCGGGAAGAGGTGCCGCTGGAGGAGTATCTTGTCGGTGTGGTGGCGTCTGAAATGGACGCCAAGTTTGAATTGGAGGCGTTGAAGGCCCAGGCGCTTGCTGCCAGGACGTATATCGTGAAGCAAATGCTGAACGAAGAGAAGGTCGGTGTTCCGGAAGGTTCCGATGTGACGGACACGGAAAATCACCAGGTGTACAAAAATGACGATGAGCTGAGGCAGCAGTGGGGCAAGGAGTATGAATGGCGGATAAAAAAGATTCGCCGGGCGGTGAATGAAACAAGGGGAGAAATTATCACCTATGAGGGTGTCCCGATAAATGCGACGTTTTTTTCGACGAGCAACGGAAGGACGGAAAACGCGGGCGAGGTGTGGGCAAACGAACTTCCTTATCTTGTCAGTGTGGAAAGTCCGTGGGATACCGCGTCTCCGAAATTTAGGGGACAAAAAACGTTTCCCGCCGCCGAGGTGGAACGGAGGCTTGGCGTAAAAATTCCCGCCGGAAAGACAGTCGGGCAGGTTCTGGAGAGGACGGCGGGGGATCGGGTTGGAAAAATCAAAATCGGCGGGAAGGTTTTTACCGGCCGGGAGATTCGGGAAAAATTGGACTTGTACTCCACGGATTTTACGATGGAAAGAAGGGGAAGTGAAATTGTTGTCCACACGCAGGGTTACGGACATGGCGTCGGGATGAGCCAGTACGGGGCGAACGGGATGGCTGCCGAGGGAAAGACGTATGAGGAGATCGTGAAGCATTATTACAGGGGTGTGGAGATTTCTTCGGCTGACGAGTTTTTGAATAAGATTTTGGCGGAGCGGTGATGGGGCCGGCGGGATAGAAGCGGATGCGGGAGGGAACGGGAGCGGGCAAAGCGGTGAGGGATGGGCGGGGAGTGGGTATCAAAAAAAGGAAGCACACAGGCGATGGGAGATTGTTCAAAAAGTGAGAAAATATATGGCATCAAGGCGATGGGGAATCGGGCCGGTCGCTGAAAGTTATCAGAAGATGGGCGGCAGAAAGGGAATGGTGATAAAGGGTCCGGCGGCCAGACAGGGAATGTGTGAAAAAAGGGGCTGGTGGTAAAAAAGCAAATGAATGGCCGGTGCGAAAAGCAATCGGTCTATATATTATAAGAGGAATTTGGCGAGTCGCTGATTTTAAATGGCCCATCGCCGGCGCAGCCAATCGGTACACGTGAAAAATTTTTTATAAAAATCCCGGAAACAAAAAAGCAAGGGGAACTCGTCCTTCCCGCTTGCTTTTTTTATTGGGCATTTTGGCGCCCTTCCTAAACGCGGCGGAGCGCCGGCCGCCCTATTCGCAGGCGTTTCCTGCGGTCTACCTCGTTCTTTCTTTATTTTCACCTGTTTTTTACAGGAGAGGTTTCGTACCGTTTTTTAACTGTCTTGCCGGCAAAATACGCCAAAATCCAGTCAAACCGGTTTTTCGCATGGGCGCGGTTGACAAAATAGAAAGCTGCAAGCACGCCGAGGGTGTCTTTGACAAAATCAATCACCGTCGCTGACCGGTACGGGACAAATGCCTGATGAATTTCATCGCTGAGACCGTACAAGATGGCAATTACCGCCAGGACGGCATTTGTCTTGCGGGAAAATTTCCCCGTCGTAAAAGCGGCCAGGACAAGAAGGACGTAGAGAATGGCAAACTCCACCAGGTGGAGCGCTTCTTTTATAAAAGCGTCGATGGTTGCGTCCGGCAGCTCCACGACGGCATTGCTCGGCAAACTGGAAAGGATGAAGATGATGATCATATAAGCAATCGGCAACAGGCGCAACATCCAGATGAACAGTCTTTTCAAAAAATCACCCCAAAAAATGAATAGTTCCTTGGATTTTTACAAAAAATAAACGAAAAAATTTTTTAAAATGTATATATTTTCCATAATTTGTTCAGAATGATTGCTGAGGTGATGATAGATGAGTGGGGAAGAAAAGAAAATTTCTGCTTTGAAGTCCGGCTTCAAACGTTTCATCAGTGCCGTTAAAGCCAGAAAACGTTGGGTATATCCGGCTCTGTATATTGCCGGCGCAGCAATCATTTTATCTGCAGTATTATGGTTTCAAAGCACTAATAAAGATCATGAGCAGCAAGATTTTGATGCAACAAATATTACCGGCAAGAAACATGATGAGCCCGCCATTGAAGTGAACCGCGCGTTGGAGACTTTCTCCATGCCGGTAAAAGATCCCGAGTCAGCGGTCATTCAAAAACAGTTCTACGATTACAACGCTGATAAGGAAGAACAGGAAGCGGCGCTCGTTTTCTACAATAACACATATCACCCGAATACGGGAATAGATATTGCCATGAAAGACGGAAAAACATTTGATGTCGTTGCCGCCATGAGCGGAACGGTCACCAATGTTCAAGAAGATGCCCTTCTCGGCAACGTCATTGAAATTGAACATGACAAAGGAATCGTTACCCAGTATCAATCCGTTACGGACATTAAAGTAGAACCGGGTGACGAAGTCAAGAAAGGGCAAGTGATTGCAAAAGCCGGCAAAAGCATCTATAACGAAGAAGCTGGTACCCACGTGCACTTTGAGATCCGCAAAGATTCAAGACCTGTCAATCCGCTTGATTACATTGACAAAACCCTTGCTTCCCTGCAGGAAGCTGATTTGACGGAAATGAACGAAAAAGAGGATGACGACAGCAAAGCGGATCGCAGCGACGAAGACAGCGACGATGAATCTGAAGCTGATGAAACAGACGAAAAAGACGAACAAGACAAAGCAGAATCAGAAGATAAAGAAGACTCCGAAGATGAAGAATAAACTCCAGGCCTCAGTCGGTGAAACAGCTCCTCATCCGGCTAAAGGTTAAAAACTGAATAATGGAATGAAATACAACCCCCCTAGAATCGTGAAAACCCGCAACTTGCGGGTTTTTCTCTTTTTATGGCGAAGTCTGGCGAGGTGCCAGGCACCACGCCAAATATCGCCGCATATCGTTGCGGATCGGTGTTCGGGTGCTGTCGGGGTGCCAGGCACAACACGATGGGGTGCTGTCGGGGTGCCAGGCACAACACGAAACAACACCAGCAACCAACAAAAATCCTTGCGAATTGGTGGTGAAGTTTGTTGAAGTGCCAGGCACCTTGAGAAGAAACGCCACCAAGCAGCAAATGTTATTTTTAGGATATAATATTTGTGGCGACAGTGCAATCCAGATCTTGAGAGCGACAGATCGTTTGAATACGGGGATAATAACCGATATAATGAAGTGACCAGCGTCATTGCCGATATCCAGGAAAAGGGTTATTTTCCTATTGGAGAATAATGTTTCTGTTTTGGCGGAATTTTTGGGCGGGAATCCGGCGCAAACGCCAGTGCATTCCTGGCGCCAATGCCGGCGCAAACGCCAGTGCATTCCCGGCGCCAATGCCGGCGTAAACATCAGTGCAAACCGGCGCATATCCATCCGGTCACAATGCCATTGTAATACAGGCAGACCATATACAGGCAGACCATATACGGCGATATGCGGCGACATCATTCATCCGAATCCGGCCGCATCCATCCGCTTCCCGATACACTATTATTTGTCCATTTTTTCAAGTCTCACCCGAGAACTACAACCAAGAGGAGATGGTAACCATGAAAAAAGTTTTTGTTGCAGGTAAAATCCCCCAAAAGGGACTCGAGAAACTCCAACAAGAATTTGACGTGGAACTTTACGACGACAGCGAACGCTTAATCAGCGAAGCGGAACTCAAAGAAAAAATCAAAGACAAAGACGCCTTGCTGAGCCTGCTTTCCACCCCCGTGAACAAAGAAGCGATCGACAATGCCCCCCATCTCAAAATCATCGCCAACTACGGCGCCGGCTACAACAACATCGATTTTGAATATGCTGCCGAAAAAGGCATCTACGTGACAAATACACCGGAAGTATCGACGAACGCCACGGCCGACCTGACGATAGGCCTCATCCTCGCCGCGGCGCGGAGAATCGCCGAAGGGGACAAACTGTGCCGGACAACCGGATTCAAAGGCTGGGCGCCCCTCTTTTTCCTCGGCCGGGAAGTGAGCGGCAAAAAATTGGGGATTTTCGGCTTCGGCAGCATCGGCCGGGCGGTCGCCAAACGGGCGCAAGGGTTTGACATGGAAGTGTTTTACTACAAGCGCAACCGCCTTACCCCGCAGGAAGAAAAAGAACTGAACGTCACCTATCTTCCTTTTGAAGAACTGTTAAAACAGTCCGATTTTATCACAATCAACAGCTCTTACACCCCGGACATGAGGCATCTGTTCGGCCGCGAACAATTCCAAATGATGAAACCAACGGCCTACCTCATCAACGCCGCCCGGGGACCGATCGTTCACGAAGCGGCCCTTGCCGAAGCGCTGAAAAACAAAGCCATCGAAGGAGCGGCTCTCGACGTATACGAATTTGAGCCGGAAATCACCGAAGAATTAAAAACGCTCGACAACGTCGTCCTCACCCCGCACATCGGCAACGCCACCATTGAAACGAGAGACGCCATGGCACTGATGGCGGTGGACAACATCATCGAAGTACTGAACGGACGCCCTCCCCTCCATGCGGTCAACAAGCCGCTCGTTTTATCATAATTTGCAAAAACGAGGCGTGTTTTCGGGAAATACTCCGAAAAACACGCCTGTTTTCAAAAAAATTGCCCCAACCCTTGTCCTTCTTAGGCTTTTTGTGCATATTCCCCCACCCAAGCTAATAAACTGTTACAAACCTTTCAAAGAGAGTGTTTGAGGTGAGGTGTGTTTTTAAAAGCAAAAAAACCAGTTGCAGATTTGTTTATTCCCGGCAATGTCAGAGTGGTTTTTTGAGCCGCACCCCATGGTGAGAACAGTGAAACGGGGCCGTAAGCACACACAGATTTGCGCCGCAATGGCGCGGACGGAAAAATTAGCCAGATGGCCGCGGATCCTTTTCTTATCATGAAAAGTGGTGCGGAGCCAGCAATCCAAAAAAAGAAAAGCGCGTCTCATCCACACTTCTCTCATCCAACTTAGGGAGGGCGAGTGGTGTGCACGATTACATCAAAGAGAGGACTATCAAGATTGGGAAGTACATCGTGGAGACGAGAAAGACAGTCCGCGTCATTGCGAAGGAATTTGGTGTGTCCAAAAGCACCGTCCACAAAGATCTGACGGAAAGATTGCCGGAAATCAATCCAGAACTGGCCAATGAAGTGAAGCGAATACTGGATTATCATAAATCAGTTCGCCATATACGCGGAGGGGAAGCGACAAAATTAAAATACAAAAAGCAAGAAAAAGAAAGAAAGCCTGTTTGATTCCTTCAGGTCTTTCTTCTTTTTTTTGCTTTATGATGTATTTGGCCTGGCAAGTATTCCCACGATGATAGCCCGCAATACCTCGACGCACATGATTCTTGCGACCGGGGCAGGTTATCATGGGCTGTTCCATGTCAAATCGTGCGTCGCTACATTCACGCTGCAGCGAACGATGAAAAGTGCGCAAATTGGTAAAGTCAGCCTATCCCTTGGCCGGCGTTTAAACCATTTTCAAACAGGGGAAAATAACAGGCAAATCATGAATCGGCTGTCAGATTTCTTTGACAAAATATTGTAACAATTTTCTTCTTTCTAAAAAAATCGGCCAGACGCCGCGGGGGCGCATCATATAAAGGTTTTCGCCCTTTTAAGACAAAATTAGCAATGATCCCGCAAATTACGACAAATAGTTACGCTCATAGCACAAATATGATAAAATTATCAATTAGATAACTGTATAGTTCGATTTACTCGCCAGTTATTATAAAGAAAGTACATCTTTGGCCGGAAGTATTTACTAAATTATTGTAAGACAATACGTGCCGCTCCAGTAAATACTTGCGAAAGGGTGTGCTTTTCTATAGAACCGGAGAACGTTTCAAGGAGGATAAAAAAAGAATGCTAGCTCGAGACATCGGAATTGACTTGGGAACGGCAAACGTACTAATGCATGTAAAAGGGAGAGGGATTGTTTTAAACGAGCCGTCAGTTGTGGCAATTGACAAGAATACGAATAAAGTCCTGGCAGTAGGTGAGGAAGCAAGACGGATGGTCGGCCGGACTCCCGGAAACATCGTTGCCATCCGCCCCTTGAAAGACGGCGTCATTGCTGATTTTGATGTAACCGAAGCCATGTTAAAGTATTTTATAAATAAATTGAATGTGAAAGGGTTTTTATCCAAACCCCGCATTTTAATTTGCTGCCCGACAAACATTACGAGCGTTGAGCAAAAGGCGATTAAAGAAGCGGCCGAAAAAAGCGGCGGCAAGAAAGTATACATGGAAGAAGAACCGAAAGTGGCCGCCATCGGCGCAGGCATGGACATCTTCCAGCCGAGCGGAAACATGGTAATCGACATTGGCGGCGGAACAACAGATATCGCCGTTCTTTCCATGGGTGACATCGTAACCTCCGCGTCCATCAAAATGGCCGGAGATAAATTTGATAACGAAATTTTGCAATACATCAAGAGAGAATACAAGCTCCTGATCGGCGAACGGACCGCAGAGAATATTAAAATCCAAATTGGAACCGTATTCCCCGGAAGCCGCGAGGAAGAAATGGACATCCGCGGCCGCGACATGGTATCCGGCCTCCCCAGAACGATTACGATTCGCTCCAGCGAAATCGAACGGGCCCTCCGCGAACCGATGGCCGAAATCATTCAAGCGGCAAAAAGCGTATTGGAGAGAACTCCGCCTGAACTTTCCGCCGACATTATTGACAGAGGCGTCATTTTGACCGGCGGCGGTGCCCTCCTTCACGGCGTCGACATGCTGTTGTCCGAAGAACTGCATGTGCCGGTTCTTGTAGCGGAAAATCCGATGGATTGCGTCGCTATCGGCACGGGAATCATGCTCGAAAACATCGACCGCATTTCCAAGAGAAGCCTGCTCGCCTGACGGGGCTGAGATCGGACAAAAGAAGCCTGCCCGCTTGATTTGACGAACAAAGCGGAAAAAGAAGTTTGCCCGTTTGATTGAGCCACAGTTCGGAAAAATAATTTTATTTTGCCCGCCTCATTGGAGCGCGGACAAGAGAAGTCCATTCGCCTTGTATGAGCGCAGTCAAGATGAAACCTGCCCGCCTAAGTGGGGCGAAGCATAATATAAATATTCCGAAAAATACCGGAAAACACGGCAGGCGGCAACAGGTGACAGGCACCGGCACCAACACGGAAAAGCCCTGTCACCTGTTCTTTTTGCCTTTCTGTTTTGCCCTCTGCCGCTATTTTTGGGGTTTTGTTTTTATTTTCGGATCGTTTCCTTCAATTTTTAAATGATGCGCCGATAAAAAAATAAGGAGTTCCCAATGTTTTATCAAGGGGTGAGTTGATGTTTAGGGGATTTTATACGGCTGCTTCGGGGATGATTGCCCAGCAGCGGAGAGCGGAAATGCTGGCGAATAATCTGGCCAATGCCAATACCCCGGGATTCAAAGCGGAACAAGCCAGTTTGCGGTCTTTTCCGGAAATGCTTTTGCAGCAAATTGGCTACGAAAGGATTCCGGCAGAAAAGCGAAGGTATTCACCGTTTCATAAAACAGTGGGAACCGTGAACACGGGCGTGTATATGCAGGAAGCGATCCCCAACTTTGTCCAGGGCACCCTGAAAGAAACCGGCCTGACGACGGATATGGCCATTTTTGATATCAGGATGCCCGTCAATGAGGAAAACGGTCTTCCCGGCACAGTCTTTTTCACCGTGCAAACGGGTGAAGGGGAACTGCGCTATACCCGCAACGGCAGTTTTACTCTTGACGGACAAGGGTATTTGACAACTGCTTCCGGATATTACGTTCTCGATGCAGACGGAAACCGGATCTGGCTGTCGAGCGACCGGTTCGTTCTCCGGGACGACGGTTTCATCGAAGGGGAAAACGGTGAAACGGCTTTGCTTGGCCTTTCTTTTTCAGAAAATCCGCTTCTTCTGATAAAAGAAGGGGACGGCCTGTACCGCACGGACAGCGGCGAACCATTGCCTTCCGCCCATGGCCGGGGGGATGTCCATTTTTCCGTCCGGCAAAAATATCTCGAACAATCCAATGTGGATCCGGGAAGAACGATGGTTGATCTACTGGCCGCCTACCGGACGTTTGAAGCGAACCAAAGGGTTGTCAGAGCGTATGACAGCACGATGGACAAAGCGGCGAATGAGGTAGGCAGGATTAGATAAAAAAACCGGCTGACGGTTCCGGCCGATAAAGGATATTGTGCATTTTAAAAAATATCGCAGTACCGGTTTCCGGAGTTTTGCAGGAAAAAATCAAACGATGCAGTGAGGAAACCCAAGCGCCTGCAAAGGGCAAACTTCTTCAAAGGGGCGAAAATCATGAACCGGACAATGATTACAGCGGCCAACACGATGAGCCAGCTGCAACTTCATATAGATACGATCGCCAACAATATTGCCAATCTGGATACAAACGGTTTTAAAAGACGGGATGTAGCTTTCACGGAACTGATTTATCAGCATTTTAACAATCAGACCCGACCGGAGCGAGAGATCGGTCGTTTGTCTCCGGACGGCATCCGCCAAGGGACGGGCGCAAGAATGGCCGCATCCCGGCTTGTGATGGCACAAGGGGCCATTAAACCTACCGACCGGGCACTGGATACGGCTTTTACAAAAGAAGGCCAGCTGTTTAAAGTTCTCGTGCAGCAGCCCGGCGGGGAAGCGGGTGAAATTTGCTATACCAGGAACGGGGCGCTATATTTGTCGCCCGCCGCGGAAAATGAGTCGGTGCTTGTCAACGGAGACGGCTATTTTATCTTGGACGAAAACAACCAACCCATTATTATCGCCGGAGATGTGGAACGGATTGCGATCAACGAAACAGGCGAACTAAGGGCAACGATGACCGACGGAACGGAACAGACATACCTGCTCGGCGTCGTTCAAGTCAATCATCCGCAGTTTTTGGAGGCAAGAGGCCAGAACCTTTACGGACTGCCAGCCCAACTGGATGAACTGGGAGTGGCAGCGGCTGATATTTTAACGGAATTATCCGGCGCCTTACGCGGCGAAATCGGCATTCGGCAAATGGCTCTTGAACAATCCAATGTCGATTTGGCAAAAGAAATGACCGATTTGATGAACGTGCAGCGTACGTATCAATTTCAGGCAAGGACAATCAGCCTGGCTGATCAAATGATGGGCATCATTAACGGAATGAGGTAGAAGGGGATATCGTATGTCGATAAAAGAAAACAACGGTGAAATAAAAAGCCGGATGCAAAGAAGAGAACAGAAAAAAATGTGGAAACCGAGCCTGTTTGTAAACGACAAGCTGAAAACAAATCCCGAAAAATCAGGAGAAAAGGAAAAAATCCGCATCCGCCTGATCCCGATTTGGCTGAGGCTCATCATCATATCCGTCCTGTTCGTATTCTGCATCCTAATCGGCGCCGTCATCGGCTACAGCATCATCGGCGACGGCAAATTCATCGACTCATTCAAACCATCCACCTGGACAAAAATCATCGACCTCGTCGAAAAAAAATAACAACCGGGACATGGGGACAGCGTATAATGGCAAATATGTCAAGAGCTCAATTTTGACA
>CALKIU010000184.1 GCA_937995745.1 uncultured Bacillaceae bacterium | reverse complement strand
AATTACGGTTTCCTTATTTTTTGACTAAAAATCAACACTAAACTTTAACACAGCCGTGCAAAAAAAAAGAAACAGCACACTCTTTAAGAGCATGCTGCGAATATATGAAAGGACAGCCTACTTTTCTTCCTCTTCTTTTTTCCGGCATGAACCGTTGCATTTGGCGTAAAGCACAGTCACCTTTTCATCTTCAAAATAATCAATGGTTGAATCACAAGTTTGGCAAACGAGAATGCCCATCAAATAAATTCCCCTCTTTTCAATAAAATTGTAAGCGATTTTATCTAACCCGATTCTATAATAATATAACATTATTAATAAATCAAGCCTAAATTGTATAACATATTTAATATTTTTTCGGCATAAAAAGATATCTATTATTATTTATGTTATACACTTATGCCAATTTAACAATAAAATGTACAAAAAAAAGCAGATCCGGACAGATCTGCCTGTTAATCGTATTGCGGCTCAAAGGGAGTCTCGGGAATGGCTGTTTTCAAAAATTCTGCAATGGAAACAGCTTCCTGTTCTTCACAAGGCTTGAAAACCGACTGAATATAATCGATGTTTTCGAGGTCTTCCGAGTCGAGGAGTGCACAGCGGTTGGATTGCATGCAAATGATAAGGGGCTTGCCAAAAAACATGGTGGTATACAAAATAGCGAAGTCGAAGCGTTTTTGTCCGTCGGTAAAACCCACGAAACGGACTTTGGCATCTTCCAACTCTTCATACAACTTTTCAAACGCTTTCATGGAACCCCCTCCTGAAATGGTTTATTTTTTGGAGTTTAATTATACAAAATTTATTTCTTGTATTCAATGTTATAACTATTTTTGACGAAAAGTTGTCGCAAATTTTTGATTAATGCTAGAATAAAAGAGGCGGTATTTTGCCGGCCATCACAATACATTTTTAGTATGTCACAATGGGGGATGGAAGATGTCTAGTCACGCTTACGTAAAATTAGTGCCCGGTGCGGCAAAAGATTCCGTTACAGTAGAAGAAGTGAAAGAACTTCTCCGCAAATTTATACGCATTTCAACAAAAACCGGGGAACAGACCGGTTGGAAATATGAAGATGCTGCTTTCCCTTACACCATTAAGGAAACTCCGGAAGGAAAAGATAAATGGTTTTACCTTGAAGCAAACGAAGAGGGAAATTACGACCGGTATAAGTTGATCATGATTGGCGTGGACAAAGAAGAAATCAAAGACGAAGAAGGAAATGTCCGAGAACAATATTACGTTCAATTCACCCTTCCGGAAACGGCAACATATGGAGATAAAGGCAAAGCTACCGAATACGCCAAATTTGTAGCGAAAAATTTGCAAGGCGAACTCCATTTATTCAACGGTAGAATCATGTATTTTAATAAAAGAAAATAACAAAAAGGGTGCCTGTCCAACGACGGAGACGGGCACCCGCTTTTGTCTAACCGTCAATCAAGGTGTTTCAATCAGATGCGGATCGACAATTTCATAGCCTTGGTCCTGCAAACCTTTTACGATATCGGCAATCGCTGCGCTGGTCCACTCCCGATCGTGCATCAACAGATTTGCGCCCGGTCTCAACAAAGAGTAGTTTACGCCGATTTCCGGTCCCTTGCCCGTTATCATGGCTTCTTTCAGCTTTTCCGCATCCATGTATTGCGGAAAATAATCAAAACCGTAAGTCCAGTTCATGACAACCATGCCTTCTTCCAAGGCCAGCTGCTTCGAAAAATCAGTGTTGGCCCCATGCGGAGCGCGGAAAAATTTTGGACGTTCTCCAATCACTTCTTCAATCAGATCGTTCAGTTTCACAATTTCTTCCCGCTGCTTTTCTTCGGGAATCTTTTTCAAATTCGGGTGGTTAAAAGTATGATTGCCGATCGCAAAGCCCATATCATAAATTTCCTTCAGTTTCGCCTTTCCTTCATCCGAAGTGATAAAATGGCCGTTGACAAAGAAAATCGCGTTGACCCCGAGTTCTTTTAATGTTTTGGCGATTTCCACACCGTATTGGTCCGGGGCGTCGTCAAATGTCAAGAGCACAACCTCTTTTTTGGCGTCGCCAATCGGTTCGATGGATGAAGTGACCGGATTTACACGGTACATAGGTTCAGGCGGCACATCCCGGACCGGATCGTTCCCTTCTTCAATATTGGGTCCGTCATCCGTTTCTTTCTCATCCAGCTGCTCCGTCGGCGTTTCTTTCTTTTTCCCTTCTCCTGCATCGTTCTTCGCTTCTTCAGCGCCGCAGCCGGCGAGAAGGAAGACTGCCGCCAAAATCAAAAGTATTCTTTTCATCTAACTACCCCCACATCTCCTGTATTCATCCGAGAGGAATAAAATTGTACGAAAAAAAAGAACATCCGAAAATATTTTAACACAAGGAATTACTGCTCGGGGAAAAGATCGGGACAACAATATTTCATCATTATGAACTTTTAAAGCATTTTTAAAAAGGTTTCAATTTGATAACATTCCCGTAACATCGGATATTGGCGCCCGTTCTTATGTTAAGATATAAAAAAGCGCCTGATAAATGTTTTAAAAAGTGAAGCGAGGCTCCTTTCTATGAAAAACGTCCCTTTTTTGCTATTGTCATTTTTCCTGCTCATTGCCGGTTCCTGTACCAAACCGGAATCAAACGACGGGCTTAAGATTGATGAGGTCATACAAATTATCTTTTTTACTGACGAATCCCAACATGAATATGAAGCACCTTATTATGCCGCAATCATAGAACTGAAAATGAAATTCCCGGACGAGTTTAAACATATGCTTGTGTTGACCCCCGAAACTGCGGAAAAATATGAGAGAAAGTTTGGAATAAAGGATTATCCGGCCATCCTCGTTGTGCATAAAGGAAAGAGCATCGTAAAAATTCAAGGCGCATATACAAGAAACGAGATCATCGAACCGGTTTCCGCCGCTCTCAGCAATCTTTCCAATCTTGAATCGTGAAAAATAAACGAAAACAAGGCTGCCCCTTTAAATATGGAGCAGCCTTTCATCTTTTATTTAAGCACGTGAATCGGCTTTCCGAGGGCCAATTCCGCAGCCTCCATGGCCACTTCACCCAAGGTCGGATGAGCATGAATGGTCAAAGCGATATCCTCAGCCGTCATGCCGCACTCAATGGCCAATCCAAGTTCGGCAATGATATCGGAAGCGCTGGGTCCGGCTATTTGCGCCCCTATCAAAACACCGTCATCTTTACGGACAACAAGCTTGATGAATCCGTCCGTATCATTGAGGGAAAGGGCCCTGCCGTTGGCAGCAAAAGGAAATTTGCTTACTATTACTTCAATTCCCTCATCTTTGGCTTCTTTTTCCGTATATCCGACCGAAGCGAGTTCGGGATCGGAAAATACGACTGCCGGCAAACCGATATAATCCATTTCAGAAGGCAGACCGGCAATAGCTTCGGCTGCTATTTTTCCTTCATATGACGCTTTATGAGCGAGAGGTGGTCCTTCAATGACATCACCAATGGCAAAGATGTTTTTCACGCTTGCGCGGCATTGTTTGTCCACTTTGATTAATCCCCGATCAGTCAATTCAATGCCCGCTTGTTCAAGGCCCAATTCATCCGTATTCGGTCTGCGGCCGACCATGACAAAAACATAATCGGCATCGACCCTTTCTTCTTTTCCTTTAGCCTCGTAAATGACGGTAACGCCGTCTTCCCGTTCTTCCACACTCTTGGCAAAAGCTTTTGTGATGATTTGCGCTCCTTTTTTCTTCAATCTGCGTTTCACAAGAGCCGTCATCGATTTTTCAAAACCGCCGAGGATTTCATCCATACCTTCTAAAATGACCACTTCCGTTCCGAAACTGGCATAAGCTCCGCCCAATTCCGTCCCTATGTAGCCGCCTCCGATGACGACGATTTTTTTCGGCAGTTCCTGTAAATTCAAAGCTCCCGTTGAATCAAGCACCCGTTTTGAGAATTTAAAGGCCGGAAGTTCAATCGGGCGGGAACCGGTGGCGATAATGGCGTTTTTAAATTTATACGTTTGCGCGGAATTTTCGTTCATGACGCGCAATGTGTTTTCATCGACAAAATAAGCTTCGCCGCGGACAATTTCCACTTTATTCCCTTTCAGGAGGGCTTCAACGCCCCCGGTTAATTTTTTGACAATTCCTTTTTTCCATTCTTGAACTTTGGCGAAATCCACTTTCACATTTTCCGCCGTAATGCCCATTTCCGCAGAATTCAAAGCTGTTTCATAACGGTGCCCGGCAGCGATGAGGGCTTTTGAAGGAATGCAGCCGACATTAAGGCAAACTCCACCGAGGTGCTCCTTCTCCACGATCGTCACTTTTTGCCCCAGCTGTGCTGCGCGGATGGCGGCAACATAACCTCCGGGTCCGGCACCGATCACAATTGTTTCAGTTTCTATCGGGAAATCTCCAACTACCATTCCTTACGCCTCCATTAACAATAATTCCGGATCATTCAACAATCTCTTAATATGGTTGAGAGCGTTTTGCGCCATTACCCCGTCAATCAGCCTGTGGTCGAAACTCAATGACAGAGCCAGCACCGGAGCTGCCACAATCTCTCCGTCTTTGACGACAGGCTTTTCAACGATACGACCGATTCCGAGAATCGCTGACTCCGGATGATTAATGACAGGTGTAAACCATTGCCCCCCGGCAGAACCAATATTGGAAATAGTGCATGTTGAACCCTTCATTTCATGGGGAGCCAGCTTTCCTTCGCGGGCTTTGGCAGCCAATTCGTTTATTTCTTGCGAGATGGCGAGGATTGATTTTCTGTCCGCATCTTTTACAACCGGCACCAACAATCCTTTATCCGTATCTGCCGCTATGCCTATATTATAATAATGTTTATGGATGATTTCATCGGTTTCTTCATCAAGAGAAGCATTGAGCATCGGGAATTCTTTCAAGGCGCTTGTCAATGCCTTCACCACATACGGAAGGAATGTCAGTTTAACGCCTTTTGCCGCCGCCGCATCTTTATATTTTTTGCGGTGTGCCACCAGTTTGGAAACTTCCACCTCATCCATCAAGGTTACATGCGGGGACATATGCTTGGAATGAACCATTGCCTTCGCGATCGCTTTGCGGATTCCGCTCATCTTTTCCCGCGTTTCCGGATATTGTCCTTCCCCCGCAAAACTTGGCGCTGCCGTTGTTGTTTCGGGCGCCGCCTCAGTCGCCGGGGCATCCTGACCCGCGGACCTTCCTTCAATGAATCTATCGATGTCTTCTTTCAGTACTCGCCCGTTTTTGCCGCTTCCGACGACAAGTCTGATATCGACTCCCCGTTCACGGGCATATTTCCGTACGGAAGGCATGGCAATTACCCGTTTGCTTACGTCAGACGCAGTTTCAGGCGCAGTTTTTGTCCCCTCTGCCTGCGGCGTATTTTCCGCAACTGCCGGCGCCGTTTCTGCTTTGGCGGGTACCGGGTCGTGTTTTTCCTCTTCTTCCGCTTCATCCCCTTTAAACTTCAAATCTTCATAACCAGGGGCATCAAAAGTAATTAAAACCTCACCGACAGTGGCAACGGAACCTTCTTCCACAAGAATTTCCAAAACCGTTCCTTCAACCGGCGAAGGGATTTCCACCACGGCTTTATCATTTTGAACTTCACAGAGGACATCGTCTTCTTGCACTTTGTCACCCGGCTTTACAAACCATTTGACGATCTCCCCCTCATGGATGCCTTCGCCTATATCAGGCATTCTGAATTGAAACGCCAATCTTCTCATCCTCCTGTGCAAGCATAAAGATTCAACAACTTAAAGGAAGCATCATGAATATCTTTCCTTAAAATGTTTTTCTTTTTCATTATTTAACAAAATATTTTTAGAAATGAATCACTTTTTGTGCCGCTTCTATGATGTCTTTATAATTGGGAAGCCATACCGATTCAGCCTGAGGGAACGGATAAACGGTATCGGGAGCCGTCACCCGGAGAACGGGAGCCTCCAAACTTAAGATTGCCCGCTCATTGATTTCAGATGCGACATGGGCGGCAACACCCGCTTGTTTTTGCGCTTCTTGCACAACGATTGCCCGCCCCGTTTTCTCAACGGAAGCGATGATTGTTTCCACGTCAATCGGGCTGACCGTTCTTAAGTCGATGACTTCCGCCGAATACCCTTCTTTTTCCAACTCCCCGGCGGCCTTTAACGCTTCGTGTACCATGGCTCCGTAGGCAATTACCGTCAAGTCGGATCCTTCCCGTTTTATATCCGCCTTGCCGAGCGGAATCGTATATTCTTCCTCCGGCACTTCTTGGCGGAATGAACGGTACAATTTCATATGTTCAAGAAAGATGACCGGATCATTGTCCCGGATCGCGGAGATAAGCAATCCTTTGGCATCATATGGAGTTGAAGGAATAACGACCTTCAGACCAGGCTGCTGGGCCATTAAGCCTTCGAGACTGTCCGCATGAAGTTCCGGCGTATGGACGCCTCCCCCGAACGGAGCCCGAATAGTAACCGGCGCATTAAAACGGCCTGCGGTGCGGTAACGGATACGTGCCAACTGTCCGGAAATGGAATCCATCACCTCATAAACAAAACCAAAAAATTGAATTTCCGGTACAGGGCGGAATCCTTTCAAGGCAAGACCGACGGCCAGGCCGCCGATGGCTGATTCCGCGAGAGGCGTATCAAAAACCCGATCTTCGCCGAATTCTTTTTGCAAGCCCTCGGTTGCCCGGAACACACCGCCGTTGACGCCCACATCTTCCCCAAAAACCAACACATTCGGGTCATTGCGCAATTCCGTTCTCAATGCATCAGTAATCGCTTGGATCATCGTCATTTGCGCCATGTTACTTCGACTCCTTTGCTTGATAAATTTCGTACTGCTCCCGCAAATTTTGCGGCAACTCTTCAAACATGATAGAAATTAAATCGGTGACTTTTTGCTTCGGAGCATTGTCAGCCTCTTTAATCGCCGCCTTGATATCTTCCTTCGCTTGTTCAATTGCGGCATTTTCCATTTCTTCATTCCATAGCCCTTTTTTCTCGAGATATTTGCGGAATCGGACAAGGGGATCTTTTCTTACCCATTCATTGTCCAACTCGGAAGTGCGGTATCTTGTCGGGTCGTCTCCCGCCATAGTATGCGGTCCGTACCGGTAAGTAAGTGTTTCAATGAGCGAGGGCCCTCCACCATTAATCGCCCGTTCGCGTGCCGCCTTCACCGCAGCATAAACGGCCAACGGATCCATGCCGTCCACCTGAATGCCCGGTATGCCCGCCGCGGCCGCTTTTTGCGCCAATGTCTTGGCCGCCGTTTGCTTCTCCCTGGGAGTGGAAATGGCAAAATGATTGTTTTGCACTATAAAAATGGCCGGAGCCTTGAAAACGCCCGCAAAATTGATGCCCTCATAAAAATCGCCTTGTGACGTTCCGCCGTCGCCGGTATATGTAACGGCAACCGCCTTTTCTCCCCGTTTTTTAATGCCGAGCGCCACTCCCGCAGCCTGCACATATTGGGCTCCGATGATGATTTGGGGCGGCAGCGCATTGACATCTTCCGGAATCCTTCCCCCTTCAAAATGGCCTCTTGACCATAAAAATGCTTGTTTTAGAGGTACACCGTGCCAGACAATTTGGGGGACGTCCCGGTAACCGGGCAAAATGAAGTCCTCTTTTTCCAAAGCGAAATGGGAAGCAATTTGCGATGCCTCCTGTCCGGCCGTCGGCGCATAAAATCCCAGTCTTCCCTGCCGGTTTAAAGAAATTGACCGCTGATCAAGGATGCGCGTATAAACCATTCTCCGCATCAATTCCTGCAATTGTTCGTCGCTTAATTCCGGAACCGCATCCTTGTTAACAATTTCTCCTTCTTCATTCAAAATTTGCAACATGGGGAATTGTTCTTCAATAATTCTCAACTGCTCGTCGCCGTCAAAAAAAACACGGTTTCCTTTTTTAGCCAATGTTGTCACCCTTTCTTTTCAGAAAAACCTTTTTCATAATTATTGCCAAAACTAGTTTTCTACAACATAATTTAAACGGATTTTATTCTTCTATACATGCAGAGTACCGGGAACGAAAACGGCACATTCTCGCGCCCGGACCGGCACCATGCAGTTTTTTCGCGCCCCCCTTTGTCCAAAAGGTATGCACAAAACTGTACTACTCATTTTCACGTTTCCATATATAACACATTTAACCATGTATTGATAGTGTATATCATGAATAAATAGCCCGTCAACTAATTACTATCTAGATTTTACACTATGTCCACAGTTTTAATATTCTAAATTGAAAATAAATTTTGTTATACTATTTGTAATAAATCTGTTATACTTTTGTTTACTCGAGTTTTCCATATACAGAAAAACGAGCAAAAAAAATAGAGCCGGAAAATCCGACTCTTCTGTGTGCGCTTTGTTCACTCTTCAATATTGATTCCTGCCGCTTTGTAAAATTCAATTTTTAGTTCATTATATTTTTTCGTTTCTTCATTAAATTTCTCGTTTGCTTCCAAAACTTTTTGATACGCTTCATTAATTTTTTCTATTTGCTGTTCCAATTTTTCATAAGTCAAATCCTCTTTTTGGAACATTGTGTACAGTTCTTTGTCCAACTGGAGTCCTTTTTTATAATGTTCATACAATTCATCATGGAATTTGTATCTGTCTGTCATCGTTTTATAAAGCTTTTCACCTAATTCCGCCGCTTTTTTATCCTCCAGTTTGTCAATTAAAGGGCGGATGTCTTGAAACTGTTTTTTGGAATCCTCGATGCTTTCTCTTTCTTTTTCAATGTGTGCTTGCCGTTCTTCGACGATTTTCAAACCTTCTTCAGAAAGCTCGACAATTTTGTTGAATTCTTTCATTCCCAATTGCATGATTTGCTCATACAGTTCATGATCCTTTTTCTCGAGCTCTGCCAGCGGTTTTTGTTGCTCTTCAAATTTCTCTTCCTGCGCTACAACGCTTTCTAAAATTTGATAAATTTTTTCTTCAGGGCTCTTGGTACATCCGGAAAGAACCAACAATACTGCCGCAAACAAAAAAAATAAGGAAACGGAAAAATTCTTTTTGTTTGACACCATACTACCTCCTCATCATGACAATTCTAACTATAGCGATTGTTTCCGCCTTTTACAATAGGTTGACAGACAAAAAATTTTGTCGAAAATATAACATTTTTCAAATTCATCTGCAATCATATCTTTCCAACTTACTTTTATTGGAAAATCCTTTAAAATCGCGGTTTGCAGGACATTTTCACAAAAGATCTCGGCCTTCCACTATAACGGAAACCACCGTTTATTGCACAAAAAAAGCAAATAATTAACTTTTTCTTCACTCTCTGATACACTATACTTTGAAAAAAATGCTGAAAAGATGAAAACTTTTTCACAAAGAACATATTGAATTGTATATTGTATACAGAGATTGAAGGAGTGAAGGTCCTTGTTGACAATGGATGATATTATCCGCGACCCCCATCCGACATTGCGCAAGGTGGCTGAAGAAGTGCCGTTGCCGCCGTCCGATGAAGATAAAGCCATTTTAAAAAGCATGCTCGAATTTGTCATTAACAGTCAAGATGAAAAAATATCCAAAGAAAAAGGGCTTCGTCCGGCAGTTGGATTGGCTGCTCCGCAAATTAATGTTTCAAAACGAATGATCGCCGTTCATGCGAAGGATGAAAAAGGGAAACAGCATAGCTATGCCTTGTTTAATCCGAAAATCGTCAGCCACTCCGTGGAAAAAACTTATTTAGTTCAGGGAGAAGGCTGTTTATCCGTGGACAGAGACATTCCCGGATATGTACCGAGATACGCAAGGATTACAGTGACAGGCACTGATCTTGACGGAAATGACGTAAAACTGAGGCTGCGCGGTTATATTGCCGTCATCTTCCAACACGAAATCGACCATCTGAACGGAATCATGTTCTATGACCATATCAACAAAGAAGATCCCTTCGCACCCATAGAAAATGCCGTTCCCATCGGCGGAAACAACAATTAAAAGAATTGTCCCGGCGGCAAACCGGCCGGGATCGTTCTTTAAAGGACAGAATTGCCCGGTTTTTAAATCAACTTCAGCTCTTTTAACCCGTGCCATATTCCATTGTCCGAAACGCTTTTCGTCACATAAACAGCTTTCTTTTTAACCGCATCGGGTGCGTTTCCCATAGCCACGCCCGTGCCGACTTCACCGAGCATTTCCATATCATTCAAACCGTCGCCGAAAGCATAGACATCTTCCATCTGAAAACCAAGTTTGTTGATGAGCTTCTTTATTCCCTCCGCTTTTGACCCGCCGTGCGGCAATATATCCACACTGTAGGGATGCCAACGGACAAAGCGAAAATTCTTGAAAGCATAATAATATTCTTCCTCTGCTTCTTCACAAAATAACAACGTCTGATAAATGTCCCTTCTTAAATAGTAGCTCTCATCTTTTTCCGGATGGGGAAAATGAAGGCTTGCCAGACTGTCTTTAATAAAACGGTTGTAAGAAACGGTGCTTTTCATTGTTTTTTCGTCCATAAACACAAGAGGATGACCCTTTTTACGGCTTTTGGATAAAAGCTTTGCCAATTCTTCTTTATCCAACGGGTTGGCGTAAACCAGACGGTTTTCAAAAACAACATATTGGCCGTTGAAAGCCACATATGTATTTATGCCGAGAAGTTTGCGCAAATCCTCAAACATAAACGGAGCCCTTCCGGTGGCTATTGCCACATAAACGCCCGATTCCCTAAGTTTTTGGACGGCTTCTTTAGTTTTTGGAGGCAAATTTTTGTTCTCATCCAGTAATGTTCCATCTATATCAAAAAAGACGATTTTTCGCACATCTACCGAACTCCTTCATCATTTGGTTCACTGACGCATTTTTTATGCTGCTATTCAACCGTACCGAAACCGGCACCGAATTGTCAATAACGCAAAATCCGGTTTTTGCCGGAATGAATGTCATTTTCATCCACGAAATATATGTCCGCCGTTTCATATAATAAAAATAAAACCAATTTGAAACGGCAAGAAAAAATCAGGCAATATTACCAGCATGCCCGTCTTTATTTTAATGGCAAATATCGTATAATATTTTGTAGGAGGAGATGATCCACGATGTTAAAAAAGCTTAGAAAAAAGCTTATTAAACAGTGGAGAGACCTGCTGCGCAAAAAATCAATTGCTTAAGGAAAATAACTGTCATTTTTGACGTTCACGAGCCCTTCCTACTTGCGAAGGGCTCCTTCCTTGTTGTAAATTGTATATATGTTTAACGGGACGGGAAATTTTTTTTGCATTCATTCGGGAAGAAAATGCACAGTTTTCAGATAGATCTTTTGCAAAGAAAAAAATACATAACATAAAAATACGAAGAAAAGGAGAGAAGTCCATGATTTTTAAGGTTTATTACCAAGAAAACATCAATGACATACCCGTGAGAGAAAACACAAAGACATTATTTGTACAGGCCGATTCAGAAAGGGACGTCCGGAGAAAACTTGAAGATCTGTCATATAATATCGAGTTTATTACGCCCATTGAAGGAGCATATTTAGAATACGAAAAAAAACATAACCCAAATTACAAAGTATTGGAGATCAGTGATTTATGAAATTCGTAAAAAATAATGAAGTTGCCGTATTTGCCTTGGGCGGATTGGGTGAAATCGGCAAGAATACTTACGTAGTGCAATTCCAGGACGAGATCATCGTCATCGATGCGGGAATAAAATTCCCTGAAGACGAACTGCTCGGCATCGACTATGTCATTCCGGACTACTCTTACTTGATTAAGAACAAAGAGAAGGTAAAAGGCCTGTTTGTCACGCACGGACATGAAGACCACATCGGCGGCATTCCTTATTTATTGCGGGAAGTGAACGTACCAATATATGGCGGAAAACTCGCCATTGGTTTGATCCGCAAAAAATTGGAAGAGCACGGATTGTTGAGACAAGCAAAACTGATTGAAATCCAAGAAGAGGACGTAATCAAATTCAGAAAAACTTCCGTCTCTTTCTTTCGGACAACCCACAGCATTCCGGATTCTTACGGCATTGTCGTGAAAACTCCTCCCGGATTAATCGTCCATACCGGAGATTTTAAATTTGATTTCACCCCGGTTGGGAAACCGGCCAATTTAACAAAAATGGCTGAAATCGGAAAAGAAGGCGTTCTATGCCTGTTGTCAGACAGCACAAACAGTGAAGTGCCTGAATTTACCATGTCGGAACGGAAAGTGGGAGAAAACATCCACGACATCTTCAGAAAGGTGGATGGACGCATTATTTTTGCCACTTTCGCCTCCAATATTCACCGTCTGCAACAAGTGACGGAAGCGGCCGTGCAAACGGGCAGAAAAATTGCCGTGTTCGGAAGAAGTATGGAGGCGGCCATTGAAATAGGCCAAGAATTGGGTTACATCAGGGCTCCAAAAGACACATTTGTTGATGCCCAAGCGATTAACCGCCTTCCTGCCA
This sequence comes from uncultured Bacillaceae bacterium, assembly GCA_937995745.1. Classification (GTDB taxonomy): domain Bacteria; phylum Bacillota; class Bacilli; order Bacillales; family Cytobacillaceae; genus CALKIU01. The sequence continues at coordinate 3,573 of CALKIU010000184.1, read as the reverse complement.
ACAAAGTGACCATTTTGTGCACGGGAAGCCAGGGTGAACCGATGGCCGCCCTTTCAAGAATCGCCAACGGCACGCACCGGCAGATTCAAATCATTCCCGGAGATACCGTTGTCTTTTCATCCTCCCCGATTCCTGGAAACACAATCAGTGTCAGCAGGACGATTAACATGCTGTTCCGGGCGGGAGCAGATGTCATTCACGGAAAAGTCAGTGACATCCACACATCCGGACACGGCGGCCAAGAAGAGCAAAAATTGATGCTCCGCTTAATGAAACCGAAGTTTTTTGTACCCGTGCACGGTGAATACCGAATGCAAAAAATGCACATGAAATTGGCCGTCGATTGTGGAGTAAAAGAGGAAAACTGTTTCATAATGGATAACGGCGAAGTATTGGCCCTCAGTGAAAAATCGGCCCGCATTGCCGGTAAAATTCCTTCCGGAAATGTCTACATTGACGGAAGCGGCGTGGGTGACATAGGAAATATTGTTCTCAGAGACCGCCGCATCCTTTCTGAAGAAGGATTGGTCGTGGTTGTTGTCAGCATTAATATGAAAGAATTCAAAATTGCCGCCGGACCTGATATCATTTCCCGCGGGTTTGTTTATATGAGGGAGTCGGAAGATTTAATTAACGAAGCACAAAATCTCATCGCGAAACATTTAAACAAAGTGATGGAAAGAAGAACAAGCCAGTGGTCAGAAATTAAGAACGAAATTACGGAAACGCTCGCTCCATTTCTTTATGAAAGGACAAAACGCCGTCCAATGATTTTACCGATCATCATGGAAATTTAAACAACCGGGCAAAAGCGTTTCTGCCCGGGGGCTTTTACGGAGACACATCGCCCCCTCGGGTCGATGTGGCATTTTAGCAACAATCCCGGGCCGGCCCGGTTCATTTCATTCCCATCCCGATGGTATTTTCCGGATGGGCTAGTACCTTTACATAAATATTTTTACGGAAAAAAGGGTCGTCCATTCATTGGACGACCCTTTTTGCTTCAGTATTAATTTTCCGTTCCTTTCCTTCCGGCTAAACTAATCATTTTCTTTTCAAAACGGGCTATATCGTCATCAGCGCCTATTACAATGAGAACATCATTTTCCAAAATCATTTCTTCCGCTTTCGGAGAAACGATCAAATCGTTCTCCCTTTTAATGGCGACGATCGTTATTCCATATCTCGCCCGTATGTTCAAATCGACAATCGAGTTCCCCGCCAACGGTTTCCGGGCAACAATTTCAACAATACTGTGCCGGTCGGAAAGCTCCAAATAGTCAAGAACATTGTCGTACACCAAATTAAGTGCCAACCTTTTTCCCATGTCCCTTTCCGGATGAACAACCCTGTCGGCGCCAATCTTCAATAAAACTTTTTCATGATACTCACTCAAAGATTTGGCAACAACATTTTTTACGCCGAGCTCTTTTAAAATGATGGTCGTTAAGATGCTTGCTTGAATATCATTGCCGATGGCGACAATTACATGGTCAAAATTGCCGATTCCCAGGCTTTTCAATACTTTTTCATCTGTTGTATCCCCAATGACGGCATGGGTTGCGATGGATGCGTACTCATTTACCCGCTCTTCCTTTATATCTATGGCGAGCACATCCATTCCTTGGGCGACCAATTCTCGGACAATGCTGCCTCCAAAACTGCCTAATCCAATTACTGCAAATGATTTACTCACAAAAATTCCCCCGAATCAGAAAAGATACATCCATAATATACCACGAAAACAAAAAACGGCAAAATCGATGGGAAGAAAAAGGAGATGTTATTCATCCTGTATCGGTCTGTTCTTTTCCTCTTCAGTTATATGTTCTTTTACCAAATCGCTAAATGCCTGAACCTGCTTCAATTTAAAAGCCGATTCATACCCTAGCAGCCATGTGTCCCGCTTTAACGGATTGCCTTGTTCATCCACCAAAGGGAGCTTGAATATATCCTGTTCCCCGCCTTGAAGAGTAATTTCCGGCAAAATGGCATAGCCGATGCCGTTAAAGGCCATTTGCTTGCACGTCTCAATTTGATCGACAACAACCGTTCTCTTTGGAGGGATTTGGAATTTGCGATGCCACCATTCTTGAATTTCCTGGTAATAATTAGAATCGCTTTTAAATTGAATAAACGGCCGTTCCGTGACCAACACTTGCTCTGGCGATGTGATTTCTTTGTCTACCAAGTATAAATGATCTTCAAATAAATGGATTTTGATTCCTTTCCAGTCCGGATTTCCGCGGATAATGCCGACATGGACTTCATCGGCATATAAAGCTTTCAAAATTTCACTGCTCCATCCGGTAATGAGGGATATTTTTACGTTCGGATAACGTTCGATGTATTTTTTCAGCACTTTCGGAAGCCAGTTTTGTCCGACGATGGACGCCACGGCAATTTTTAACGTTCCATATACTTCTTTATTCAAGGCGTTAATCGATTCTTTGACCTTTTCCTCCATGGCCAAAACTTGGTTTACAAACGAAATCACCAACTCCCCCGCCGGAGTCAATGTCAGTCCTTTCTGCGAGCGGATGAAAAGCTGCACTCCCCATTCTTTTTCAATATTTTGCAGCCGCTGGGACAATGCCGGCTGGGAGACAAACAACCTTTCGGCCGCTTTGCGCATATTCATTTCTTCTGCCAATACGGACAACAAGCGATATTCTGATAACGTGGACATGACGAACTCCTTCTTTACTGTCTGTTCTTATGTTTAATATAGTACAGGAAGCGTCACATTTCCATTTCACGTTTTTCCAGTATAGACGCCTTACACCGGATTTTAATATTCCAAACAACAACGAAGAAAACGCAACAAATGCAAAAACCTTGCCTGGCATGTTGCGGCAAGGTTTTCCCTGGAATTACAATTCAGCAGGAAATGAGGATTTCTTTGTCAGCAGGTCGAGGACGACCCTTCTCGTGACAATGCCTTCAAAGAAACCGGATTCATTTTCCACGCAAATAAAAGGATGATCAACCAACAGGTGCAAATATTGATGGAGCGGTGAATCAGGTCTGATTCGGGGGATCTTTTTGTTCATTACTTCTTCAACGCGGATCTTTTCCAGTTTTTCGAATTCGATTCTTTCAAGTCCGAGAATCGCCTCCATAATCAAAGGGGTGCTTATCAGCCCATGCAGCCTATCATGATAATCCAGCACAGGAACAGCCGTATAGCCGCTCTTTGTCAAAACCAATAATGCGTGCTCGAGACTGTTATTGCTTTGAACATGGGCAACGCGTTCCAAAGGAATCATTAAATCCCCGGCTTTCAAATCCAAAAATTTTTCACTGTGCAGAAATTTCATGGCGAAAACTCCCTGAAATGTTTTCATTCCATCTTATTCTAACACAGTTTTCTCATGAACGCTTTTATTAAGAATTAAGAAAAATCATTGAATTAAATCGTATATTTCCAGTGTGATCATGTCAATATTGTCAAATTGATATTTCTGCGGCTTGTCCTTGTCGTGATAAACTTCCAATTCAAACATTTCCTTTTTTGGATAATAAATAACCTGACACCTTTTTTCGCCATGAACTTCAAAAAAACGCCGGACC
>CALKIU010000183.1 GCA_937995745.1 uncultured Bacillaceae bacterium | reverse complement strand
ACAAACAACGCTCTTCCGTATCTTTATATCGGCGCTCTTCCAACCGCTCTTAAGCCGTTCCCGTTCCGCCGCCGTCAAGTGTAAATGTTCAACAACAGCCCTTTAATTTCCCCGACGAGCGCTAAAATGTCCAGGCCCTTCTTCTCCTGATCCAACACCAGATTGGTCAGTTCAATCAGCTTGCTGTCCACTTCCTTCACAATCTTATAAACCTTCGTCCGCCCCCGCCGGTTGAAGCCCCTCTGCTGCTCCAGTTTCAAACCGTTGTTCACCGCTTCGGCCAAAAACTCTTTGACCAGCTTCTTGTATCTCCTCAAGTCCTCAACCGTCCGCGACTCGGCCAGTATCTTTCCCTGCTCCTCAATGTCGCCGATGAGCCGCATCATCTTCTCATGGATCATAGACTCCCGCTTTTTTCCCATCACTTCCGTAAAAGAAACGGACGCCGCAGCCGCCTCCTCCTTCGCCTGCACCCGATGGACCTCCGTTTTTCCGACCCGTTGCACTTCCACCGCTCTCGCACCACCTTTGCACATACATCCTGTTCCCGCGCCAATCATGCCGGCTAATATTTTGGAAAAAATCAGCCAGATCCCCAAGCATTCCGCCCCAAACCGGCCTTTTCCCGTCAGCCGGAAAAGGAGCAGCGGGAGGCTGCTCCTCAATTGCAGTTTAGGCCGCCGTTCCGGGCTTGGCTCTATGCAGTTTTTGTTCCGATGCCGCTAACCAATTTATTGGAGAAGCTGCAAAATGCCCTGTGGCAGCTGATTCGCTTGGGCGAGCATCGCCTGGCCGGCTTGGTTGAGAATGTTGTTCCGCACGAAGTTCGTCATTTCTTCGGCCATGTCCAAGTCGCGGATGCGCGATTCCGCGGAGGTGAGGTTTTCACTCGCCGTTTGCAAATTGTTCGTTGTATACTCCAAACGGTTTTGGATGGCGCCCAGTTTGCTCCGTTCCGAAGACACGATCGTGATCGCGTTATCGATCAATTCAATCGCCCGCTGGGCCGCTTCAATCGACATCACATCGACCCCGCGCTTGGCGTTCATTCCCGGCGGAACCGGGTTGCCGTCTTGATCCCGGCCGATTCCCAGGCTTCCCGCATCCATCGCATTGAGCCATACGGTCAGCGACTCATCGCTGTTGGGCCCGATTTGGAAAGTCAGTTCCAGCGCTTTGTCCCGGTTGGCTTCAAAATCTCCGTCAAAAACGGCCACTTCCAAGCCGTTGGAGTTGTCCGCGTCAAATTCGGCCCCCGTATCGGTCCGGTTCGTGGAAAGAACCAGTGTGGAACCGATCACCATATGGTGGCTGAGCGCTTCGAGAACATTATCATCATCATTATTCTTTATTTCTTCGAGCGCGTTACGGATTTCTCCCAAAACATCAAATACGGTTTTATCTTTTACATCAATGACAATCAGCCCTTCGGGAAGTTTTTCCCCGGGAATAGGACTGTCGGGGGCATCCGAAGGATAATATTGATAAGCGGCTGATTCACCGTCTTTAAACATAACCGTTAAATTGTCAATTTTCAGCCAGTCGCCGTCCTTTGGCACGGACGAAAAGCTGATTTGGATGGAATTCGTATATTCCGCCGTCCCGGGGGCTTTGAAGGCTATACTTGCTTCGCTGATAGTATCTATAGTTTCCCCGGAAAAAGGGTCTATGAGATTCACTCCATCAGGTACTTTGCCGCTTGCGCTGGCAACGGTTATGTTTTCCGCTTCATGAGGGGACATCGGTTCTTTCGTCACCAAGGTCAATTTTCCGCTGGAGACGCTATCCCCATTTTCCGCTTCAACAATATCACCGTCACCAATCAAAAAGGTTTCCGAATCATTCTTGCTAATCGCTTCCTTCAACTTCTCCATTAAATGGTTGATATTCGAAGCAATTTGATCGCCTACTGGAGAGTCTTCCCATTCTGTTAAATTAATGATAATATTTCCGTTTTCCGGTTTATTGTCTTCCGCCCCTATATAAATTTCGTAAGTCAACCCGTTGATCATAAAGGTTTTGCCATTCACTTCATCTGCCGACTGGCTTCCAAACTCCTGCGTAAACTCCAGCGTCAACTTCGCCGGTTCCGTCGGCGCGGCGGTAACGACACCTTCCCACACTCCGTTGCCGGCATACTCGACCTGGTCCGATTTGACCTCGGCAAACACCCGGCCCTCTTCCGCCCCGCTGAAGAGAACTTTCTGGTTAAACTGGGTCGTATCGGCAATGCGGTCAATTTCCTGCGTCAATTGATCGATTTCCGACTGGATCGCTTCCCTGTCCCGATCCTCAAGCGTCCCGTTCGCCGCTTGGACGGAAAGTTCGCGGATTCGCTGCAGAATGCTGTGGACTTCGCTCAGCGCCCCTTCCGCCGTCTGAATGAGGGAAATGGCGTCGAGCGTGTTCCGTTCCGCCATATCCAACCCGCGGATTTGCGAGCGCATTTTTTCCGAAATCGCCAAACCGGCCGCGTCGTCGGCCGCCTTGTTAATCCGCAAACCGGACGATAGCTTTTCCAAACTTTTCGATGTCAAATTCATCGTTTGCGACAAATTGCGGTAAGCATTTAACGCCTGGATATTGTGATTGATTCTCATCGGTACTTCCCTTCTTTCCCGGCATTGATGTCTTGGTCGAGCACCATTACATTTTGCTCGTAAGCGCTGGCCAACTTGCGGAAACCGTCGCTGGAACCATCCGGCTTCGTTTTCATCGCCTCATTCCAAGCGCCGGCAATCCGTTCCGCAATCGACAGAACATGGCGGATTTCTTCCGCATCCTTTTTCACATTGGCGGCAATCAGCCGCTCGGCCATATAGTTGTACAAAGCATCAAGCTGATCGGCGATAATTCCCGCTTCATAATTGAGACCCGCCCCGAGCCGGTACAAAATATCATTCGCTTTCTGAAGCTTCCGGTTGGCGGGCAAATATTTTTTCTTTTCCACCTCTTCGGCGGCAGCGCGCAAATGATCAATCAAAACTTCATAAAGAAGAGACGTCAGTTCTTGCGGGCTTTTTTGGTAAATGACTTCTTCCGTTAAAACGTCTGCCACTGCTTTGAATCCTCCTGTCTTGGAAAAAATTCCATCCCCCGGAAAAACGAACCGGAGCTTTCCCGGCTGATCGGTCAGGCTCCGGCAATTCTTACTATTCTTTTCGGATAAAAATGAAAAAGATTAATAGTTCTTGTCCATTTGCTCGATAAATACCAAAATCTCGGCAATCACCGCATAAAGCTGCGGGGGGATGTACTCGCCCAAATCAATGTCGAGCAAGTTTTCGACGAGAACGGGGTCTTCCTGCAGATGGACGCCGTGCTCCCGGGCCGCCTCGATGATTTTCTCGGCCACATACCCCCGCCCTTTGGCAACGACGCGGGGAGCCTCGTCGACTTCCTTGTCAAATTTGAGCACCGCAGCGGCGGGACCGTTCCGTTGCTTCCTTTTTATCGTGTTAAAGTATTGCCTGTTCATACCGTCAAATCGATTCCTCCCTCCGGCAACCGCACCGCCCGTCCTTTTGTCCGGGAACTTGGGGATTTGGCCGTTTTTTCCAAAGAAAATTTGTCAAAGCGGACGGACGCGACGCGGTAGCCGATGTCTTCGAGCCGTTCTTTCAATGCGTCTGCCATCGGGGCCGTTTTGGCCGGGAAATCGGGTTTGTCGTTTTGGATGGTCACGGAGAGGTTCCTGTCGGCGACTGTCAACAGGATGCCGACGTCGCCGAGTTTTTTTGTTTCCAGCAGAAAGTAGAGCTGGCAGTTTTCCCAGTCGACCTTTTCTTTTTTCCGCTGCGATTTGATGAACACTTTGACTTGTTCCGCTTTTTCCTGCAGCAAGAAGGGGAGGATGAACATCATCGTTTGCAAGGCGGAGGAGTCGTTTTTGCTGAGAAGCTGCTGTCCGGTGAGATTGTTGATGATTTGTTCCGCTTTTTGCGCCGTGGAGAGCTCCTCCCTGTGCTGCAGCAATCTTAAAAGCGCTTCCTTCAAAGAGGCGGCCGCTTCGTCATTTCCTTTTGCGGCGAGGGTTTGGAGCAGGCCGCTTTCATAGTTGAGCCCCAATTTTTTCAATACTTCGTAAACCGCTCTTCCCGATGACAGCTGTTTCACTTCGCGGAGGGATGCTTCCGCCGCCGCGGCCGCCTGCGCCCCCGGTCCGGGCGGCTCCCATGCCAGCAGTTTTTCCGTCACAAAATGGCGCACTTTCACATCGGCGGGCTTGAAATGGAGTTGGGCCAGCATGTCCCGCACTTCGGCGACGATGCGCCGGGACGCCTCCGCATTTCCCGCGGCCAGCTGTTTGCGGGCATCGGCCAGGAGCGAACTTGCCCGGAGGAGCGTTTTTTCCGTCTCCATATCGGTAAAAAGCATGATGTCGCTTTTTAAAATTGCCCGGTCCAGCTGCTTGATGACCGTTTCAAGAACGGTGGCGGCATTCGCCTGATGCGGCCGTATCAGCGTTTCCGCCGCCGAAAGATGCCGCAACATCTCCCGCTTCAGTTGTTTAAAATCGATCGCCAGTTGGGACAGTTTTTCCGTCACCGTCGCAACGATGTAATCTTTCGAATCCGCGGGCAGGGCGGCAAGGAACCCGGCGGCAAGGCCATAGGCGCCCTGTGGGGACGGCGGTTCCGGACTGCCCTTCTTTTCCCAGGCCATTTGTTCCGCCGCATCGGCCAGCAGCCGGCGCGCGGCGAGCTCCCGCCCCGATTGGGCCATGGACAGGGCCATGTCCGCCGCCCTAAGAAGCATGTCCTGTTGGGCTTCCGAAAGCATCCCGGACGCCGCCAACTCTCTCTGCAGCATGGCGGCAATTTTTCCTATATCCGGTTCCTTCTTCAACGCTTTCAGCCATCTGTCCGCCGGATCCCCGGCCGGCGTTCCCGGCTCTTCCGCCCATTCCCCGGCAAGAACCGGGACGTTTTCCGGAAGACGGGGGACGGCCGCCCTTTCCCCCGCCAGTCTCGCCAACAACTCCGCCAGCTCATCCTTCAAAGAAGAATCGTGAAGAGCCTGATGAACGGCCGTTATTTGCGCCGGCGTAAACTCAAGCCCCTTTTCGGCCATCATCCGCACCGTCTCCAACTTTTCCGCCGCGCTTCCGCTTCCCTTTTCGAAAAAAACGGCCAAATCCCGCAGCATCTGCGCCGTAACGGGCACATTTTTGGATGCCAATATTTCTACCGCCCGGCGGAGGTCTCCTTTGACATGGGCGGGAATTTGCAGCGGAGGACGCCCGCTTGTCCGCGGGGGTTCCAGAGCGGGGGCTTTCACTGCCTCGACTGCGGGGAGGTCTTGGCTTAAATCAGCGACTTTGATGATCACCTGATCCGTTGACGGAAGGCCGCCGGAAAATCTCACCCGGATGTCGTGCCCTTTTACGGTGAGGAGCGCTTCATTGTTTGGAAACCTTTCTTTCACGACGGCATGTAACTGCTCCCCCTCTTTTAACGTCAGCGGACCGCCGCCGGCGATATGGATTGAAACCGAAAGTTCATTGTTGATTTGCACCGTTTCCGCCCCCTCATAAAAAATCCGCTCCCTTTGGAAGGAAAATCCATCCCGCGCGAACCGGGATGGATCACCTGGAAGGATTACGAATCAAAACGACCGTTATGAATCACGATTTGGATTTAGATTTATAATACGCCACCATTTTTTCCGCTATTTGTCTCGGGTCAATTTTGTACGTACCGCTTTCCACTTGGCTTCTGATTTTTTCCACTTTCGCCGCCCGCTCTTTTTCCATGGCAGAAAGCTTCTGCAAATCTTTGGCGGCGGCGGAAATTTCCACTTGGTCCGCTTGTTTTTTGGCCGTTTGTTCTTGCTGCTGAATCTTGTTCAGCTGCTGCCGGTACGGGTTGATCCCGTGCGGACCGCCAATGTGATTGATTTTCATTTCATTCCCTTCTTTCACATCCACACAGTTTCTTTCTACCTCTATTATCGTCGATTGGCACGATTTTTTAAAATAAATCCCAAAAACTTTTTGCATTGCCGAATCGGGTTGTGAAACCGCGAATAAACGGCGCGCCCCGCCGCCTTGTATGGTATGCGTCTCCGGCAAAGTATGCGCGGAGTGTGGCGAAGCGCATCCGGAAAATGGGTTTTTGGCGTTTTGTATATTCTCTAAATTGTGGGGGCAAAAACCTTGCCTGCTGTCAAAGCCATATGGCGTTTGAATCCGGGAAAATTGCCACCGGGCTTCGCGGGGGATGCACATATCTGATGGAATCTTATGATGGGCCGTTTTGTTGGCATACGGCGCCGTTTATATAATAAGGAAAACATTTTTCCAAGCAAATGAAAGAATCCGACCGGCGCGGCGAAAAACAGCGCTTATGCCGCGGGACCCGCGGATTTGGCCGGATTCTTCGCGAAACCCTTCATTTTATTTGCAAAATGTTTTCGCCAAAAGTAGCCTTTTGTTCGCAAATGAGATGTTTTATATTCGCGGAAAAGACTTTTGGCCAAATGAAAAGGGACGCCGCAAATCAGCCGGTCCGGCTTTTTGGGCATTTGGGCATCCCCTCATCTGCATTCCTTTAAATCCGTACATTTTTCTCCGGCACCCGGTTTTCGGCAAACAAGCGGGGAATTTTCATCATGGCTTGCTTTTTTAGGTTGGATTTTGTCTGGAAACTGCATCTTCCGCGGTCCTCTTCCCCGCAAATACCCCCGCATTTCAAGGCGCAAAAAGCCGCCTATTCGCCGCCGCGGTATCTTTTGTCGATCGCGTAGTACGTTTCTTTCCGTTCTTTTTCCTGTTTCTCTCTTTCTTTTTCTTTGAGGATTTCCAGTTCTTTGCTGATTCTTCTCGCGCATCGTTCGCAAATCTTGCCCGTGCGGATCGTCCGGCCGCAAGATTCGCACGGATAACCCACATTCGGCAGGCGGGCGATATTCAACCGGCCTTGTTTTATAAACTTTAAAACGAGCTCTTCCGGCACCCCGGTTCCTTCGCTGATTTCTTTCATGGAAGCCGTCCGGTTTTCCCGCTTATTGATAAACCGGCGCACTTTTTCAAAGGCTTCTTCTTCTTCCCTAAAGCAGTCATAACACAGTTCGCGGATCCCGGTTTTCACATACACTTTTCCGCACTTTGCGCAATTTGCCAGTTCCCCCATGATTTTTCGCCTCTTTTCGACACATTCCCTCTAGCTTCATTATAACTTGTCCCCGCAAAAAACGGCAGTCCGATACAGGAGCCGGATATTCGAACGGGCAAAACAACAGAGCGAAAAATGCTATCCCCTCGCCAAAGTGAAGGAAGAAACGGACCGGGCCCCGGCTTCCTTGAGCGCCTTGGCCGCATGCCTCAACGTCGACCCGGTTGTATAAATATCATCGACCAGCAAAATCTTTTTTCCAGCCACATCCGCCTCTTTTTTCACCCGAAAAACTTGTTTCAGGCGGATGCGCTCCGTGCGCGACTTTTTTGACTGTTTTTCGCCGTGAATTCTCTCCAGCAAGGGAGCCGGTTTGAACCCGGCTTCAACGAGCAATGCTTCCGACTGGTTAAAACCGCGCTCATAATGGCGCTCGCCGCTCAACGGTATCGGCGCCAGCACATCATAATCGAGGCGGTTGACCGCTTGTTTGACGTCTTCCGCAAAAGCCTTCGCCAATGCGTAATCCCCGCGGAATTTAAAGCGGCTGATCAGCTCTTTTAAGAATGCGTTGTACAAATAAAGGGAGCGATTTTCCCGCAATACCCCTTTCCACTCCGGGTCCTCCTCCCAGCGCACACAGTCATAACAAATGTTTCCGGATACATATTTCGCATCCAAGTGTTCAAGGGGCCTGCCGCAAATGCCGCACGTCTTTCCGGTGATCCTCTCGAGACGCTCCTTGCAATCCGGGCACAAATACTCCGGAACTTCCGCGGTGAAAAAAACCGCCCAGCTGAACGGCGGAACCCACTCGCTGTTGCAGTATAAGCAAATCCGGTTCATTCACATGCACCTCTTTTCAGAAATGGCGTTTTTCCCGGGAAAAAGCGGCCGGGGCCGGGCATGCCTTCCAAGAGTCAGCAGTTTTGAAAAAACCGACGGCAGCAGGCGGCGGGTTGACGTTCCGGGCAAAAAAAGCCCGTCTACTCCTCCGGATCAATCAATCCCTTTTCCGCCGCTTCCTTGTTCATGGCGAGAATTTGTTTGCGGGCTTTGTTCATCGCCTCCGTCCTCCCGTAATGGAAAAAGACGACGTCCCCTTTCGGATACCGGGCGCTTCTGCCTGCGCGGCCGGCAATCTGGACGAGGGCGCTTTCCGTAAAAATCCGGTCTTCGGCGCCGAGCACGGCCACATCAATATTGGGAAACGTGACGCCCCGCTCGAGGATCGTTGTCGTCACGAGCATGAGAAGCTTTTTATCGCGCATCCTGTGCACCTTTTCTTTCCGGTCCGGATCTTCGGCGTGGACGGCCTCAATATCGGGATGGAGGCGGCGGAGAATGGGGAGGATTTTTTCAAGCACAGCGATTTTCGGGACGAAAAGGAGCACTTGTTTTTGCGCGGCGATGCGTTCGTTGAGCCATTTCAGGACATTGGCCGGGAGTTTGTTTTTCCCGAGAAGCTTCTGCCAGTTTCCGCACCAGACCGGCCGGGGGACGGGAAGGGGATGGCGGTGGTAGCGGGCGGGAATGGTGACATAAGCCCTTTTCCCGGCCCGGCATTCCCGCTGCCATGTCCGGTTCGGCGTCGCCGTCAAATAGATCATGGCGGACTCGTCTTTGCGGGCCTTTCGCACGGCATGCTGGAGGGCTTCTTCGACGGTGTAAGGGAACGCGTCGACCTCGTCCAAAATGACGGTGTCAAAGGCTTTGTAGAAACGGAGAAGCTGGTGGGTGGTGGAGAGCGTCAGCGGAGCGTTCAGATGGCGGTCTTCGGAACCGCCGTACAGGGAGGCGACCTTTATCCCGGGGAATACCTTTTTCAGCCTTGGCGTCAACTCGAGAACGACGTCGGTCCGGGGTGTGGCGATGCAGACCCGTTTGCCGTCTTTTAACGCCCTTTCGATTCCCGCAAACAGAACTTCCGTTTTTCCGGCGCCGCACACGGCCCAAACGAGGAGTTCGTCGTTGGCGGCGATCGCTTCGACGACTTTGTCGGAGGCCGCTTTTTGGCCGGGAGACAGGGTGCCGTCCCAGACAAGGGAGACGGGGGACAGGTCATGAGAACCGGAGGGCTTGTCTTCCGAATAAGAGAGCCGGTTTTCAGGGGCGGATGGTTGCTTTTGAGAAGGAGAAGCCCGCTTTTCAGAAGACGGGTGATTTTCCGAACGAGAAGGCTGATTGCCAATATCAAGATGATTTTTAGAAGGTCCTTTTTCAGAAGCCGAGGGTTGGGTTTCCAAAACAGACAGTTGATTTCCGGAAGAGGAGGGCTGCATTTTAGAAAAAGAAGACACGCTTTCATAAAAAGCGGACTTGCTTTCAAATAAATGAGAGGTTTCCGAAACGGAAGACGGCTTCTGCAAAAGCGGACCCATTCCCGAAGAACGCCCGGTTTGCGGAGAACGGCCGTTTTCAACAAGGCCGCCGTCCCCTTCTTCCCTCCAGCTGATGAGGGGAGTGCACGCGCTGATCCGGCCCATCATCAAACATTTGCGGCAGTACAAACATTTCTCCCCGCAGCGGAAACAAGGGTACGAAGCAAACAACCGTGGGTCAGAATTGCCGCACCGCCGGCATCTGGCTTTCTTTTTTTCCAAAATAAGGCCTTTCCGGAAAATCAAAAAGCCGTTCTCGTAATGGGCGTACAGTTCTTCGAGCGAGTGGGGCACATCGTCGGGCAGGAGCTGCTTTCCGGTGAGGAGGTTTTTCAAATCGGGGTTCGGGATGAAATTTGGGTTCAAGGGAAGTTTTTCGCGGAAATGGTCAATACTAGAAATGGGAAAGGTGGGCACGTCTCCGGTCAAGAGGGGGGCGGGAACGAGTTTGTCTTCGATGACGGCGAATCTCAAGGGGGTTGCACCTCTTTCGGGTTTGGTTTTGGGGAGGAACGCCCTTCTGCCAGGACGGCAGAACGGCATTCCCGGGCTTTATTTTTTCACCCAGCCGAGTCCGAATGCCCCTTCGCCCAAATGGGTGGCGATGACGGGGCCGAAGTAGCTGAGCATGAATTCCACGTGGGGAAATTTCCGTTCGAGTTCCGCTTTCCATTCCAAGGCTTCTTGTTCCCTGTTGGCGTGGATGACGACGGCTTTGTAGTCGCCGCCTTTTTTGATGTCTTCTTCGAACAGTTCCACGAGGCGGTTTTTGGCCCGTTTTTTCGTGTGGATTTTTTCAAACGGGACGATGACGGTGTTTTGGAAATGCAGAATCGGTTTGACTTGGAGCAGGCTGCCAATCAGCGCTTGCGCTCCGCTCAGCCGTCCGCCCCGCTGCAGGTGGGAGAGGTCGTCGACGACGAAATAGGCCTTCAGCGACTGCTTCATTTCATTCAGCCGGGCCAGGATTTCTTGGGGGGTCTTTCCTGCCATGGCCATTTCAGCCGCTTCCAGCACGTAAAAGCCTTGGGCCATGCAGCTGATTTCCGAATCGAACGGATAAACTTCTATTCCTTCCACCATATTTCCCGCGGTCACGGCGCCTTGGTACGTTCCGCTGATTCCGCTTGAAAGATGGATGCTGATGACGGCATCGTATTCTTTGCTTAAGCTTTCGAACAGCTCGACAAAACGGCCTGTGGGAGGTTGGGAGGTAGTCGGCAAATCTTTTTTCGTTCTCACCATTTCATAAAATTCGTCAACCGTTAATTCCGTTTCTTCTTCATATGATTCGTTCCCGAAGTTGACGCTGAGCGGAATCATGTGAATGTTCAGTTTTTTGCGCAGTTCCGCGGGAATATATGAAGTGCTGTCCGTCACAACTGCTGTTTTCATACTGGCTACCATCCTTCATCAGTTTTAAAAAAATATATTTTTATTTTATACGATTATGGCGAAATTTGCAGTATTTTGTAGCCGGAGGGACGGATTTTTATTTACAGGAATGTCGAAAAATGGCGGATTTTGCAGAAAAAAGGCCAAAAAAATAAAGGCCGAAAGAAATCGGGTTTGCGGCTAAGCAAGGATTATTTCGCGGAGAAAAGGGGGAATGGACATATCGTTTTGCGCAAGGCCTGTGCGACCGTCCGGCAGGCGTCACGGAAAAGTCCCGCCTCATCAGCCGTCAATTTCCGGCGGGCGGACGGACTTGATGCCTGGCGGACGGCATCTTTGCGCGCAACATTCTCCGGGGCATCTCCGGCTCATCTCCGGCGCATGTTCACACAGCCGCGAGAACGGCCGGAAACAGGTGCCCCGTCCCGTCATTTTATGTAATCTCGCCGCTTGAAAGTTTTTGTACGAAACGGCATAAAAGATGATGAAAAGAGTAATATGTTGGTTAAACCGGTACTAAACCGTTTTCATTTGTTTCTTCACCAGAAACCGGACCAGGGATTTTACCTGTTATCCTGTCTGGATGATCCTGACTGGAGTCCGGAAAAGAAAAGCAAATGTTCCGAATTTTTATAGTATTCTATCATTTTTACCTATTATTGGCTTCCGGTTACATTCACCGGGCCGGGTGTCTACTTTTTTCAGCGAAAAAAGGAGTTCCTCCAGCGCCGCTGAAAGCGAGCCAAGGCTCGTGTTAAAAATAGTCAGCCGGCCAAAAACGCCCATCTCCGGCTGCCAAGGAAGGCCGAAAAAAGTTAACGTACCTCCACCCAGCCATTTTTGATGGCCATCACGACCGCTTGTGTCCGATCGTTCACATTCATCTTCTGAAGAATGTTGCTGACATGGTTTTTGACCGTCTTTTCGCTGATGTACAAAGCATCCCCGATTCCCCGATTGCTTTTACCGTCTGCCAAAAGCTGGAGCACTTCACATTCGCGCCGCGTCAACAAATGCAGCGGACGTCGCACTTCCATCGGGGGCTTGTATCCGGAACCTCCGCCAGCGCTTTCTTTGGCCAAACGGCGATACTCTCTCACCAGGTTGTGCGTCACTTTCGGATGCAAATAACAGCCGCCCTCGGCAACCACTTTTACCGCCTCAATCAGCGCATCCGCATCCATTTCTTTAAGCAAATACCCGCTTGCTCCCGTTTTCAAGACGTGCTGCACGTAGTTTTCATCGTCGTGAATGGATAAAATGATGACCCGGACGCCGGGGAATTTCTCGATGAGATGAGCCGTCGCTTCCACCCCGTTCATGTTCGGCATATTTATATCCATAATCACGACATCCGGTTTATGTTCTTCGACAAGACGCACGGCGTCGGTGCCGTCTTCCCCCTCCGCGACTACCTCGAAGGATTTTTCAAACTCTAAAATCCGTTTGACCCCTTCCCTGAACAATTGGTGGTCGTCAATTATGACAATTTTGGTTGTCATCATTTCGCCTCCCCAAGCCTGTTTTTCTTTATATTTCTATTTTCTTTTATTTATTGGCACTTGAATGGTGACAACGGTTCCCGCGCCGATTGTTGACTTTATGGAGAGCGTCCCGTTCAAAAGTTCGACTCTTTCCCGCATTCCCATGATACCGAAGGATTTTTCCTTTTTTTGATTGACATCGAAGCCTTTGCCGTCATCTCTGACAATAATCGTGCACAAGTTGTTTTTCATTTCAACTTTGACGGTGATTTCATTTGCCTCTGCATGTTTGAGGGCATTTTGCACGGCTTCCTGAACAAGGCGGAACAAGGAAACTTCTGTTTTTGAATCAAGCCTTTGTTCCTTGCCAAAGAACTGGTACGTGATGGTTGCCGTCCGGTAGTAATCTTCGATGGTCCGCAAATATTTCCTGAGCGTGGGTGAGAGTCCCAAGTCATCAAGTGCCATTGGCCGCAAATCGTAAATGATGCGCCGCACCTCATACAATGCGTCCCGAACCATTTTTTTCAAGGAGCGGATTTCTTCGAGGGCTGCCTCGCTGCCGTATTCTTTAAAAAGCCTTTCAACCAGGTCGGAACGCATCATGACGTTGGCCAGCATTTGCGCCGGGCCGTCGTGGATTTCCCGCGAAAGCCTTTTCCGCTCTTCCTCTTGGGCCATGATGATTTTCAGACCAAAGTCCTGCTTCATTTTGGCCTCTTCAAGGACTTCGCCGACTTGTTTCAAATCGCTGGTTAAATAGTTGAGCACAAAGGTGGTCTGCGCGACGAGATGTTCCGCGCGCTCGATCGTTTCATGAAGCCCTTGGAGTCTCCTCTCCAGTTCGTCGCGGCGTTTGCGCAGTTGTTTTTCCAATTCCCGGTTCATGATGTAGTCCATTTGAATTTGGTGAGCCTTCTCATATGCCTCTTTTACCTGTTCTTCCGAGTATTCATTAAAATTCCGGCTCACAGTCGAAAGATGATTGCGGGCTGATTGGGCCAGCGTCTCCAGCCGGTCCCCTTCATCAATAATTTTCGCAATCATGGTCCGCAGTTCCCGCAATTCCCGGGATAACGTTTCGTAATCGTTGCGGCACTGCTCGCCTATTTGGAAAATTTCGTCTTTGCTGTCCGTCAGCGTATTGATCATGCGATCCAGTATTCTGTCAAGTGCTTTTACATCGAGCGCTTTAGCCATAAGCCATTTCCTCCAAGGGAACAGCGCACACGCTTCCCTTCAAATAAATATTTTAACGCTTAAGAGTGAATTTTACTATCACCGGGACGAGAAAATACAAATAGTTTATAAAAATTTGGAGAAAACCCGGGAAATTTGTCTCACCGCCCGGCCCGCCCGTTTCCGCAGGCGTTTCGTCATTGTTTATGAGCCTCCCGCAGGAAGGGAGAGCATGGAAAATGAACGCATGGGCACGCGCCGATACGGTAAAATTTCCCTATACAGGAAAAAATGCGGGCAAGGTTCCCGGCACATAGTTCCCAATGAAACCTATTTCCTGAAATAAAAGGGAGCCTTGACTGCAAAGGGATTTTTACTGTAACGATGTTGTCAAACTCAAAAAGATGCCCACATATTTCCTTCTAATGATAAGGGTACTCTTGATGCATGAAAAAAGCAATGGAAAATATACAAAATTTTTTGTTTATTCAATAATATTATATACCAATCTTAGAAATGTACGACAAATCTTTCTATTTTTTTCATACTATTTAATTATAACATGTGAAAATCACACTTATATTAAAGTTTCTTTACAAACTTTGTGTAAATTTGCCGTCAAACATTTGTCGAATTATAATATATTTAGTCATCCGACATTTTTTTGCAGAATAGGGAATTTTATTTATTGTGTGAAATGTCTGATAAAAACGGCCCTGCAATGATGTTGAAAGGAGCGTAAAAATGCTGCAGGAATATTTCACGGTCAAGGGCTACGGGGAAACGGAGATCGTCATTCAAAAATCCCGTTTCATCGCCTATGTCAACAGGGCTGAAACCGAAGAAGAAGCCCAGGAATTCATTCAATCGATCAAAAAGAAACATTGGAATGCGACCCACAATTGCTCCGCCTACGTGGCGGGCGAAAACGACCAGTTCCAAAAAGCGAACGACGACGGCGAACCGAGCGGAACCGCCGGGGTGCCGATACTGGAAGTGATAAAGAAAAAACAGCTGAAAGACACCGTTGTGGTCATCACCCGTTATTTCGGCGGCATCAAACTGGGAGCGGGCGGGCTCATCCGCGCCTACAGCAAAGCCGCCTCTGAAGGCATACGGGCCGCCGGGGTTGTGAAAAGAAAACTGATGCGGGTCATGCACACCAAACTCGACTACAGCTGGCTCGGAAAAGTGGAAAACGAACTCCGCTCCTCCGTTTACACCATCAAAGATATTCACTACCTGGACAAAGTGGAATTCGAAGTGTTCGTCGAGGAAAACCAAACGGAAAACTTCATAAAATGGATGACGGAGTTGACCAACGGCCAGGGGGAAATCACCGAAGGCGAAATGCTTTATTTGGAAGAGGATGTGGAGTGATACCATATGCATTCTTCCCGGTCTGCTGAAAAATATGGTATTTAATTGAAACTTTTAACATGTTAATTTCGTCTGAAATGTTACCGAATAAAAAGGTGAAAATATTATTTAAACGAATAAAAAATTTTGCGATTCGTTTAAAAGATTGTAAAATAGTTTTCGTTTAAAGTTCCATTTCTTTTTAAATATATGTAGATAGAAGGAGTTAACAATGTCTAAATTGAGCAGAATGGAGCGCAGAAACTTACGCAGGAGAAAAAGAAGAAGAAGGATATTCTTTTTTATCGTCCTGCCCATACTTTTGATTGTTGCAGCTGCCGGGATTTATGGCGCATCTTTATTGAATAAAGCGGAACTTGCATTGGACAAAGCATTTACCCCTCTCGAACGGGAAGGACGGAATATTAAACCAAATGTAGATAATGTCTCAGTCTTGATAATGGGAGTGGATGACAGCAGCACGAGAGGATTCGAATCTTCCGCAAGAACGGATGCTTTGTTAGTGGCAACATTTAACAAAAAAGAAAACTCTATTAAACTGCTAAGTATTCCGCGGGATTCTTACGTTTATATTCCCGAGGTCGGATATAAAGATAAAATCAACCATGCCCATGCTTACGGCGGCCCGTTGGCAACCATTGAGACGATAGAGGAATTGCTCGACATTCCCATTGATTTTTATGTAAAAATCAATTTTGAAGCATTTATTGAAATCGTCGATGCTCTCGGCGGAATTGAAATGTATGTTCCAATCAGCTTTACTGAACAAGATTCAAAGGACAGGCATAATGCGATTAGTCTGAAAGAAGGCTATCAACATCTCAACGGCGAGGAAGCGCTGGCTTTGGCGCGGACAAGAAAAATTGACAACGACTACGAACGCGGGAAAAGACAGCAGGAAATTTTAAAAGCCATCATCAAGAAAGCAGCCTCTATCGGTTCCATTCCAAAATACTCCCAAATTATTGATTCGATTGGCGATAACATGGAAACCGATATAACATCGGAACATGCATTGGCATTTGCTGAGTACTTAAAGAGCGGCTTATCTTTGCAAATTGATACTTTGACACT
>CALKIU010000182.1 GCA_937995745.1 uncultured Bacillaceae bacterium | reverse complement strand
AAAGGGAAAGGGGTTGTCTCAAAAGTCACGTTATGTGACTTTTTGGACAACCCCTCCGTTATGCATCAACGGCTGATTTCGCCAACACTTCTTTTTCAAACGAATATTTTTTCTCCACAAACACTTGGTGCCAGACCATAAATACAAGAACCGTCCAAATTTTTCTGCTGTAATCCCCTTTGCCGCGGCAATGGTCATCCAACAGGTCCAATACATATTTTTTGTTGATGAGATGATCGACCTGGCTCTCATAAATAATATTTTTCGCCCAGTCATGCATTTCATTTTTCAGCCAATGGCGAATCGGCACCGGAAAGCCGAGTTTTTTCCTGTTCAGCACATGTTCAGGGATGATTCCCTCCGCGGCCTTGCGGAGAATGTATTTTGTCGTCCCGTGGGACGTTTTTAAATGAGTCGGAATTTTTGCCGCGACTTCAAAAACCTTCTTGTCCAAGAACGGCGCGCGCACTTGCAAAGAATGGGCCATGGTCATCCTGTCGGCTTTTAACAAAATATCGCCGCGCATCCACGTATGAATATCGATAAACTGCATCCGTTCCACCGGGTCATTTTCGCGGCATGCTTCATATAAAGGTCTCGTGATATCCGTGTATTTTACATCCGGCAGATAGGCGCGCAAAAGCTCTTCTTTCTCCTCTTCGGAAAACATTTTCGCATTGCCGATATACCGCTCTTCAAGGGGAGTGGTGCCCCGCTCAATAAAGCTTTTCCCTTTCATTCCCTCTGGCATCAACCGGGCAATGAAGTTCAAAATCGCTTTTAAAAAGCCTGGCATTTTGTTGAAAATCTCCAATGACTGGGGCTCGCGGTAAATATTGTACCCTCCGAACAATTCGTCGGATCCTTCGCCGGATAAAGCCACTTTGACATGTTTGCTCGCTTCCCTGGCGACAAAATACAAAGGAACGCAAGCGGGATCGGCGAGAGGATCGTCCAAATGCCAAATGATTTTCGGCAGTTCATTCATATATTCTTCCGGGGTAATGATATAGCTGATGTTTTCCACGCCAAGCTTGTCAGCCGTCTCTTTCGCCACGTCGATCTCGCTGTAGCCTTCCCTCTCAAAACCGACGGAAAATGTTTTGATATCGGGTACATATTCTTTGGCGATGGAAGCGAGAATCGTTGAATCAATGCCGCCGGACAAGAAAGAGCCGACCGGAACATCGCTCATTACGTGCGCTTTAACGGAATCATGCAAAACATCCCTGATTTCTTTAATAAATTCGTCTTCCTCTTTGTGAACCGGACGGAATGAAACGTTCCAATAACTGTTTATCTCCATCGGCCGGCCGGTTTTTTTGATAAAATAGGCCCCCGGCTCCAGCTTTTGAATCTTTCCGGAAAGTGTGTACGGTTCGGGCACATATTGATATGTAAAATAATACTGAAGGGCTGCGGAATTCAGTTCCGCTTTGTTCTCATTTTCCACGGCGGGAAGAATGCCTTTCTTTTCAGAAGCGAAGAAAAATCTACCGTCGTCCTCCAAATAAATGAAAGGTTCAATTCCGAACGGGTCCCTTGCTCCAAATAATGTTTGTTCCTCTTTGTCCCAGATGACAAAAGCAAACATCCCGCGCAGTTTTTCGCAAATTTTTTCCCGATGGCGATTGTACAATGCCAAAATCAACTGTGCGGGCGAATTTAATTCAAAACCGGTTTCAGTATTTGTCTCCCGCACCTCTTCCGCAAGTTCCGGCTTATTGTACAACTTTCCGCTGAACACCACCAAGTGGCGGCCATTGTCGAACAACACGGGCGAACCGGCTTCTCCCCCGTCGGTTTGCAACGAGCGGAAACCAATACGCACATATTCATCAAAATAACAGCCGTGATCATCCGGCCCCCGGTGGGAAATCAACCGGTTTAAGTCCATCCATTTTTGTTTTTCTTCCTCACTGCATGTTTGCGGCAGTTCAAAAATGCATCCGATAAAACCACTCATTCTGTTATTCACCTACTCCATTACCAGCTTCGGTTAACGGCCGTGCATCAAGTGCAGCAAGTGACCGGAACCATCTCGTTGAATTGTTTGTCTGTCATGATTTCACTTTCTGTGACAGATCTGTAAATAATGACGAAGAATCCTTAAAAACCGTTTCATTATTTTTTCCGTTGCTGCATTCTTTCAGTCATTTTTTATCATAAAATACATGATTTTGGATCAATCGGTACATTTTAACGATACGGGAATTTTCGCCAACAACAAAGAAGGAGTTACGCTCAAAGTAACTCCCTCCGAAATATTTCTACCCGGTTTTATTGGAGTCTGACATAAATGTTTCCACTTGTCAAACACCTGCGTCCTTTCAAGTATTTGCCAGTTCCAAAGCTTGCTTGCGCAATTCTTCAGCTTTGTCCGTTCTTTCCCAAGGCAGATCGATATCCGACCTGCCAAAATGGCCGTAAGCCGCCGTCTGCTTGTAAATCGGGCGCCGCAAATCGAGCATCTTAATAATTCCGGCGGGACGAAGATCAAAATTTTTGCGGACAAGTTCGATTAACACATCTTCGCTGACCTTGCCTGTTCCGAATGTGTCGATGGAAATGGAAACCGGTTGGGCCACGCCGATGGCATAAGCCAGTTGGACTTCCACCTTGTCTGCCAATCCGGCCGCGACAATATTTTTGGCTACATAACGGGCTGCATAGGCGCCGGAACGGTCGACCTTTGTCGGATCCTTTCCTGAGAAAGCCCCGCCGCCGTGTCTGGCGTAACCCCCGTAGGTGTCAACAATAATTTTACGGCCGGTTAACCCCGCATCGCCTTGCGGACCGCCAATGACAAAGCGTCCGGTAGGATTGATAAAATATTTTGTGTTTTCGTCTATCAATTCTTTCGGTACAACCGGTTCGATGACATGCTTTTTAATATCGCGCTCAATCTGCTCCAATGTAAAGTCCGGATGATGCTGCGTCGAAACGACGATGGTATCAATGCGGACCGGTTTGTCATTTTCGTCGTATTCAACCGTCACTTGCGTTTTCCCGTCAGGACGAAGATACGGAAGAATATCTTTTTTCCTTACTTCCGCCAAACGCCGGGCCAATTTGTGAGCCAGTGAAATCGGAAGCGGCATCAGCTCCTCCGTTTCATTGCAGGCAAAACCAAACATTAACCCTTGGTCTCCGGCGCCAATCGCTTCAATTTCATCATCGGTCATCGTGCCTTCGCGCGCTTCGAGAGCCCTGTCCACGCCCATCGCAATATCCGGAGACTGCTCATCAATGGAGGTAATCACGGCGCATGTTTCGGCATCAAATCCGAATTTCGCCCTTGTATAACCAATTTCCCTGACTGTCTCGCGAACGATTCGCGGAATATCTACATAGGTGGTGGTCGTAATTTCCCCGGCCACAAGAACCAAACCGGTCGTTACAGATGTTTCGCAGGCCACACGGGCGTACGGATCCTTTTCCAAAATCGCGTCCAATATGGCATCTGAAATTTGGTCACAAATTTTGTCCGGATGGCCTTCCGTTACTGACTCAGAAGTAAATAAGCGACGTCTCTTCTTTTTCATTGGCTTCCTCCTCTTTATGTAAACTGCAAAACATAAACGTTCCTGCATGGGCAAAATTGAATACGGTACTCATTCCCTATGTAGTATTAAATAAACAGGCCTTTTTTATGAACAGACCACCGTCACCTGTTTTTTATTCCCACAACGAAGGCATCACCACAGCCAAAGAAAAAACCTTTCCCCCGAGGAAAGGTTGTTCTGTCTGTTTTCTCCTTTCACTCTTATCGTTCAAGGACTTGCTCCTTGCTCCAGGTTAGCACCTTTCTTTGAACAGAAGAAAGACACGAACGAAAGAACCGTCCGCCCGTTCGGTTCATCTTCCGTCCAAAAGCAGGTTGCCGGGTTTCATAGGGCCTGTTCCCTCCACCTACTCGGGATAAGAGTATCCGTTCAAAACAGAATGTTAACCTACATGCTAAAATGCGTCAATACATTTTAGAAATAATTCTTAATAAAAAATAAAACTCCATCCGACGCCGGCATTTTTTTCATTCCTGTCAGTCGGCAAATGTTTGTCTTCCATATTATACGCCCGAACCAGGGGAAGCGGTTCTGTTTTTTTAGAAAAAATGAGCTTTTTGTTGCATGCGTCAAAACTTATTTTGCGGGCACTCTCCGTCTGCTTTTTCCTCTGTCAGCGAACGCCGCCATCCCCTGGAATATTTTCCCGATCATAGAAAACCGGCAAGGATGATAAAAATAAAGGAATAGTAAATTAACAAATTAATTACAGTAAAAATATGTAATTTATTGTTTTTTTAAAAAAAATTCACTTTTTTTTCTAATGATTAGTATAGATTAATAAAAGAGTTGTGCTATACTAATCTTTGAGTGCAACTACTTTCAAAAATTTAACGAAAAAGGAAGGTATTCATCAGATGAATTCAGTTAGCATTCCCACTGAACTTAATGAGCTTTTAAAACAAGACAATGTGCGCGTTCAACTTTCCGTTCCCCAACTCGTGGAAAAAGTTTTAAAACGCAATGAGGGAATTTTAACTTCCACCGGCGCAGTTCGGGCAACAACCGGCAAATATACCGGACGTTCGCCGAAAGACAAGTACATTGTGGAAGAACCGTCAACAAAGGACAAAATTGATTGGGGCCCTGTCAATCAGCCTATTTCTCAACAAGTTTTTGATAACCTTTATAAAAAAGTAATCAATTACCTGAAAGAAAAAGACGAGATCTTTGTATTCAAAGGGTTTGCGGGCGCTGACAAAAAATACAGAATGCCAATCCAAGTCATCAACGAATATGCTTGGCACAATCTGTTCGTGCATCAATTGTTCATCCGGCCAACAAAAGAGGAACTGAAAGATCACGAAGCGCAGTTTACAGTCATTTCAGCTCCCGGATTTAAGGCAGATCCGGCTGTGGACGGAACAAAAACTGAAACATTTATCATTATTTCATTTGAACGGCGCACAGTGTTGATCGGCGGCACTGAATACGCCGGAGAAATGAAAAAGTCCATTTTCTCCGTCATGAACTATTTGCTGCCTGAGATGGGCATCCTGCCGATGCACTGCTCGGCAAACGTCGGCCGTGAAGGCGATGTGGCCCTGTTCTTTGGATTGTCCGGTACCGGAAAAA
Source organism: uncultured Bacillaceae bacterium (assembly GCA_937995745.1). GTDB lineage: Bacteria > Bacillota > Bacilli > Bacillales > Cytobacillaceae > CALKIU01. The sequence continues at coordinate 10,860 of CALKIU010000182.1, read as the reverse complement.
CGACTCTGTCAGCTGATCCAAACCGCCGCTTAATCGGAGATGACGAACACGGATGGAGCGCGAACGGCATATTCAATATTGAAGGCGGTTGCTATGCAAAATGCATCAATTTGTCCGAAGAAAAGGAACCGCAAATTTACAACGCCATCCGTTTTGGATCCGTTCTCGAAAACGTCATCATTGATGAAGACACCCGTGAACCGGACTACGATGACGGCTCATTAACAGAAAATACCCGGGCGGCTTATCCGCTTCAGGCAATCGACAATATTGTTGAACCGAGCATCGCCGGCCATCCGAATACCATTGTATTCTTGACAGCGGATGCATTTGGGGTTCTTCCTCCCATTGCTAAATTGACAAAAGAGCAGGCAATGTACCATTTCTTGAGCGGCTATACTTCAAAACTCGCCGGAACAGAACGGGGTGTAACAAGCCCTGAAGCAACGTTCTCCGCATGTTTCGGTGCACCGTTCTTGCCGCTTCCTGCCACGGTCTACGCTGAGATGCTCGGCAAGAAAATCGACGAGCATAACGCCCAAGTATTCCTTGTAAACACAGGTTGGACAGGCGGACCGTACGGCGTCGGAAGCCGTATGAAGTTGGGCTATACCCGTGCCATGGTTCAAGCGGCTCTAGAAGGAGAATTAAACAACGTCGAAACAGTCCGGGACGAAATTTTCGGCCTCTACATTCCGTTGCATGTACCCGGTGTTCCCGATGAAGTTCTCCAGCCGCAAAAAACATGGGCAGATCAGAAAGCGTATGAAGAAAAAGCCAAAGAACTGGCAAACAAATTCCATGAAAACTTTAAGAAATTCAAGAACGTATCTCCTGAAATCGCTGAAAAGGGCGGTCCAATCGTTTAAGAATATAAAAAATAGCGGTCTGACATTTCAGGCTGCTATTTTTTTTTGGCCGGGGCTTTTTCCGTCGTCCGTCGGGCCGCTGCCGAAAATGAAGCGTCAGGGGGCTTCCTATGCCGTCAGAACATAATTCATCAATTGATCGTATACAAGGAAATCATTTGATATTCGATTGTTGTCCGATTATTTTCCCAAATCATCTTTTTGATGATTGCCGTGCCGCACGCCTCGCCGCCTTCCTTCCTTTTAATTTCCACGGGATGATCGAGGGGATAAAGATGGTAACCTTCCTTTACAAGGCAAAACAGGTTCTCTTCCAGCCGCTTCGCCTTTCCTTCCGTCACAATATACGTATTTAATTCAAAGGGCTTCCCCATTCAAATCTCTCCTTTTTCCCAACATTTTAGCGGAAACGCGTGTTTTATACAATTACTGGAAATTCTTCGGTTTGCCTGCCACTTCCCCATTTTTGACGGGACGGGTTTGCCCTTGACCGTTCGGCGTTACAACTATGTTTTTTCCCGATGAGGTTTCCATGCCCGTCACGCGGAAATGGGGGAAATTTGCGGGACACCTCACCATCTCATGAAGCGGTTCATACAATACCTTAGGCGGAAATGTGTTTAAAACAATTTATCCGGGGAGGTTGCTCCGTGAAAAAAAGCAAATTCAAAATCTTCCTTTCTGCGCTGTTTGCTGTTCTTTTCATGATACCTGCCGTCGCTTGCAACAGAGAGAGCACGGAAACGGTCCGGGTCAAGGTTGCCGAAGTGACCCATTCCATTTTTTACACCCCTTTTTATGTGGCGCTGGAAAAAGGGTTTTTTGCGGAAGAAGGTTTGCAAATTGACCTCATGTTAACTCCCGGCGGAGACAAAGTCATGACCGCCCTCCTTTCCGACGGGACGGACATCGGCCTTGTCGGGTCGGAAACTTCCATTTACGTGGCCGCACAAGGAGCGAAAGACCCGGTCATCAATTTTGCCCAGTTAACACAGACGGACGGCACTTTTCTGGTCTCCCGGAAGAAAATCGAAAATTTTTCCTGGAGCGAATTGAAAGGCGCGACGTTTCTCGGGCAGAGAAAAGGGGGCATGCCGCAAATGGTCGGCGAATACGTCCTGAAAAAACACGGAATCGATCCCCATAAAGATTTGCACCTCATTCAAAACGTCGACTTCGCCAATATAGCCAATGCCTTTGCCTCGGGCACGGGAGATTTTGTCCAGCTGTTTGAACCGCAGGCGAGCGTTTTTGAAAAAGAAGGAAGAGGATATATTCTCGCGTCTTTCGGCAAAGAATCGGGCCGTGTGCCGTACACAACCTTTATGGCCAAAAAAAGCTTTATCAAAAAGAACCCTGAAATCATCGAAAAATTCACCCGCGCCATTTACAAAGGACAGCAGTGGGTGAAAGACAATGAAGCGAAGGAGATTGCCAAAGCAATCCAACCGCAATTTCCCGATACGGACTTGGAAATAATAGAGACCGTTGTCGAACGATACAAAAAACAAAACTCTTTTGCCACAGAACCGCTGTTGGATGAAGATGAATGGAACCATTTGCAGGACATCATGGAAGAAGCGGGAGAATTGCCGGCCCGCGCCGATTACGGCACGCTCGTCAACACGGATTTTGCAAAAAAAGTGATGGCCGAATGACCGCCTTTCACGGCAAGGAGGCTGTTCAGAATGGTGTTTTTAAAGCTGGAAAACATCCATCACACTTATTTTACCAAAAAATCCGCAACCACTGCTTTGGCCGGCGTAACCCTTGAAATCGGGGAAGGGGAATTCGTCTCCTTCCTCGGCCCGAGCGGGTGCGGCAAAACGACGCTTCTGTCCATTATCGCCGGACTGATTCAACCGACGGAAGGAGCGGCATTTCTTGAAGGAGTTCCCGTCCATAAAATGAAGAACCAAATCGGTTACATGCTGCAACAAGATTACTTGTTTCCGTGGAAGACGATTGAAGAAAACATTTTGATCGGCTTAAAACTCACGAAAACCTTAACCGCCGCAAGCAGACAAAATGCCCTCCGGCTTCTCGGGCAAATGGGCCTTTCCGGCTTTGAATCGTCCTATCCCCACGAATTATCGGGCGGGATGAGACAGCGGGCGGCGCTCGTCAGGACTCTGGCCACAGAACCAAAGCTGCTGCTGTTGGATGAACCGTTTTCCGCTCTTGATCAACAAACAAAATTGCGTCTTGAAAATTTGGTTCATTCCACCCTCAAATCTTTCGGAAAAACGGCGATCCTCGTTACCCACGATATCGGCGAAGCAATCGCGATGAGCGACCGGATTTTCCTGCTCTCCCCCCGTCCCGGCACCATTTACCGTTCCTTCACCATCCCCGCCACACTTAAGACACTGTCGCCATTTGCAGCAAGAAATCATCCCGATTTCCAGGCCGTATTCCAACAAATCTGGAAGGAGTTGGATGAAATTGAAGCAGCAACATAAGATCGCTCTTCTTCACCGGAAATACATTCAAACTTTAAAACGGGAAAAGCGGTGGGTCCGTTTTTATCAGGCTGTTATTTTTATCCTTTTTTTTGCCGTTTGGGAACTGGCTTCGAGACATTCGTGGATCGATCCCCTTATTTTCAGTTCCCCGTCAAAAGTGTGGAACCTTTTTGTCGCCAAACTCTATGACGGCTCGCTCCTTGCGGAAGCCGGCTATACCTTGTTTGAAACAGTGGCCGGTTTCATTTTGGGAACGCTTTTCGGAACCGTATTGGCAGCCATTTTATGGTGGTCTCCCTTATTATCAAAAATCCTTGACCCTTATCTCGTCGTCTTAAATTCCATGCCTAAAGTGGCTTTGGGACCCATTTTAATCGTCGCCGTCGGACCGAATGTCGGTTCTATCATTATGATGGGAATGATCATTTCCGTCATTATTACAGCCATCGTTGTCTATACATCTTTCAAGGAAGTGGATCCAAACTATTTAAAAGTGCTGGAGACATTCGGAGCCACAAAAACACAAAAATTTGCAGAGGCCATTTTGCCGGCATCCTTTCCGGCCATCATTTCCACCTTGAAAGTGAATGTCGGTCTGTCCTGGGTCGGGGTCATTGTCGGCGAATTTCTCGTTTCGTCGAGAGGGCTCGGATATTTGATTATTTACGGCTTTCAAGTGTTTAATTTTACCCTCGTCCTCATGTCTCTTTTTGTCATCGCCATTTTTGCCACCCTTATGTATCAGCTTGTGGAGTACATGGAAAAAAGACTGATTAAACACCGGTAAAGCGATTAAAGTAGCCGGTATGTTCACCTTTTTGGAATACCTTCTTTGATGAGACGAAGGCTTTTTTCAATCACTTGATCTTTCATGATAAAACTGAAATCCGGCCCCCGGCGCAAATCGAGAATATTTCCTTCCAATAAAACCGGTCCTTCCGTTTCACAGTAGCTGTCCCTGTCCAAAATGGCGTCCGCTTCCCCGTAAAAAATCGCTTTTACAAACGTCTCTTTCCCGGTGCTCACCTCATATTCCCCCAAGTAGCGCAATTCATGAATGACGGCTCCCGTCTCCTCAAACACTTCCCGGACGGCCGCTTCTTCAACGGTTTCCCCGTCTTCCGCCTTGCCTCCGGGAAATTCAAGTCCCCTTTTTTTATGCCTTGTCAGGAGCCATTTGTTTTTATAGCGGCAAATGACAAGCACATGACGGGGGGGAATGGAAAAAGCATTCTTTTTAAATTCAAGGCGGACCGTGTTTCCGTTAACATCTTGAAACTCAATCATATTCTGCTGCTCCCTTCGAATATTTGGCCATTTTTAAAGAGGATGAGCATCCATTTTCTTTCAAACACCGTATGTTTCATGGACCGCGTCCACAGCGGCTTGAGTTCATCGGCCGCCTTTGTTTCCGCTCCGCAAGAATTTTCTGCTGTTGAACCTATTATAAAACAAAACGCCCGTTTAGCGGCCGTTTTCCGTTTCCTCGGAAGAGACAGCCGCGCCAAACGTTCCGCCAATCCTTCCGGGCACGGGAAAATCATTGGTTTTAAGGACCGTCATTCAGCCGGGTTCTTTTTTTTAAATTCTTGATAAAGATAAGGTATAATATATGAAACGGGGGTGTAGAGATGAAACTTATCGATGATATTTATGAATTTTATCGTGATCAACTCACTGGCAATGACGAAGAAATTTTAATGCTCACATTCGCATTGTTGGAAGAAATGTCTTATGAAGATCTCATGAAAATCATAAAAAGCTTGGATCACAGAGAGTTGTACAATTTAGTCGGTTTATATATATTTGAATCTTTGAAAGGCAAATTTGCCCGGGAAAAATACGGCCAAAACAACAACGCTTCTTCCGGCCGGAGCGGTATGTTCCATTAATCGCCAAAAGGACATAAAAAAAGCGGGCACACTCCGAGAGTAAAAACGTAAACGGCGATTCCCGGCGCTCTGCTTGTGCCCAAAAGCAAACGAAACAAGGCTGTCAACAGACAGCTTTTTTATTTTTGCAAATAGGCTTTGAACATCCAACTGTGCTTTTGAATGCTAGTTTGCATGCCGATAAACATATCAGCCGTGACGGAGTCTCCTTCATTTTCAGCTAGTTCAATGGCCCGGTCCAGCTCTGAGGAAATTTGCGTAAAGTCGGAAAGAACCGTCTCCAGCATTTGCTTTTCATTTTCACATTCTTCCGCCTCTTTTACAGAAGCGATTGACAGGCATTCCTGCAATGTGCCTGCCGGCCTCCCTCCCAGGGCCAACAGTCTTTCCGCCAATTCGTCCACATACTCTGCGGCCTCATTGTAAAGCTCTTCAAATTTCTCATGAAGAGTGAAAAAGTGGTGTCCCTTAATAAACCAGTGATAATTATGAAACTTGTAATAGAGCACTGTCCAATTGGCAATCTGTAAATTGATAGCTTTTTTTACATCATTTGACATATTCATCATCCTCCCGTACTTATCATGTCCTGCTCCGCAAGGAAATAAACTTCCGGATCAGACAAGTTTTCTTATCTTTTTACAAAAGGAGATCATTTTCATGATAAAATAACTTTATATAGTCTTTTTAATGGTTTTTGAGGTAAAATAACGCCAATCATAACCGCATGATAAAAGCAAGGGAGGAAACCAATGACAACCGTTTCTATCAATCCTTTGCCTTTATTCATACTGTCGCGGATATTCTTTGCCATTGCCAGGGTTCCAGCCGGAATATCGCTGGGGAAATCAATTATGAAACAGTGAGGAGTCGGAATGAGTATCAATTCGTTTCTGGTTGGACTAATCTTTCTGCTTAATATGATTTTTGCAGCGATCATCATCTTTCTGGAACGGAGAGACGCAAGCGCCACTTGGGCCTGGATTCTGGTGCTGTTTTTTATCCCCGGCCTCGGATTTATTTTATATATTTTGCTGGGACAAAACCTTTCGCGGAGAAAAATGTTCCACTGGGAGGACCAGAAAAAAATTGGTGTGGACGAGCTGATTCGCAAACAGCTCGATGCCATATCAAAGAGGCAATTTTGTTATTTGAGCGACGTTGAAGCGGAGTACCACGATTTGATTTATATGCACTTATTAAATAATGACGCTTTATTGACGCAAGATAATGAAGTGGAAATTTTTACGGATGGCAAAGAAAAATTCGAGCGCCTTCTCGAAGACATCAAAAACGCCAAAGATCATATCCATATGCAATATTATATTTTCAGAAAAGACGAAATCGGCCAGAAACTAATCCGGGCATTGACCGAAAAGGCGAGAGAAGGGGTAAAGGTCCGGATTCTTTATGACGACCTCGGTTCAAGAAGGCTGACAAAACGGTTTTTCAAAGAGTTTCGCGAGGCCGGAGGAGAAGTGGAGGCGTTTTTTGCTTCCAAACTGCGCTTTATCAATTTGCGGATCAATTTTCGGAACCACCGCAAATTAGTCATCATCGACGGAAAAATCGGATACTTGGGCGGCTTTAATGTCGGGGACGAATACTTGGGAAGCGATCCTAAATTCGGTTATTGGCGCGATACCCATCTGCGCATCAGGGGTACCGCCGTTCTTGAAATTCAAACACGCTTTATCCTCGATTGGAATCAGGCCTCCGATCGCTATGATATCAGTTATTCCGAAAATCTTTTTCCGAGGGACGTATCGGCGGGGAATGTCAGCATGCAGATCGTTTCATCCGGCCCTGATTCCGTCTATGAGCAAATAAAGAACGGCTACATTAAAATGATTGCTTCCGCCAAAGAAAGCATTCTGATTCAAACACCGTATTTCATACCCGACGCCAGCATCCTTGACGCCCTCCGCATCGCATCTTTGTCGGGAGTGGACGTCAAAATCATGATTCCGAATAAACCGGATCACCCTTTTGTCTACTGGGCAACCACGTATTATATCGGGGAAATGCTTCAGGCAGGCGTAAAAGCGTATATTTATAACAACGGATTCATTCATTGCAAAACGATTGTCGTCGACGGGAAAATTTCATCCGTCGGCTCCGCGAACATTGACGTCCGCAGCTTCCGCCTGAATTTTGAGGCCAATGCATTTATCTATAATGAAAAGATCGCCGCCAAGCTGACTGAACATTTTTATGAAGACATGAAAGTGTCCCGTGAACTGACGCTGGAAAAATATCAGCAAAGACCTTTAAAAATTCGCTTTAAAGAATCGGTTTCCCGTCTGTTGTCGCCCATTTTGTAGCCTCTTAAACTTATCTACGCACAATCAAAAAAACCGGGAATATTCCCGGTTTTTTTCACTGCCGGAGTATTGGGCAAAAACGAAACGGCGAATAGAAAACTCCGGCAAAATTGTTGCGCATTTACCTACCGTTCGTATCATGACGAAGCAAAAACCTGTTTCAATTCTTCTTTTGAATGGGACAGCCATTTTTCCATCAGGTGTTTTGCCCCTTCCAAATCATGCAGCTTGGCTTGTCCGCACTGTTCCTCTGTTGCGGCCGGAACGCTGTCCGCAGTCAGGGCATCTTTCATCGTATCCTCCAGGAGATCGATAATTTCCTCCACTTCGGCTTTTCCGGCAATGACCAAATAAAAGCCTGTTTGACATCCCATGGGAGAGATGTCGATAATTTCAAAATGATCGTATTTTTCCGCATGCTTCCGAATATAAAAAGCGAGCAAATGCTCGAGGGAATGCATTGCATCCGGCTTCATCGCTTCTTTATTCGGCTGGCAAAAACGGATATCAAATTTATATACCACCCCGTCGGACCCGACTTTGTGCACGCCGCAATGTCTTACATACGGGGCTTGGACGGCGTTGTGATCCAATTCAAAACTTTCAACTGAAGGCATATTTTTCACTCCTCCTCATCATTCATCCGCTTGAAACAGCAAGCGGACGTGCGCTAAACAACTTCTTGGACTAATATAGCATATTATGATATTTTTTAAAAAAGAAACGGAAGAAAGAGAGATCGACATGGTGAAGAAATTGCTTATCGGTTTCATCCGCTTTTATCAAAAATTTATCTCTCCTTTAAAGCCGCCGAGCTGCCGCTTTTACCCGACTTGCTCCCAATACGGGCTGGAAGCGATCAGCCGTTTTGGCGCCATAAAGGGAGGCTGGCTGACGATAAAGAGAATTTTAAAGTGCCACCCTTTTCATCCAGGCGGAATTGATCCCGTTCCCGAAGAATATCCGAAAAGAAACAATCATTCCTCTTCATAGCCGTTGACAACCAGATCCAGTTTGCCTGTTTCAGGATCAATAATCAACCCGTGCACCGGAACATCCTTTGGCAACAAAGGATGTTTTTTAATCATCTCCACACTGTGGCGTACACTATCTTCTAAACATTGGAATCCTTCAAGCCACTCGGAAACGTTTATTCCCGAATAATCCAAGAAATCTATTACTTCTTCGCGGATTCCCCTTGCTTTCATTTGTTCAATCATCGTTTCCGCCTTCATCCCGGCCATGCCGCAATCATGATGGCCGACGACCAATATTTCATTTGCTTGCAACTGATAAACGGCGACTAATATGCTCCGCATGATGCTCCCGTATGGATGGGACACAACCGCTCCGGCCGTTTTAATGATTTTCGCATCGCCGTTGGACACATTTAAAGCCCGGGGCAACAATTCGATGAGCCGCGTATCCATGCATGTCAAAATAACCATCTTTTTATTTGGATACTTGGTGGTTTTATATTGTTCATATCTTTTTTCCCTGACAAATTCTTCATTGTGGCGCAAAATTTCATCCAATAGTCTCATCTTCCCTGCATCTCCCTTTTCTATCTCTTTTGTCTGTATGAAGGGGAATAACCCCGCAAGCCGGCAACATAATAAGACTACATGTATCAAGGATTGCGGACAAACATTATAAAAAATAAACCTTTCGCCCCATCCATCCATTTTTTCCTTCCGTTCCGATAAAAATGCCCTAACAGCCGGACGATTTTTCCCTTGCAATTATACCACTGGTCAGGTAAGATATTTACGTAAATCGTAATGATTACGAATTATTTTTAATTTCTTAAAAATGTTGGTTGACATCTCTAAAGCGGTATAAACATTTCCATACCGCGATAAATCCTATTAAATTCCGACAGTGGCAGAAAGGGGGAAACAATTTGAAAAAGCCCGTTTTGTTATTGATGTCCCTTCTTTTTTTCAGCCTGATTGCAACCGGGTGCGGGAATCAAAAAGAACAAAGCGCAACAACAAATGATGAGCGGATAACCGTCTATACAACCGTCTATCCTCTCCAATATTTTACGGAACGGATTGGCGGAGAATATGTCCGCGTGGAAACGGTTTATCCTCCCGGCGCAGATGAACACACATACGAACCTTCACAAAAAGATATCATAAAAATTGCTGAAGCGGACCTGTTCTTTTACATTGGTTTCGGTCTTGAAGGATTTGCCGATAAAGCGGAAAAATCGTTGGCAAATGAAGATGTCACTTTTGTTGCAGCCGGAGAACGCATTCGGTTTGCGGAAGAACATGGAGAAGACGGGAATCATGAAGAAGAACACCACCATCATCATGACGACGGCCATCATCACGGCGTCATCGACCCGCATGTCTGGATTGACCCGGTATACGCAAAACAATTGGCCGCAACGATTAAAGACGAACTGGCAAAAAAAATGTCCGAACAGGAAGAAATATTTAATAAAAATTATGAAATTCTGGCAGGGGAGCTGGACAGTTTGGACAAAAGGTTCCATCAACTGGTTGACAAAGCAAAAACAAAGAAATTTATCGTCTCCCATGCCGCGTACGGATATTGGGAAAAACGCTACGGTTTGAAACAGATCAGCATTGCCGGCATCTCTTCTTCCAGCGAACCGTCGCAAAAAGAATTGGCCAACATTGTCAAGACAGCGGAAACCCACGGATTGAAATACGTTTTCTTTGAACAAAACATCCCGTCCAAATTGACGGAAATTGTCCGGGATGCCATCAAAGGAGAATCGTTAACGCTCCATAATTTAGCCGTCCTGACAGAGGAAGATATTAAAAATAACCGCGATTATTTTTCCATTATGGAAGATAACCTCAAAGCCCTTGAGAAAGGATTGACTGATACAAATTAAAGCGCCGGAGTCCGTTTTCTTCCGGCGCTTGTTTCATTCGCCTGCGGGTCGCAAAAGATCTTCTTCGCCTTTTTCCAACATTTCCCGCAATTTTCTCCGCAAAAGCTTTCTTGAAGCATTTCTGGGAAGTTCCCCGACAAAATAAATTTCTTTCGGCACTTTATATTTGGCAAGCTTGCTTTGGACAAATTTGAAAAGTTCGTCCGCGGAAACAGAACCCTCCTTAACGACAAAAGCGACGGGAACCTGTCCCCATTCCGGATCCTCCACGCCGATCACACCGGCATCTTTCACACGCGGATGGGACATGAGCGCCTCTTCCACCTCGGCAGGGTAAATATTTTCCCCTCCTGAAATAATTAAATCGCTGCGGCGGTCCTGCACATAGAGAAAGCCTTCTTCATCCAAAAAACCGATATCCCCGGTGCGGAACCA
>CALKIU010000181.1 GCA_937995745.1 uncultured Bacillaceae bacterium | reverse complement strand
AATTAGAAAAAGCTTAGTCTGTACATGACTAAGCTTTTCTTAACGCTTCCATTACTTGATTGTCCAGCCGGGCAGCCGCTTTTTCATCATAGCTTTTTTTGTAAACAGGTTCCACGCTGAGGATAGAGCCGTAGAACATAATGTCCCGCACTTCGTCAATTTTCACCGTTACCAATGCCAATTTCAGGGGAATCCCTTCGATTCTTTCCGTTTTAATTTCTGCATGTCCGCAAATGGAATAAACCGATTCGTTAGCAAAAACAGTTATAGACAACAGATTGTTCTTCTTTATATTGGGAAGGGCTCTTGAACGATTGCTAATCGCAAAATGCACGGTGTTTTCATCTTTGGCGAAAATCCATGAAATCGCATGGCTGCAAGGGGCGCCTGTTTCATGATCAATCGTTGAAAGGATGGCAAAACGTTCTTTTTGCAATGCTTCATAAAGCGGCTGAGTGAGTGAAGGTTCAACAGGATTTCCCATTTTCCGGACCTCCTTTAAAATAATTGCACAAATACAGAGATTTCCATTCGGTGCATTTAGCTCTTGATAAGCAACCGACATTTCTTTATTATTAAACCTGTAGAAATCCGCCATTTACTATTGAGGTGTGTTTTATGAAGGTTCAATGTGTTCTGTGCGATCGGATTGAAACGATCCCGGATGATTCATTTGAAGCAAAAAAATTAAAAAACAGACCTATACATACATATATGTGCGCAGATTGCGACAAAAGGATTACAGAAAAGACCAAAAACAGATTGGCAACGGGAAAATTCAGGTTTTACCGCTCGAGCCCTTACAGACCGACATTTTAATGAATAAACATCACACATGGATGTTCCCTTGAGTTTTCGTCTGCATAAGACAAATTTTGCCCGCCTTTTTCCGGCGCCAATCCATCACTGATTATGAAAAGTTTTTGTACTTTTCCGGCTCCCGGGCAATCTGCGTCAGCATCGCTTCCACCAATTGGCGGGGAAAACGGTAGGAACGGTCTTTTCCCTGTAGTTCAACTTGTACATAGTACATGGATGAATCCTCCGTCACTTTTATATTTCGAACGGAATGCTCATTCTTTAAAATCTCCCAAAACAACTGCTCCGTCTCCCTGGCAGCGGCATCATCCGGTCTGTGGTCACAAACGACTTTGATGGTCAACCAATTATAGACAGCATCCTGAAGTGAGTTCAAATGCTTTCTCCCTCCTTTTTTGACAGTCGTTCACATATCCGGCGGATTTTATACAAAACAAGTATCACGGCCATTATCGCCAGGCCTTCGGCAATCGGCAAAAACACGGCAAGAAGCGTCAATATTGTGGCCCCTGCTGCCAAAAGAAGATATACGATAACAGTTTTTAACAGTGGAAGCTTTCTGGCAAATCCCATTTGGTATACGGCCGCCGCCAGAATCACAACGGTCAAATATAAAAACCGCATCCCCTGCTCCGGATTTTCATGAACTTTGTAAATCTTTGCAAAAAGTTGCAAGCTTTCGGCAAAATCCATCGGCCCCTCTCCCCTTTGTTCGATGTTTCCCCGTATGTAACCAATATACAGAAAGTGCTGATTTTTCTCACACAAAATGAAATCCCTTAAACAAGCACCAATTTGCCTGCCCTTCAATATCGTTATGAATGAACATCGGTATGTTGAGTCCGGCGCCGCTTCCTCCTGCCCGCGCCATGCCGGACCGATTTCAGGGCTCCGCTTTGTTTTATTCTTTATTCAGTGGAAAAGAAAATATCTTTCGTTTAAAATAAAACGGAGGCATTCGCATGGCTTTAAATTTGCAGGAGGTTTGTACAATGAAAAATATCAAATGGCGTTTCCTCATTTTAGCGGTTCTCGCCGGCTTGTCCATGATCGGAGTCGGAATCTCCCTGGGGCAAAACAACATGATCGGGACTATTATCTTCGTCGTTTTGTTAATAGCGATTTTTGGAATCGGCTTTACCATGAAAAGAAAGATGGCAAATGACGGAGAGCTTTGAACAACGGACTGCTGGCGTTTTAACCAAAAGAAAAGAGTCCGTGCATTTTTTGCAATTCATTTCTTGACAACTTCCCCCGTTGAAAAAACATAAAAACGGGGGTTGTCACCATTTTCCTTCTTCCAAATAATCCCTCATTATTTCCTCATATAAACCCGGCTTCGAAAAAATCACTGTATTTTCCTGCAACAAATTGAGAGGCTCTCCCCGCAAATTCGTGGCAACGCCGCCCACTTCTTTCAACAAAATCAAGCCTCCGGCAATATCCCACGGGGACAGGCGCAGACTTAAATAAGCGTCCAATCTTCCGGCGGCAACACCTGCAATCTCAATGGCCGCCGAGCCGTATGATCTGGTTCCCCTGACATCGCGCACCAATTCCCGCAAAATAACGGGGTTTATGCGGCGGTTAGCAATAAGCCAGGCAGGATTTAATCCGATAACCGCTTCGTTTACGTGAACCCGTTCCAGACGGGGCAAAGGGTTTCCGTTCAGGAAAGCTCCTTCCCCGTGTACAGCATGAAAAAGTTCTCCGTTTATCACATCATATATATAAGCAATTTTCCCGCACCCATTTTCAAAAATACCTACAGAAATGGCAAAATTTCGCCGTTGGTGGATAAAATTCGTCGTGCCGTCGATGGGATCGATGATCCAAACAATTCCGTTTAAATCTTTCACAGGGTCTCCAAATCCTTCTTCTCCGAGAATGCGGTGGTCCGGAAATTTCCTTCTGATTCTTTCGATAAAGAATTTTTCCGTTTCCTTGTCTATATTTGTGACAAAATCATTCCGCCCTGATTTAATTTGGATATGCAACGGTGTTGAAAGCGATTCTTTAATCCTTTCGCCCGCCTCCTTGACCCAATGTCTGGCACAATTGTCAATTTCAACCCATTTCAAGACTAATCGACTTCCTTCATCAGATTTTTATATGAAACGATCTTGTTAATTTAAGGGTAATGGAATTCAAAAAAACGTTCAACTTCCAGACTCGCTTTAATGGATAAAATTCGTCGGAATCAGCAAAAAACGAACTCCCCGTTGTAGCGAAGAGCCCGTTTTAAGAAGAAGAACCGATCTTGTTTTTATTCATTTCCAAAATCTCCTTGTCAAATTTTATAATGCTTTTAATGTTAATAGTTCAGATCTAATTTTTTCCAACCGTTCCATGCTTTTGTGCTTCTGTTTTTCATTATTTTCCTGAATGGCCTCATACAACATGGCAAGCTCATAATCCAATTCCATCCTTAATACCGCCGTCCTCGTCCTCTCCTGTTCAGACTTCTTCCTGCCGGCTTGAGAGTTCATCAAATAGCGCAAACTCTCTTCCCCCCCCTTTTATTTCTGTGGTTATTTTATAGTATGAGTATTTTAATTCTTATGCAACAAATTTGTACCTATGCCTAGACATCCTTTAAATTCCATAAAAATTTTATAATATTTCCCGGTTTTTGACCGGGAAATGAGAACAGAAAAAAAAAGGGGGACTCAAATCAGCCATCGGCTGAAAGCATTCATTCCGCTTTTTTCTTCCGATTGATTTTAATCAGTTTGTTCCCCGAGGCAAAACAATTGGCGTTCAGTACCGTGGAAACGGGACGTTCTTAAACCTTCAAACACTCCATTTGTTTCTGATTTCTTCCGCTTCACGAATCATCCTGGCAAACAATTCGGATACGGAGGGAATATCGTCGATGAGTCCCATCACTTGGCCGGCCCAACCGAATCCTTCATCTTCTCTCCCCTCATAAATATATCTCCGGTTTGCGGCGCCGCTTATATAATCTTTCAATTGTTCATACCCGCCGCCTTCTTTCTCAATTTGCAGAATTTTTTCCGTCCAAGCGTTGGCGATCGCTCTCCCAGGAGCTCCGAGCGAGCGCTTAATAACAACCGTATCATTTTCCGTGCCTTTAACAAGACGTTCCTTATAAGCTTGGCAAGCATGGACGCATTCTTTCGTGGCGATAAATCTGGTTCCCATTTCGATGCCTTCCGCTCCAAGAGCAAGTGCGGCCATCAGTCCCCGGCCATCACCAATGCCGCCGGAAGCTATCACCGGAATGGACACAGAATCAACCACTCGCGGCGTTAACACCATAGTTCCCAAATCGCTTTTGCCCAAATGCCCGCCTCCCTCCTGTCCAACGACAATGACCGCGTCCGCTCCCAGTTCTTCCGCTTTAACCGCATGCCTTGCCGCGGCGACGAGAACAAGCTTCTTTATATTTGTGTCCTTCAATCTTTCCAAAATCGGCGCCGGATTGCCGCCGGTAACGCTGATCACCGGAATCTTCTCCTCAATCGCCGCCTCCAAATAATCCATATAAGGACGTCCGTGCTGCCCGATGGCGAAATTCACGCCGAACGGTTTATCCGTCATCTTTTTCACTTTTCGGATTTCTTCCCGCAAAGTTTCCGCATCCGGCAAGGACATGGCCGTGATTTGTCCGAGACCCCCGGCATTGGAGACCGCGGAAGCCAGTTCCGAGTAGGCTAAATACGCCAACCCCCCTTGGATGATCGGGTATTTGATCCCGAGCAATTCCGTGACTCTCGTTTTCCAATTCATCTATATCTCCTCCCCCGTAATAATTCTATTTTTTTAGTGGAATTCCTCTTAATTCATGTAAAATAAATAATGAAATTGGCGGAGTTTGCTGAAAACAAGGGAAAAACCGCTTCTTAATTTCTTTCCTCTGGGCAAGATAAATGAATAATGCTATAATTTTTTTGTTTTTGTTTATATATAAACACGATGATTCCCTTACCGGAAATAGATATTTAAAATCTCGGCTAAAGAGGTGTGAATTGAATTGTCTTTTTCCCAATTTGATACCCCGCTGTTCACCGGCCTGGTTGAGCATGCCAAGAAAAACCCCGTACAATTCCATATTCCCGGGCATAAGAAAGGGAGGGGAATGGCCCCCGAATTTAGAGAATTTATCGGTGAGCGGGCTCTATCCATTGATTTGATCAATATCGGACCTTTGGATGATTTACATACCCCAAAGGGAATTATAAAAGAAGCGCAGAAATTGGCAGCGGAGGCTTTCGGGGCTGATTATACCTTTTTCTCCGTCCAAGGAACAAGCGGAGCCATTATGGCCATGATCATGTCCGTCTGCGGCCCCGGGGACAAAATCATTGTTCCGAGAAATGTTCACAAGTCGGTCATGTCCGCAATCATTTTTTCAGGAGCGATCCCGATTTTCATTCATCCCGTTGTGGATGAAAAGCTGGGAATTTCCCACGGAATTACCACCGACGCCGTATCAAAAGCTTTGGAACAGCATCCGGACGCCAAAGCGCTCCTTGTCATCAATCCCACCTACTTCGGGATTGCGGCGGACTTGAAAAAAATCGTTGAAATAGCCCATTCATACCGGGTGCCGGTATTAGTCGATGAAGCACATGGCGTACACATTCATTTCCATGAAGATTTGCCCCTTTCAGCCATGCAGGCCGGTGCAGATATGGCAGCCACGAGCGTACATAAATTGGGCGGTTCCATGACGCAAAGTTCCATTCTGAACATGAAAGAAGGGCTTGTCTCCCATAAGCGGGTTCAATCCGTTTTGAGCATGCTGACCACCACATCCACTTCCTATTTGCTGCTGGCATCGCTTGATGTGGCCAGAAAACAATTGGCGACAAAGGGAAGAGAGATGCTCGATCGGACGATTAAACTGGCCCAATCGATCCGAAGACAGATAAATGAAATTGACCGCTTGTATTGTGTCGGGGAAGAAATTCTCGGAACTAAAGCCACATTTGACTATGATCCGACAAAGTTGATTATATCCGTTAAAAATTTGGGCATTAGCGGATATGAAGCAGAAAAATGGCTGAGGGAGAATTATAATATTGAAGTGGAGTTGTCCGACCTTTACAATATTTTGTGCCTCATCACGCCGGGAGACACGGAGGAAGAAGGCAGGATTTTGGTTGAAGCCCTGCGGGAATTGGCGAAAAACTGCAAAAAAACCTGCAAAAATAATGACAGGCCCGTGCTGCTTCCGGAAATTCCCGTTCTCGCTCTTTCTCCGCGGGATGCGTTTTATGCGGAAACGGAGCTCGTTCCCTTTGATGAATCGGAAGGGCGGATTATTGCCGAATTCATCATGGTTTACCCCCCGGGAATCCCCATTTTTATTCCCGGAGAAATTATCACAATGGAAAATCTTCATTATATTAAGAAAAATATTGAAGTGGGACTGCCCGTCCAGGGGCCGGAAAATTTCGACGCCCGGAAGCTCCGGGTCATTAAAGAGCATAAAGCCATTTACTGAATCCCCTCCCCCATTGGAGGGTGTTTTATTTTTGCAAAAGGCTCTGTTAAAGATAAATGTTGATATTTGATAGCTACCCGAATTCTTGTT
>CALKIU010000180.1 GCA_937995745.1 uncultured Bacillaceae bacterium | reverse complement strand
CCCCTTCAGCATGCATTTCGACAATTTTCCGGGAAATAAAATTTTCATCAACAGTGCTTCCGCTGTTAGTAAAACATAATTGGCTGCCCAAAAAGCGTTGTTTTCATATTCTCATGCCGACCTTCCAAGACGATGACACTTTTCGGACAGCTCCCGACCTTATTTTTATTGCATGGTCAGCACAACCCGGCCGTTGATTTTTCCGGAGAGCATTCTGTCAAATACGTCATTAATGGATTCTAATGGAGCGGTTTCAATTTGCGGGCGGATTTTACCCCGGGCGGCGAAGTCCAATGCTTCCTGCATGTCCTTTCTCGTGCCGACAATAGACCCCTTCACTGTCACTCCGTTGAGAACGGTGTCAAAAATAGGGATGGGCAGTTCACCATTCGGAAGGCCGACGATCACCATCGTTCCTCCCCGTTTAACCGAACGATAGGCTTGTTCGAACGCCTTTTGCGAAACGGCGACACTGATGGAAGCTTGGACACCGCCCAGTTCTTTTCGAATGAATCGAACCGGATCTGTTTTTCTGCTGTTGATGGCCAAATCTGCGCCAAGTTCTTCCGCTAAGGCGATCTTCTCGTCGAGAATATCAACCGCCACGGTGTTCAAGCCCATTGCTTTGGCATATTGGAGGGCGATATGCCCCAGTCCGCCTATGCCGTAAATGGCCACCCAATCGCCGGGTTTGGCGCCGGAGATCTTAAGCGCTTTATAAGTGGTCACCCCCGCGCAAAGAATGGGGGCGATTTCAACCGGATCGACTCCCTTTGGAATGCGGGCGACGTAATCTGCGGGAGCTTTGCAATACTCGGCATAACAGCCGTCAACGGTATATCCGCCGTTCAGTTGCCGGAGACAAAGCGTCTCGTTTCCGCTCAGACAATATTCGCATTCCCCGCAGGCAGAATAGAGCCAAGGAATCCCGACTCGGTCTCCCACCTTAAGAGATGTGACGCCTTCGCCCAGTTTGACGACGACCCCGACTCCTTCGTGTCCGGGAATCAAAGGGAGCTTCGGCTTGAACGGCCAATCCCCGTGGGCGGCGTGAAGGTCCGTATGGCAAACACCGCAAGCTTCCATTTTTACAAGCACTTCTCCGTAGCCGATTTCCGGAATCGGCACTTCCTTGATTTCCAATGCTTTTTTAAATTCATTAACGACCGCTGCTTTCATCATATTTCCATCCCCCCTCGCCTTCATAAATATGCGCTTGTCCCCTTATAAAATGCCAAATATTTTAAGAGTCTGCTAAAAAATGCCGATTCAGATAAAACAAGGTTTTAGCCGGATTATTGCTGAGAACGCCGGGATAAATGGGGAAAAGCGGGAACTTTAACATCGACCAATGGCAAAAAGATAGAACAAAGTAGTAAATATTTGGTGCAGGCGCTGAAACACATCCGGGCGAAAAGAATATGTCCAAAAAATAAAAAATTCTAAATTTCGTAACATACGTTACCAAATTCCTTGCCGTTTTCGATTAAGATCAAATTAGGACCATGCCGGTTGAAAAAATTGGCAGCAGGGGAGATGTAAAATGAACAGTGTCAAACAACGGCCGATTTATGCCGAATGGGCCGATCTTCTTTTGCAAACCGAATTGTTTAAAAATATAGAGAGGGATGAACTGATTCGCATGCTGACGTGCTTGCAATCGCGGATCGTCACGTACCGGCAGAAGGAGCTTGTCACGCTTGAAAAAAGCTGTTTTTCGGATATTGGCATCATTTTAGACGGCGAAGTGGCGGTCATTAAAGAAAATTTTGCGGGCGACCGGATTTTTATGTCCAAATTAACGGCCGGAGATATTTTCGGGGAAATTACCGTTTTTTCCAACGGGGAACCGCTGGCGACGATTGAACCGGTCGTCGACACGACGATTTTATTTTTGCCGTCCAGCCGGATTGTCGGCATTTGTCCGAATGTTTGCACCGGCCACACCATGCTCATCCGCAACATGCTTGAAATCATTTCCCGTAAAGCGGTCGATTTGAACAGAAAAGTGGAAATTTTATCTCTAAAAAGCATCCGGGCGAAAATCAGCACCTATCTCTTGGAGCAGTACCAGCAATGCGGCAAGCGGACGTTCACGATTCCCCTCAAAAGACATGAACTGGCCGAGTTTTTGAATGTCCCCAGACCTTCCCTTTCCCGGGAATTGAAAAATATGAAAGAAGAAGGACTGATCGATTTCTACAGAAATTCTTTCCGGATTATGGATATAGAGTCGTTGAAAAAAAGCCTGGCCAACTAGGGCAGCCGGCCGGACCGCGGCATTTTGCGGCGGGATTTGTGACAGAAAATTGACAATTTTAATCGCTCCTCTTTCCGTAACATTTGATACCGAAAAAGAGGCCCTCTTTTTTTAACATGAACGTTGGAAGCAAACGAAAGGGATGAAGGAGGACGCGATTCATGAGCATGTTTTGCTATCAATGTCAGGAAACGTTGAAAGGGACGGGCTGCACCATTCAAGGTGTTTGCGGAAAAAGCGAAGGGCTTTCCAATTTGCAGGATTTGCTGGTTTATGTTTTGAAAGGGATTTCAGTTGTTGCCGCAGAAGGTTTGAAGGCGGGCATCAAATTTCCGGAAGTGAAGGACTATCTCACAAACGGACTTTTCATGACCATTACAAATGTCAATTGGGATGATGATCGATTCGTCCGTTATATAAAAGACGGATTGGAACTGCGGGACCGGTTGAAAAAGGAATTGCAGGAAAAGGGGATTGCTTTAACGGGATTGCATGATGCGGCCGAATGGACCGCTTCTTCCGATGAGGACATTTTTGCAAAAGCGGAAGCTCCTGAAGTGGGCGTGTTGGCCACAAAAGATGAAGATATCCGCTCCTTAAGAGAAATGATTACGTACGGAATCAAAGGCATGGCCGCCTATGCCTACCATGCCCGCGTTTTAGGAAAAGAAAAAGAAGAAATTGACGAGTTTATGATCCACACGCTGGCGAAAACGCTCGATGACGCATTAACCGTGGACGAGCTGGTGACTCTTGCGCTGGAAACCGGGAAATACGGCGTTGAAGTGATGGCTCTTCTCGACGAAGCCAACACAAGCGCTTACGGCCATCCGGAAATTACCGAAGTGAATATCGGCGTGAGAAACAACCCGGCCATCCTTGTGTCCGGCCACGATTTAAAAGATTTGGAGCAATTGCTGGAACAAACGGAAGGAACCGGCGTGGATGTATATACCCACGGGGAAATGCTCCCGGCCCATTACTATCCGGCCTTTAAGAAATACGATCATTTTGTCGGCAACTACGGCAATGCCTGGTGGCAGCAAAGAGAAGAAATCGAAGCATTCAACGGCCCCGTGTTGTTTACGACCAACTGTCTCGTTCCACCGCGGAAAGAACATATTCACAGAATTTTTACAACCGGCGCGGTTGGTTACCCGGGCTGCAAACATATTGAAGCGGATGAGAACGGCCGCAAAGATTTTTCCGAGATCATTGCATTGGCCAAACAACTCCCTCCGCCGACGGAACTGGAAACAGGAAAAATTGTCGGAGGTTTTGCCCATGAGCAAGTGTTTGCCTTGGCCGACAAAGTAGTAGATGCCGTCAAATCCGGCGCCATTAAGAAGTTTTTTGTTATGGCCGGTTGCGACGGCAGAATGAAATCGAGAAGCTACTACTCGGAGTTTGCCAAAAAATTGCCGAAGGATACGGTGATTTTGACGGCCGGATGTGCCAAATACCGCTACAATAAACTGGACTTGGGCGATATCGGCGGAATCCCCCGTGTCCTCGATGCGGGACAATGCAATGATTCTTATTCCCTGGCGCTCATCGCCCTTAAGTTGAAGGAAGTTTTCGGACTGGAAGATGTGAACGATCTGCCGATTGCCTACAATATTTCCTGGTATGAACAAAAAGCGGTCATCGTTCTCTTGGCCCTGTTGTACTTGGGAGTGAAAAACATCCATCTCGGACCGACTTTGCCCGGCTTCCTCTCCCCGAATGTAGCCAAGGTGCTGGTGGAAAACTTCGGAATCGGCGGGATCAGCACCGTGGACGAAGATATCGAAATGTTCATGGCTCAGTAATAAAAGACCCGAATCCGTTTTGTCCAAACGCATTGCCGGAGAGACGTTTATGCCAATAGCGCGGGGACGGCTGCAAACTGCTCTTTATGCGCAGTCTGCGGCCGTCTTTTTTTGTTGTCGAAAAAGGTCCGACGCCAGCAATTCTCCGAAGAATTTTCAAACAGGCACGCCCTCCGGGGAACAGGAAGGGAATTTTTGCGCTGCATACTATAATTTTTTCTGGCGCAAAATCGTCTCCAACATCCGCCCTTGTTTCCATCAATTATCACGGTTAAATCCTCATTTTGGCCAAGCATCGTTTCCATCCACCGGTCCTCCTGTTTCAAAACTCCGGAAATACAACAATCCTGCAATAAATCCTTTTCCCGGACTTGCCATTGCCGGTACTAGTTGTTAAATTCCCAGAATGATAGAAAGGCCTATTAATTATTGCTATAATATATTGTTGTAAAACGGAAGCCGAAGAATCATGAAACGCTTCCGAAAATATGACAGGGAAGTTGTGAACGAAAGATGCAGAAACAAGAAATCAGTCCTGTAAAATTAATGTGGCAGATGACGCGCCCGCATACATTAACGGCAAGCTTCGGCCCGATCATTTTGGGAACGGTGGCTGCCCTTTACGTCACCGAAATCAACTGGCTGATGTTTGCGGCGATGATGATTGCTTGCTTGGCGCTGCAAATTGCGACGAATTTATTTAATGAATATTACGACTTTAAACGCGGATTGGACACAGCCGAATCGGTCGGCATCGGCGGGGGGATTGTCCGCCACGGGTTAAAACCGAAAAACGTGCTCATGACCGCCGTATTATTATACGTGTTTGCCGCCTTCATCGGCGTGTACATTTGCATGAACTCCAGCTGGTGGCTGGCTGTCATCGGGCTTATCGGAATGGCGGTAGGCTACTTGTATACCGGCGGACCGTACCCGATCGCCTATACGCCGTTTGGCGAACTTTTTTCCGGATTGTTTATGGGCACAGGTTTTGTCCTGATCGCCTTCTTTATCCAAACCGGCATCATCACGCTGGAAAGTGTGCTCATTTCCATTCCAATCGGAATTTTAGTCGGCGCCATCAACATGTCCAACAACATCCGCGATATTGAAGAAGATAAAAGAGGCGGCCGCAAAACCTTGCCGATACTCCTCGGAAGAGAGCGGGCCGTGACCGTGTTGGGGCTTGCTTTTGCAACGGCGTATCTTTGGATTGTTTTGATTGTCCTGTTAGGCTACATCAGTCCGTGGGCCTTGATTCTATTCCTTGGCTTGCCGAAACCGATTTCAGCCATCATCGGTTTCCGAAAGGGCGCCGAAGAACCGCAATATATGAAAATCGCCATGAAATCAACGGCGATGACCAACACCGTTTTCAGTTTCCTGCTTTCGGCGGGATTATTGATTAATTATCTGCTGTAGTTTTGCCGCAGTAGCTCCATAGTTCAATAAGAAGCGCTGTTCCCGGTGCGGGCGGCGCTTTTTGCGTATTTTTTGAAAAAGCGGCCAGGATCCCCCCTGGGCGGTTTTTGCAAGTTTTTGTTGCTGTTGGCAAAAGAGAGTAAAATAGAAGTATAAGCACAGAGGGAGGGGATTTCTTATGGAGGTTACTGTCAACGGAAATATTCTCCGGCTTGTTGTCGGCGATATCACCGCGCAAAAGACGGAAGCGATCGTCAATGCGGCCAACGGGACGCTTCTCGGCGGCGGAGGCGTGGACGGGGCCATTCACAGGGCGGCGGGTCCGGAGCTGTTGGAAGAGTGCAAGAAAATCCGCCGGGAAGATTTGAAAGGGGAACTCCTGCCGACCGGACAGGCCGTCATGACAAAAGGGTACAAGTTGCCAGCCAAATATGTCATCCATACGGTCGGGCCCGTTTGGCACGGCGGCGCGAATAATGAAGACGAACTCTTGGCCGACTGTTTCCGGAATTCATTGGAATTGGCGCAAAAGCACGGAATCAAAAGCATCTCCTTCCCGGCCATTTCAACAGGGGCGTACCGCTTCCCGATCAACCGGGCCGCAGAGATTTCCGTGCGCACCGTTTATGATTATTTAAAAGAGCGGTCCTTTGGCGAAGCGGTATTTGTCCTGTTTTCGGAAAAAGACTTTGAAGCGTTTAAAAAGGCTCTTCAGTCCATTGCCAAATAAACGGATTTTGAAAAGCGGCATCGGCATTTGCCCTTTCCATGATGTCCTAAGAATGCGCTGCTGTTTTCCGGCCGCCAAGGCTCCTTTGCGGACATGTTCATAAACGCAAAAACAGCTCACTGCAAGACGGATGGCGGTTCGCTTGCAGCGGGCTGTCTTTCTTTTCTCTGGAAAGGTACTATGCATCCATGGTTTCGTGCCGCAGTTCATGGATTTATTCGGAAAAAATATTTTGCCTCCATGGTTGTGCTCTGAAGCACATGGACGTTTTGGTAAAAAACGGCCTGACACTAAAGCGGATCGTTGTCGGGATCTTCGAAAGATTTGATCGCTTGTTCCAAAGCATTGTGTGCTTGTCCGAAAGAAGATTCCGGAGCAAAGTCTTTTGCCGTTTCCAAATGGGCCATGGAGTTTTTTGCCTGTCTCAGGGCGGTGAGCGCATCTCGGAGCATTGTTCCTTTATCGCCGTATTGTTCGATCGCTGACTCCAGCTTCCGGATGCTTTCTTCCAAATCTACGGAATCCGGATTGTCATAAGCTTGTTCCAAGTCTCTTAACACTTGCTGCAAAATCTCTTTCATTTTGTGATTTCCTTTCTGCTGTTTTTGCTACCTATCTTTTCCTATTGTTGGAAGGATATGCATAAAAAATGATTCGTTTTTTTCGATTTCCATCAATAAAGGAATGCTTGTAATGCCATTTTTATCCAAAGACCGTTGTTTAAAAGATTAACCCTTTTAACAATCTTCTTAAAAATATAAAATAATAGAAAGGAAAGAAGGAGTGAAGGAAAGAGATGAATGACTTGCAAATGGGAGAGGTTTTGTGGCAATTGTTGAACTTTGGTTTGCTGGTTGGCTTTCTTATAGTGATTGTCGTTCTTATTGTGTCATTGTTCCGTTTCAACAAAAACCGTAAAGAACAACTTGAGAGAATTGCGAAAAAAATCAATTACATAGAAGAAAAAATTAAGAAAGGAACGGTTTAACGGCTCGGTAATGAAGCCGTTTTTATATTTTTTCAAACTAAAAACGAACCGCACAAGACAGCCTGCCAAATCCCCGGGCGACAAAATCCGTCCGGGGATTTGCTTTTTACAGCGGGTTTCTCTTGACAATTTCTTGCGCTGTCGGCGCGTCGATGTAGAGGCTGTCCGCCAATCCTCCGCGCAAGGCGGCGCTGATGACATCGGTTTTTTCCTTTCCGACCGCGACAAGCAATTTGTTTTTAATGTTTTTGATTACGGAAAGCGGCGCGGCAATCACTCTTTTGTCCATTTCCGGATCCAGCACTTCGCCGTTTTTGTCAATGAAATGGCCGCAGCAGTCGCCGACTCCGCCCCTTTTTCGAATATCCATATAATCTTTTTCCGTAATGACCCCCATTTCATACAGGACAGAAGGCCGTTCGAGATTTCCCACGGAAAAAACAGCCGTGTCGCACCGTTCCGCCATATCCAAAATTTGTTTCACTTGGCGGTCCTGTTTAATCGCATCGGCAATGAAGGCTTGATCGACCATCGCCGGAGCCGGAATTTGATAGCCGGTTCCCCCGGTAAAATCGACAAATCTTTTTAAAATGTCCAATGCCCCCGATTCATAAACGGCCCGGGAAAAACCGCCGCACAATTGGATGACGGAAATCCCCCGTCTTTTGATGACCGGCAATTGTTTGGCCAGCACGGCAAGAGTGCGGCCCCAGTGAATCCCGAGGATGCTGTTGTTTTTTAAAAAACGGGGCAGATCTTCCGCGAGGGCGGCGCAAACATCTTGTAGAAGAACTTGCCGGTTGCCGACCAAATCGGGGATGATGACCGCTCTTCTGATCGGAAAGCGGTCGATCAGTTCTTTTTCCAGACTGCTGTAAGAGATAACGGATTCCTTAATGCGGATTTCAATTAATCCAATATTCCTGGCTTCTTTAAGCAGCCTGCTCACGGACGATTTGCTGATGCCTTCTTTTTCGGCTATTTCAACTTGGCTCATGTTCAGTTCATAGTACATCTTGGAAATTCTCAATATTTGGGCGACTTTATTCGTATCCACAGTTACACTCCTTATTATCTGATTAAAAAGTATTGATGTGGAAAAAAGTACGCAAATACTTTAGGGAAATATGTTTTACACAAAGGAAAATAACCAAATGTTGCGGCAAATTTGCACCATTCCACAATAAAGTTAACATTGTGAAAATATTATACAACGATAAGTGCCGGTTTATAAAGAGTTGTAGGAAAAATTTCACCACATATTAAATTTTATTCATTTTTGCAGGAAATTTCCCAAACACATATTGAATTTTCCAAAACGATATATTAAAATAGCATCAGTATATTATATTAAGATAGTTTTGCGGTGATAAGAAAACGCTTTAACGAAGCGTTTAGGCAAAATATGGAGGTATCAGGCGATGAGCGTAGTCACTTTAATAGCTTCCGGACAAATGGCCTCGGCTTTAACTTTTCCTTTATTTGAGAACGGTCATGAAGTCCGTCTGGTGGGCAGCCCTTTGGACGGTGAAATCATCGACCGGCTCAGGGAGGATAATTATCACATCACTTTGCGGAGAACGCTCCATGACGGCATTAAGTATTATAAAATTTCCGAAGTCGAAGAAGCTCTGGAGGGAGCCGACCTCGTTGTTTGCGGAGTTTCGAGTTTCGGCGTCGACTGGTTTGCCGATGAAATCCTTCCCATCTTGTCCGATGATGTTCCCGTTCTCTCCGTGACAAAAGGGATGATCGACAATGAAGACGGCACGATGAAAACTTATGTGGAATATTGGGAAGAAAAGCAGCCGCCTGGAAAAAATCTCAATATCAATGCCATCGGCGGACCGTGCACAGCCCGTGATTTGGCGGATCATGATTACTCTTATGTGGCGTTTTGCGGGCGAGACATGGAAACGTTGCGTTGGATCAGAAGTCTTTTTTCCACTGATTATTACATAATCAGTTTGACTACTGATATTGTCGGCCTGGAATGTGCGGTAGCCTTGAAGAACGGTTACGCACTCGGAACGGCTCTTGCCATTGGCATGAAAGAAAAATTGGGCGATGACGGCATTGACCATAACAACTCAAAATCCGCCCTTTTCCAGCAAAGCATTAAAGAAATGCTTCATCTTCTCCGGATCGTCGGCGGCGGCGTGGAAAACATCATGTATGCGGCGGGAGATCTGGACGTGACTGTATCGGCAGGCAGAAGCCGCACGGTCGGATTGCTTCTCGGCATGGGATACACAATTGAAGAAGTGATGGAAAAAATGAAAGGCGAAACACTGGAGGCGGTTGTAATTGCCACCCGTACGGCACGCGCCGTAAAAGCGCTGGCCAGAGAGGGCAAAGTGGATTTGAAAGATTTTCCGCTTCTCATGCACGTCAATGCATTGCTGAATGAAGGTGCGAAATTGAATATTCCTTGGAAAGAGTTTGAGCAGGAAACCGTAATGTAATATTTTTGGCCGCCATCTTTCCTCCGCCGGCAAGGAAGGTTTACAGATTGCCGGATTAATAGATTCCTTGATGAGGATTTGGCAGATTGAGAGGAAAGATGGCTATACTCTGGCCTTTTAAGAAAGCGTTTTAAATTTTAAGAAAACAAATGTAAGCGCTTTTTTAGACAATTTTGTGAACTTTTTTGGGTTCCCGAGTGACTGTTTGATGGTGTTTCACGGCGGCGGCAGAAGCTAAAGGGTCCGTCTACTGCTGCAGACCGCTATGTTCTACTTATTTAACCGGTGCTTCAAGGCAGTTGCCTTTAAATTTATAAAATCATTTAGGAGTGAAAAAGCGATGGAGTATTATTTGGGTTTGGACTTAGGGACAGGAAGCCTTAAAACCGTTTTGTTTGATGTCAACGGCAAAGAAATTGCCCAATCCACAAAGGAGTATCCTTTGTACCAACCGCATAACGGCTGGTCCGAACAAGACCCGGAAGATTGGTATGAAGCAGCAGTCATGACGGTCAGAGATGTCATGGAACAATCGGGTGTTCCGAAAGAAGCCGTTAAAGGACTCGGCATTTCCGGACAAATGATGGGAATTGTCAATATTGACAAAAACGGAAGACCTCTCCGCCGGGCCATCCTTTGGAATGACGGCAGAACAACCGAAGCGTGTGAGCGCATCCGGCAAATTGTCGGGGATGATATGTTTATGAAATATTCGCTCACGCCGGCTCGTCCCGGGTTATCTGCCGCCAAAATCCAGTGGGTGAAAGATAATCAGCCGGACATCTACGAACAAACAGCGTATATTCTTTTGCCGAAAGATTATTTGCGTTTCAGATTAACAGGGGAAATTGCGACAGAAGTGTCCGATGCTTCGGCAACCCAGCTTTTGGATGTGCCGAACCGCCGCTGGTCGCAAGAAATCCTTGACAAGATGGAACTGTCGGAAGAAATGCTTGGCAAAGTGTATGAGTCCCATGAAATTATCGGTTATCTGCTTCCCAATGTGGCTGATGACATGCATCTGACGGTCAACTGTGCAGTTGTCGGCGGAGCGGCGGATAATGCGGCAGCGGGAATCGGCACCGGAATTGTCCGCCCCGGGATGGCCATGACTACCATTGGTACTTCCGGTACGGTCTTTGCTTATTCGCCGACACCGTTGCTCGATGAAAAGAAAACGGTTTATACCCATTGCTTGCCTGTACCCGGCGCATGGTATTTTATGGGGAGCGTCAATTCTTGCGGAGCTTCTTTGAAATGGTGGCGGAATAACTTTTATCCGGAAGACAGCGAGTATTTTGCCATCAACCGGGATGTGGCCGAATCAAAACCGGGAGCCAACCGTCTCATTTACCTGCCGTATTTGAACGGGGAACAGTCGCCCCATTTCAACTTGAATGCCCGCGGCGCTTTTGTCGGTCTGGCGGCCATTCACACGAAAGCGGATATGACCAGGGCGGTCATGGAAGGGGCCACTTACGCCCTCAGGGATATTATGACCGGTATCCGCAACACGGGTGCAGAGGTTGAGAAGGTGGTCATGTGCGGCGGCGGTTCCAAGAGCCCGTTCTGGCGGCAGCTTCTGGCGGATATTTATAACTTGCCGGTCATTTTGCCGGATATGAATTCGGAAAACAGCGCGGCGCTCGGCGTGGCGATTCTGGCGATGGTGGGCAGCGGGGCTTATTCAAATACGGTAGAAGCCTGCGACCACATTATTAAATACCGCGATGAAGTTTATGAGCCGAATCCGGAGAGGGTCGAAATATACAACAAAGTATATAAAGAGTTCCGTGCCCTCTATCCGCAGTTAAAAGACAATTTCAAAGCAATTCTTGACCTGTAATTCTTGCAAAATAGCAAATTCCCTCCCTGGGAAATAAAA
This sequence comes from uncultured Bacillaceae bacterium, assembly GCA_937995745.1. Lineage (GTDB taxonomy): Bacteria > Bacillota > Bacilli > Bacillales > Cytobacillaceae > CALKIU01. The sequence continues at coordinate 738 of CALKIU010000180.1, read as the reverse complement.
GAAGCAATTGGCCTTTTGCCAATTGCTTCTTTGCGTTTCCGCGCTTTTTCTATTGTGCGGAAACCATGATGGAGGCCTTTTTTCCGTATCGCGGGCCATGGGGGAGGAATACAAAAAATGGCCGGTCCGCCGCTCCGGGAGAAGGTAAACTTGCCGGCATCTGGCCATTTTTTAACAACCGCACGATTTTCTCACAATCAATGAAGGGGGCAATTGAATGTGGGTCATGTATTCGGGATTGTTGATTTTGCTGAGTAAAACATCAAAGGCCGTCCGTCCGATTGTTTTGGCCGGAAGGGTGATGTTCGTGATCGGCGGGTCGATGATGGCGGAGGAGGCAAAGTCGCCAAATCCGATGATGGCAATGTCGTCGGGAATTTTTAATCCCAAATTTTTGATTTTGCTGATGGCGCCAATCGTCATCATATCGTTTTGGACGAAAAGGGCGGTTATTTTTTGATTTCGCGCCAGCAATGCCTCGACGGCGCCCGCCCCGCCGGCGACGGTGGCATATCCCCTTTCCAGCAAGCTTTCATCAAAGTCGATGCCTTCCCTCTCCAGCGCCGCTTTATCCAGGGATGCTTTTGGTGATGAAAATCGTCGAATAGGGCAGAGAAAACAAAAATATTATTGTAGTCGATGTGGATATCGGCAAATCGTGCAAGACGGAAAAATTTATGAATGAGCTTCCAAACCAGCATATCAATGTGGGAATTGCGGAACAAAACGGAGCGGGCG
>CALKIU010000179.1 GCA_937995745.1 uncultured Bacillaceae bacterium | reverse complement strand
CTGGCTGAAGACAAATCCGAGGGAAAACCGGTACGCTTTGTCCCCAGAGTGGCTGGCTGAAGACAAATCCGAGGGAAAACCGATTCGCTTTGTCCTCAGAGCGCCTGACTGAAGACAAAAGTGATGAAAAGCCGGTCTGTTTTGTCCTCAGACTGCCTGGCTGAAGACAAATCCGAGGGAAAACCGGTACGCTTTGTCCTCAGTGTGCCTGGCTAAAGACAAAAGTGATAGATAACCGGTATGATTTATCCTTAAGCAGCCTCTTTAAAGATAAAAAGGCCTTAGCTAAATTCTTTTTTGTCTTGAAACACCGGCTTTAAGGACAAAACGACTGTTTTTGTAAGCCCGGTTGGGTTAGTCCGAATTCACGCTCTTTTTGGACAAAACAGCCAATTTTTTAGGCGATTTTGTCCAAATTATCCATTATTTTGGACAAAGTGCTTGAATTTTGACAAGGGTTTGTCCAAATTACCGTCTATTTTGGACAAAAACCATTAAATCTCCCCGGGGTTTGTCCACATGACCTCATTCCGGACAAAACCGACATCTAAACTTTATCCGAATCAGAGCCCTCATAAACAAAAATTTTCGGCCCAGTTGTCTCCAAACCTTTGTTGACAAAAACATCCCCAAAACATCTTTTTTCTCCATGTTCTTTTTCAGACAGCTCCTTTTTATTTTCCATCCGATTATCTTGTCCGAAAATTCTGCACATCCACCGGGCGCATGCGGAAGGTTCCGGGCATCCCTCCGTTTTTCCTCATCAAGAGCAGCCGTTTTGATGCCTGGCCCGGTTTCTCTGCCGGTTCTCCACAGGAATCGCGCTGCAAAGAATCGGTTGTCCGCTTTTACTGTTCTCCATTTAATTTTTGATTCAACTGCCAAATTCATAAATATAATTGGCCTATTCAAGAAATATTAACAAATGAAAAAGGTAGACAGATTTTGCAACCGTCTGAAAAATGCCTGATTGGCATGACAAATTTTTAGACATATATTTCCAACAGGCCGGTTGAACATTTAGCGACTCTGCTTTTATAAAATCAAGAAAAAGGAGGATTATTGTGAAAAAATATCGTTTCTTGTTGTCCATTTTCTTGGTCTTGGCGCTGGCGGCGGGCTGCGGCGGCACGACCGATGACGCGGATGATAAAAAATCGGAGAATGGCGCTGTGCAAGAAGAAAAAGAAGGTATCAGAAAGATTAACCAAGAGATTGCCAATGACGAGGTCATCCAGGCCACTTTGGTTGACATTAAGAAAGTCGAAGACGAGGTTTTTGGCAATTCCATCGAAGTGAAGTTCGAGGTAGTCAACAAAACCGACAAAACAATTGAAGTCCAGGCGCGTCAAGTTTCCGCCGACGGAAAAATGATTGATGAGTCAATGCTGTCCATGAGCCAGGAAATCGCTCCCGGAAAGACCGCCGACGCTGTTTTAACGATTATGGAGTTTGAAGGAACCGAATTGCCGAAAATGGAAGACAATTTCGAGATGATCCTGCACGTATTCTCATGGGATGACATGGAATTCGAGCATGATTACCCCGTAAAAGTTGAATTTTAATGTGCTTCCAGGAAAAAGTGGCCCGTAAACGCCGTGTTTGCGGGTCAACTTTTTTCTTGCCAATAAGGTGACGCGGCTTTTTTAAAACGAAAAGCGTTTTCAAATAAATCCGGAAAATTGATAATTCTTTAACAGAAGCAGGAAAATCGACTCATCCTCCCTTTAACAAAAAAGTCGATTCAGATATAATAAATTTAATCATAAATTGGAGGGAATGAAGGATTATGACGAAAATTGCCATATGCGGTAGTTCTGGCCAAATGGGCAAAGTCGTGGCCAATATTGTTTCAACACGCGATGATTGCCAAGTAGTGGCCGGAATCGATAGAAATATTGAAGAAAGAGATTTCCCGGTTGTAACCTCTCCGAGGGAATTGTCATCCCTTTCCGTTCAACCGGATGTCATCATCGATTTTTCTCATCCGTCTGTGCTTAATGAATTGCTCGATTACTGCCTTACGAACCGGGTGCCCGTTGTCATTTGCACAACCGGATACAGCGAGGAGCAAATTCAACAGATACATAATGCGGCCAAAGAGATTCCACTTTTCTTCTCAGCCAATATGTCGCTGGGAGTCAACCTCCTTGCCGAATTGGCGAGAAAAGCTGCTTCCGTACTGGGCGGACAGTTTGATATTGAAATTGTCGAAAAACACCATAATTTAAAAATTGACGCCCCGTCCGGCACCGCTTTGATGCTGGCGAACGTGATTAATGAAGAATTGAACAACGAGTATACATACGTCTATGACCGTCAAAGCGTCCGGCAAAGAAGAAATCCGAAAGAAATCGGCATTCATTCGATCCGCGGCGGCACGATTGTCGGTGAACACGACGTCATCTTCGCCGGCCGGGACGAAGTGATTACCCTCTCCCACCACGCCGCTTCCAAAGAAGTGTTCGCCGTGGGAGCCGTCAACGCCGCCATCTTCATGAAAAACAAAGAACCCGGCCTCTACACCATGAAGGATTTGTTGAAAGATCTATTCTAATCAGCTTATTCAGTCCGCGGGGCCGGCGGGTCTC
>CALKIU010000178.1 GCA_937995745.1 uncultured Bacillaceae bacterium | reverse complement strand
GACTCAAAATCGTGTTCCCAAAAGGAGTGTGGGTTCGACTCCCACCATCGGCACTCCCAATAAAGTTAAAAAACGCGCTTTCTGTAGACATACAGAGAGCGCGTTTTTTGTTGCCGCATGGCCGTATCAAGTTTTCTCGGCGACACTCGTGATAAGGCATGAAGTCTGGAACTGGTTCTTTTAAATGAGGCTGACCCGGCCGCATGTTCACCGCCATGGGAGAAGGCTCTCGGGCGTAGAAGCGCAGAATGGAAAATGAAACGATTATATAATTAGGATATTCACTATTTTTCGAGATCATTTAAAATGATTAAGAATAGGAAATTGTTTCAGGAGTGGAGAATATGAAAAAGCTCGAGTCTCTTTTTTATGATGTATTGGTTATAGGTGGAGGCAATGCCGGTCTTGCCGCGGCGATAGCGGCCGCGGAAGAAGGAGTCTCCGTTGCGCTTATAACAAAGGGAAAAGCGGGTTTTGCCGGCTCTTCCGTCATTTCTAATGCCGTTTTTTCAGCCATTTTCTCTGAGGGGGATTCACCCGATATTTTTTATGAGGATATTGTAAAGGGGAGCCGATGGTTAACAGACAAGAAGTTGGCGAGAATATTGGCGGAAGAGAGTACTCAGCGGGTTCATGAATTGGAAACGAAATACGGAGTCAAACTGGAACGGGAACAAAGAATCGCAACACCGGGCCACTCTTACCCCAGAAGAGTATATGCCGGTGGAGGAAAAGGAAAAAATGTAACGACAGCGATGCGTGCTTATGCATTGGAAGCGGGAGTAGATTTCAAAGAACAAGCGCGTCTCATTGATTTGCTCGAGGACAGGAACCGTGTGACCGGAGCAGTAATTGAGCATGATAATAGACTTTCTCTTTATTATTCTCCCGCGGTTATTTTGGCTACAGGCGGTTTTGGCGGGTTATATGGTTCATCGGATAACCCGCGAGATGTGACCGGCGAGGGAATTGGAATAGCTTTTCGCCATGGGGCAACACTTGTCGATATGGAATTTGTGCAGTTTTATCCTTATCGGTTAAAAGAGCCGGCCAATATTGACGTGCTGACCAAAATATTTGGCAAGGGCGCTTATATGTTCAATGAAAATCAAGAACGTTTTATGGAGAAATATCCGAAAAAGGAATTGGAGACCAGGGATGTCCTTTGTTATGAGATGTATAAACAGAATAAAGTATATTTGGATTTTTCCCGTGTGCCTGATGAGGTATTGAAGGAAGACAGTCCTGATCTTTACCGTTTATATAAGAAAGGATATAAAGGGAGATGGGTCATGCACCCGGTGCAGCATTACTGCATGGGAGGCATTCAAACCGATGAATGGGGCAGAACGAATCTGAAAGGATTATATGCATGCGGAGAATGTGCAGGAGGATTGCATGGTGCCAACCGTCTGGCGGGCGGTTCATTAACGGAGACGCTCGTTTTCGGGCACAGAGCAGGAAAAATGGCCGCCAAAGAAAGCGGAAATTTAGTGAAAGCGGACATAAGCAGTGAGGTATTGAAAAGGAACGAGTCCAAGGATGAATTAACGCCTAGTGAAGAAAAAGAGCTTATTATGAAAGTAAAAAATATAATGTGGGAAAAAGCAGGGATTGAAAGAACCACAGCAACATTAACAGAAGCGGTGAATGAGTTGAAAACAATGATAGATCATTTGCAAGCGGCAAACGGCATTTCCGCTTTGCAATTGGCGGATAAACTCATCAGCGCATGGGCATGCGCCTATGCCGGCTCGCAAAGAAAAGAAAGCCGAGGGGCCCATCAACTGCAAAATATTAAAGAAGAAAAGAAAGAGTGGGAAAAGAAGATTATCGTGCAAAAAGATCATGCCGGCTTGTTTCAATAGAGCTTTATTGGAATTTTGCAATAAAGCTTTTTTTATAAGGATGGATAGAACGGGAAAGTTGCCGAAATGTTGTGGCGGCGGCTTTCCCTTTTTTCTTGAGCATTTGATTTGCATTTTTGGTGAGCAGAAATTTTTTACAATGTAGTATAATGATATTTTGAGATAATTTTTTTCGGAAAGGCAAATATTTTGTGATTAAAAACAGCCATGAAAAAAATGCGCGCAGCCATGAATGAAAGTACCTTTTTCTGAGAAAAAGAGGAGAAAACTGAAAATTGACAACGGAACGAAATAAATATCAAGAACAAACATTATTTGAAATCACTTGGCCGCTTTTCATAGAAATCTCCCTGCGCATGAGCATGGGGATTCTCGCAACTTTAATTTTGAGCGGATATTCAGACAATGCGGTCGCCGGTGTTGGCGTGGCGAATCAAATTATGATCATATTTATTTTTGTTTTTAATGTGACGGCTATCGGAGCGACGATATTAATCGGGCAAAATTTGGGGGCCAACCGTTTGGCGGAGGCGCGGCGGATTGCCCGATCGGCATTTGGCTTTAATGTCTGGGTCGGGATCATATTGACGGTTGCTTTGGTTGCCGGCCGGGAGCGGATTTTGGGATTTTACGGACTCAGCGGGGAAGTCTATCAATATGCCAATACTTTTTTGACTGTGACGGGACTGTTTCTTTTCCTGGAGGCTGTATCTTCCGCTTTAAGCGCTATTTTGCGCAGCTACGGATATACGAAGGAAAGTATGGTTGTCACCGTCGTCACGAATGTCATCAGTTTGTTTGGTTATCTGATCGCCATTCGGGGATGGTTCGGTCTTCCGGTGACGGGAGTGTTTGGCATTTCCGTGTCCATTGTGCTTGCCCGGCTTTTTTTAATGACCACTCTTTTTTATTTTGTCTATCAACGGCTTCGTCTCCGCTTTTATTTGAAAGATGCTTTTTCCATCAACAAAACCGATGTTAAAGCCCTGCTCTCCATCGGGATTCCGTCAGCGGGCGAGAATCTGTCTTATCAGCTTTCCCAAGTGGTCATCACCAGTTTTGTCGCCATGATCGGGGACGCTGCTTTGGCCGCGCGTGTGTACATATTAAATATATCCATGTTTTGTTATTTGTTTACATTTGCCATGGCCCAGGGAACGCAGATTCTGGTGGCCCGGTTTATCGGAGCCCGGCAGTATCGGAGAGCATTAAAGCGCGGACTGAAAACATTGGGAATTTCCATGCTTGTTTCAACAGCGGTTGCTTTGCTCGTTGCCATTACCGGCAGAACATTGCTGTCGCTGTTTACTGATGATCCTGAGATTTTGGCGATAGCCGTACCGGTTCTGTGGGCGATTGTGTTTATTGAACCGGGGCGGGCGATGAATCTTGTGTTAATGAGCTCTTTAAAATCGGCGGGAGATGTCCGTTTTCCCGTTGTAATCGGCATCATTTCAATGTGGGGAGTGGCCGTGTCGCTAAGTTATGTATTGGGAATTTCCTTTGCCATCGGGCTTCTTGGCGTTTGGATTGCCCAGGGAATCGATGAATGGCTGCGGGGATTTTTTGCGCTAAAAAGATGGATTTCACAGCCTTGGAAGAAAAGGAGCTTGTTGAGGGAAAAAAGCGGCGAGTCTCATTCCTATTAAGAACAAATTCATAGGTTATTGGTTTCGGGAAGAAAGTTTCCTTCGTTTGCGGGAAACTTTTTTTTGTGATGTTTCGGTCCGCATCCGTGAGCGGTAGACGTAATCAGACGCGCGGCTGTTTAATAAAGCAAAATATACGGAGCATGCTGGCCAAAAACCTTTTGATTGAAAACCGGGGCAATTTGGCCGCTTTTTCCAAAAGGGAAAATCGGAAGCTATACTTTCTGAAAAATAGAATACAAATTTTTGAGGAATGAAGCGGAATAGAATGGCCGGTTCAGGAATATCTTTGGACAAAGGGGAATATTCATAGAATAAAAAATTGCAAGGAGGGTGAATCATGAATCAAGGAACAGATGTTCTTGGCGCCCGAAAAGTGGACAGCTATCCGCAAAAACCCCACGGAGGAAAATTGGTAAATCGCGTTTTAACCGGTGAAGCACGGGAAGAAATGCTGGAAAAAGCAAAGTCTCTGCCGAAAATCATGATCGATTTGGAAGCGATCATCACTCTCGAAATGATTGCGACCGGTGTTCTTTCGCCCAATGAGGGATTTATGGATGAGGAAAATTATAAATCGGTTCTGACGGAAGGTCGTTTAAAGGACGGAACCATCTGGCCGGTGCCGTTAAGCTTTGCTCCGATTGGAGAAAAAAACAGCCAAGTGATTAAGACGCTATCTGTCGGAGATGAAGTGGCCCTTGTCGATGCCGCGAAAGAGCCGGTTGCTGTTTTGAAATTGACGGATATTTTCAAATATGACAGGGAATTTCGTGCCAAGCATCTGTTCGGAACAACAGACCGGAACCATCCCGGTGTGGATGCCATTTACCGCCGGATGGGGGATACCGCATTGGCCGGTCCGATTCAACTTCTGCGCCGGGTACATTGGGGCCCGTTTGAAAAACTCCGCATGGAGCCCAAAGATACGTGGAAGCTTTTTTATGAGGAGAAAAAATTCAGTACGGTCGGCGGATTTATCACGGGAGCCAACCCGCTGCACCGCGGCCATGAATATATTCACCGCAATGCGCTGGAAGAATTGGATGGACTGTTCATCCAGCCGCTTGTCGAAATGGCAAAACGGGAGTACACCCGCCACGAATTCCGCGTGCTTGCTTATCAAAGCGTGCTTAACACGTATTATCCGAAGGACAGAACGGTGCTTGCCCCGCTGCGGGTGACGTATATTTTCGCAGGCCCCCGCGAGGCTGTCTTGCATGCGTTAATCATGAAAAATTATGGCTGCACGCATGCCCTGATTGGCAGGGACCATGCCGGAATCGGGGATTATTACGACAAATATGCCAGCCATACGATTTTTGACGAGTTTACCCCGGAAGAATTGGGCATTGATGTCCGTTTGTTCCATGAGGTGTTCTACTGCACGCGCTGCGACAGTCCGGCAACGGAGCAGACGTGCCCCCATGATGAGAAATACCGCATAAACATTTCCGGTACGGGCATCAGGGAAATGCTCCGCTACGGGGTGCTGCCGCCGAAAGAAATCGTCAGGCCCGAATCGGCCCGGATCGCCATGCAGGGCGTCCAGCCGAAAGGGGTCGATGAAAACAATCAAGCCATTTCGCCCGTTGGAAAAACGATCAAAAGCATTTTCCCCTATTATTTGACGAGGAAAGGAATCGGCGGTCCGGCACGGGACAAGGCTTTGAAGCCGGAAGAATTGACGATAGAGGATTTGGAGGTGGCCATTTCCGATGTCCGGACTAATGCCGACAGGATTTATAAAGACATCTTTAATGAATACAGCTATGTTGCTGACACGCTTCGCACCGCACAGCCCGAGTGGGTGACCGACGCCCGGGAAGCCATGTGCAAACAGCAGGAAATGGTCATTCAGTCTCTCGAGGAAAAAGTGAAAAATGCGCCGGAAAAAGCATCCGATGAATTTATGTATCAAGACAAGAGCGAAGCGGAAAAAGAATTGTCAGTGGCCAGAAGAATTTTGGAAGATATTCCTGTTTCTCTCCGTCCGGAAGATTTGCGGTACAGAATTTGGAATACGCTTCCATACCACCGGTACCGAGGAAAAGATAAAGACTGACGAAAAAGCCGGGAGCAGGGACAGGGAGTTGAAATTTTGAAAACGGCTTTCTTTTTAAGAGAATAAAAGAAGAGAGAATGAACGGGCATCTCCGCGCTGGCGGTGGATGCCCGGTTTTCTTTTAAAACAGTTGTTGCAGCCGTTTCTTTTGACGCGCCGTCCTGGAAAACATTCTTAATGAGCGGATAACTTTTTTTGCTCCCGCCGAAACTAATCCGGAACATGAAATTTTTTGGCGCATATCTTTTGCCATTCATCTGAGCGGTCGGCGGTTTGAAACCGTCCGCAATCGAACACTTTTCCAAGTCTTTTAGAGACATCCAGTGTTTTGTTTTGCAACAAAAGAAAGGAGGCAATTCCGTTGATAAAATCAGCCGGTGAACATCCCGGCGGCGGGGTGATGGACCGTGATATAAACGGTATAGCAGAGCCGTTCCGTCCCGGGAGCAAGAAAATTGGCAATATGGCCAAACTGCAGTTGAAGAAGTTGGAAGAACAAGTCATCGTCATTACGGGAGCCTCGAGCGGAGTCGGCCTCGTTACGGCAAGGATGGCGGCGGAGCGGGGCGCCAAAGTGGTCGCCGCCGCAAGAAACGGACAGGCCTTGAGTGAGTTGGTCCGGGAGCTGCGCATAAAGGGGCATTCAGCGGTTTATGTGCGGGCGGATGTCGGTGTCGAAGAGGAAGTTGAAAAAATTGCAAAAACCGCGATTGAAGAATTCGGCGGTTTTGACACGTGGGTGAACAATGCGGGAGTGACGATTTACGGTTATGCCACGGATGTCAGCATCAAGGATATGAAGCGGCTGTTTGACACAAATTTTTGGGGAGTGGTGTACGGTTCCCGGGCGGCCGTGCGCCATTTTAAGGAAAGGGGGAGCCCGGCGGCTTTAATAAATGTCGGCAGTTTGTTCGGCGATCAAGGGACCGTCATCCAATCGGTTTATGCGGCATCCAAATTTGCCGTGCACGGCTGGACGGAAAGTTTGCGGATGGAGCTGGAAAAAGCAAACATCCCCGTATCCGTCACATTGATTCACCCCGGGCGGCTGGATACACCCTATAATGAGCATGCCAAAAGCTATTTAAGCGAGCAGCCGGTTCACAAAGGAATTTTGTATCCTCCCGAAGCGGCGGCGGAAGCGATTTTATATGCGGCGGAACATCCAAAAAGAGACATGTACATCGGTTCCCAAGCCAAAGCGTTGAAACTTTTCGGAACCGCTTTTCCCCGCTGGACGGACCGGCTGATCGAACGGTTGATGCCGCCAACGCAATATGACCCAGGCCGCCCTGCCAATCCTCCGGAGGAAAGCAATTTGTACAAGCCCGGGTACGGATTGCGGGAGCGGGGGACGAATATCGGTTGGAAGCGGTCCCGGAGTTATTATGTGAAAGCGTCGAAACATCCGGCGGCCACAGGAATCGTTCTCGCCGGCTTGTGCGGGCTGGCCTGGGCGTTGCGAAGGAGATAAGGTATGCTTCAGATATTTTTGGAGTAAATGGAGCGGCAAAAAAATGCAGGTTCTCCATAGGAGCCTGCATTTTTTATAGTGCGCTTAAGCGCGGATCCATTTCCAAATTTCTTGCGGAGTGGCGTTCTTGCCGTAGAGAAGGATGCCGACTTTGAATATTTTTCCTGCCAGTTTCATGAACAGCCAGACGCTGATTACCAAAATGGCGAGGGAGATGGCGATTTCAAGCCACGGCCACTCTTCCAACATCGCCAGTCTCATAATGAGAATGGCCGGTGAAGAAAACGGGATATAGCTGGCGATTTGCGCAGCCAGGCCGCTCGGATTGTCAATTACCGGACCGATAAAGAACAGCGGCAAAAACGGAAGCAGCATGATGAAACCTTGGAAATTGCCGGCCGTTGAAATATCAGCCATCGTGGAACCGATGCCGACAAAGATGGCCGCAAACAGCAAATAACCGAGGACTGAGATGAATACAAACAGCAATGTTTCCGGCACCAATAAATATTCCAGCACCGGAATATCGAATTGGTAAATGACAAACGGAATGGCAAACACGAGAATCACGAGCGCCTGGATCATGCCGAGCACAAAATAGCCGACAATTTTTCCTTGCATCAACTCATCCGTCGTCACTGATGACAAGATGATTTCCGCAATTTTATCCTTCTTTTCTTGAGAGGCGCTGGTGAAAATCATCATGCTTGTGATGACAATGGAAAAAAGGATGATGCCGGCAAAAGCGGCGGGAACGGCCTTTTTCAGCAGATTTTCTTTTTCCGTTTCAGGATCGCCCGCATGCACTTGACCGTTTTCATCCAGTTCGTCAGCCGAAATCTGCTTAAAGACAAACGGTTTTAAGATTTCGCGGAGTTGTTCCTCGGAAAGGCCGAGCTGACCGATATGAACAGATTTAATCGATTCGCTGAATGCTTGAATCTGCGCTTCAAAATAAGGTTCCATTTCCTCGCTTGTATAGACGGGGAACACTCCCGAATCCAGGCCTTCTTTTGTCAGAAAAATATAGGCCGTATATTCGCTGTCTTTCAGTTTATCTTTGACTTCGCTCTCTGCAACGGAGGTCTTTTTCAAATCAAAGTCCAGTTCCAATTGTTTGGCCGTTTCCTCAAGCAAAGGAAAAGCGCCTAATTCGTCATGAATGTAAACGGTCGTAAGGCTCTCCGCATCTTCCGACCCATCCACCAAGTTTCCGATAAAAGCGAAAATGATGAAAATCAATGGGGTTAAAAACAAGCTGATGAGAAACGATTTATTTTTCAAATTCCGTTTAATTTCCCATTTCGCCACTTTCATCGTTTTATTCATCCGGCGACACCTCTTCTCCGATTAACTTCTTGTCTGTGGCAATATCGATGAAAATTTCATGGAGTGAAATCCGGTCAATGGTCATTTCATTGATGTTCAGGTCATCGGGCAAATGCTTTACCCATTTGGCGGGCTGCACATCTTTTTCCAAGTACAGGACCGCCCCGTCAGGCTTTTCTTCTATTCTGCGCACGGAGGGGATATTTTTAAGATGATCCCAGTTATTTTTCCCTTTAATGACGCATTTGAAGTTGGCATATTGGGTTTTGACATCATCAAGAGTGCCGTAGACGACTTTCTGTCCTTTTTGGATCATAAACACTCGGTCGCAAATTGCTTCCACCAAGTTCATTTGGTGGGACGATAAAAGTATCGATGTTCCCTGTCGGGCGAGGCTGCGAATTTCTTCTTTAAAAATTTCCTGGCTGACCGGATCCAGTCCGGAGAAGGGTTCATCCAAAATAAGCAGTTCCGGTTCATGAAGGACGGCAGCGATAAATTGGACTTTCTGGGCCATTCCTTTGGACAATTCTTCGATCTTGACCTTCTCTTTGCCTTCAAGGTCAAATTTTTTCAAATAAGCAGATATTCTTTCCTTGGCTTTTTGGAGCGGGTAATCTTTCAGGTCGGCCAAGTACAGCAAAATGTCCATGACTTTGACGTTCTTATATAAACCGCGCTCTTCCGGCAAATAACCGATTTTGTGGCGGGGAATTCCTTTGCCGTTAAAGCGGTGGAAGGTAATAGTTCCTTCATCAGGATAAATAATCCCCATAATATTCCGGATCGTCGTCGTTTTTCCGGCTCCGTTCGGTCCGAGAACCGCCATAATTTCCCCTGTGCGGACTTCAAAAGAAATGTCATGCAAAACTTTCTTGTCTTTAAAATATTTGCCGAGCCCTTCAACTGATAAAAAAACTTCCAAACCATTCATCCTCCCTTTCAGATGCCGGATACTCCGGCAACCGGCGTTTTTTTCTGACAGGCTGCTCTGTCGTTTACGTGTGGGGAAAGGCTTTAGCGCTTTCAAAAAATGTGTGAATTGGCCAAATTCATGGGCAGTGAGGAACATGGTTCGCATTTTCCGGATTAAGGCAAATGCTTTCCTGTATGTTTCAATACGCCCGTTTGTAATTTGTCTCCCTTTGGTCCGCTTAATCCTTTTTTCTCTTCGCCCGCGGCTTTTAATAAGCCCCTTGCGGCAAAGTTGAGCAATTCACTGATACTAATTTATCACACTTTGTCGGAAAACCATATGTTATTGTCATACAAAATCTTGTACGACAGCAGAAAAATGTTAAAATTTCCAGGTTCCGGGCGTCATCCCCCTTTAGTGCTGTTTGTCACTCAAAAAGTGAAAAAAGTGTTTTTTTTTCAATTATTTGATATTTAATAGTCTATTTGTCCCGGTACTTTATTGATATAATGTTAGTAGATAATAGAAAAAAAGGCCCGGATTTCATGGATATAGAAATGTTGCCAATTTTTTTGCCTCTTGTTCCGGCATAAATGGTTTGGCCCCGGCAGATTTGCTGATAAGAACGATTTCATAAAACCGTTTTTTTGTGTGCAACTGTGAAGGAAGAGTGTTCCGACGCTAAAAATAGCATTGTTTTCCGGGTGAAAACGGAAAGCATTAATTATTTTTTTCTTTTTATTTTGGCAGCGGGACGGCTTGACTCATTTCTTCGAGCATATTATTCGCTTGAACGGCACGCGTTCATCATGAACGGCCGGTTCAGGTTTCAGGAGAATATTGGGAATATTTAGATGCTTCTATTTATCACGGTTACTGAAATTTCCATGTTCACAAAATTTTGCAGCAGGACAGGAAATGTGGCCGTTTTCTTTTTCACACAGGAGGTGTCAACGGGCATGTCTGATGTGACAAATGAATCCTTGATAGAAATGTATATTTATGAAACGGAGGAAAACATTGAACAGATAGAGCGGACCATTCTTCTCAGCGAAGAAACGGATAGCTATTCTTCCGAGGTTTTAAATGAAATTTTTCGGCTCATGCATACGATAAAGGGCTCGTCAGCAATGATGAATTTCCGCCATATCTCCGCATTGGCCCATTCTTTGGAGGATTTATTTTTCTTCATCCGCGAAAATCAGACGGTGAAAGTTCAACCTGTTGAAGTGAACGATCTCGTTTTCAGCGGGATTGATTTTATAAGAGAAGAGTTGAAAAAATTGAAAAGCGGCAGGGAACCGGACGGCAATTCAGAAAAATTGACCGCGGAAATCAGGGGGATATTGGAAAAACTAAAAACTTCCCATGTTCCTGCCGTTAATAAATATAGCAAAGAGGAAGAAAAAGTGCCGGCAGGAACGGAAACAGCCGCTCAACCAAACAACGGGCCGTTAAAACTGTACAAAGTAAGACTCTTTTTTAAAGAAGGAAGCGGGATGGAAAACATCCGCGCCTACGGGGTCGTCCACCATTTGCGCGAATATGTAAACGAAATAAGGCATATTCCGAAAAATATTATAGACGACCATGGGACGGCGGAAATCATCAAAGAAAAAGGATTCACGATTTATTTGAAAACCGGAATATCCCTTAACGAATTGCGCGCCCTTTTATCCCGGACCGTCTTTCTAGATAGATTGGAAGTGGAAGAATTGCATGATGAAGAGGAAATTCACGATCTATTTCCCGCAAACGGAAGCAAAAACTCCAAAGAAACAGAAAAAGCTTTCTATCAAGTGGGAAAAGCGATGATCAGCGTCAGCATGAGCCGGCTTGACCAATTAATGGATTTGGTCGGGGAGATGGTCATCGCTGAGGCGATGGTTACGCAAAATCCGGAAATAAGAAAACTGGAATTGGAGAGTTTTGAAAAAGCCGCCCGGCGTCTCCACAGAATCACCCTGGAATTGCAGGATTTGGTGATGTCAATCCGTATGGTTCCCATTGCAGGAACATTTCAAAAAATGCACCGGATTGTCAGGGATATGAGCAAGAAGCTGGGCAAGGACGTCAAGCTTGAAATTATCGGCGAGGAAACAGAAGTGGACAAAAATATTGTTGAACACATTTCCGATCCGCTCATGCATCTTGTCCGGAACGCCGTTGATCACGGCATAGAAGATTCGACGGCGGAACGGATTATGAAAAATAAGCCGGAAACAGGAAAGGTGACGCTGGAAGCGAAAAATGCGGGAAATGATGTCTGCATCTTGGTCAAGGATGACGGAAGGGGACTGAATAAAGAAAAGATTCTTAAAAGGGCGATGGAAAAAGGTTTGCTTACAAAATCTCCGGAAGAAATGACCACAAACGAGATTTACCAATTGATTTTCGAACCCGGTTTTTCCACAAACGAACAGATTTCCGAGTATTCCGGAAGAGGGGTCGGAATGGATGTCGTAGTGAAAAATATCGAGGCCATCGGCGGAAACGTGTCCATAGACAGCAAAGAGGGCGAAGGAACGGTCGTGACCATGAAAATCCCCCTCACGCTCGCTATTATTGAAGGAATGAATGTGCTTGTCGGTGAAAACCGTTACACGATTCCGATTTCCGCTATTAAGGAATCTTTTAAGGCGAAAGGCCATGAATATTTCCGCGATCCGGCCGGAAATGAAATGATCTGGGTCAGGGGCAAGCTTTACCCGATTATCCGTCTTCACGAATGTTTTTCCGTTCCGGGGGGAACGTCGGATATTTCCGGGGGAATTCTCATCATGGTAGAGGAAGACGAAAAGTCCGCCTGCCTTTTGGCCGACCGGTTGATTGGCCGGCAGAATGTGGTCGTGAAACCCCTTCCTGCTTATATAAAAAATTTCGACCATTTTAATGGGATCTCCGGTTGCACCTTGCTCGGGGACGGAAGCATCAGTTTAATTTTAAATGTTTCCGGATTAATAGAATCGAAGCAAAGCCGGACCCTTTCCTCTTAGTGTGTCCAAAAACAGATTAAAAGATTTTTCGTTGCTCCCGCATTTGAAATATGTTGAAAAACCATACGGTGCAGTTGGGCCGTATGGCTGTCATTGGAGTTGACAGAATATAAAAACATCCGTCGGCTGCAAGGCAAAAGTGTCTGCCATTGCCTGCAGGCTTGGGAAGGCAGGTTGGCAGACACAGTTTATATAAAGGAAGTTTTGCTTACAATTGGTTTTTGACATTCCTCCAATTTGTAAAGCAAAGGAGTGAAAAGCCATGTATGAAGAGATTTTAGAGACGCAGGCGGAAGATACGATGAAAGACCGGTATTTGACTTTTGAGATCGGTGGGGAATCCTACGGGATCGATATCAAGTATGTAAGGGAAATCGTAGGATTGCAGCCGATTACGCCGGTTCCTGAACTTCCCGATTATATCAGGGGCATCATCAATTTGCGCGGCAAGATCATTCCTGTCGTAGATGTGAGGCTTCGTTTTAGAAAGCCGTTTAAAGAGTATACCGACCGGACATGCGTCATCGTTATTGACTTGAATGACACTTCTGTCGGCCTCATTGTGGACAGTGTTTCCGAAGTGTTGACGATTCCCGAAAACCAGATTTCGCCTCCTCCCGAACTCAATAAAACGAGCAGCAGGTATATTAAAGGAATCGGCAAGGCGGCCGACGGGGTGAAGCTGTTAATCGACTGTGACAGTTTCCTGAACGATGATGAAGTCCGCAGCATTTCAAATCCGGAATGAGGTGGTTATAAATGAAGCTTTCCAGAAAGTTGATGTTAAGTCACATCTCTGTTGCAGTATTAGTGGGATTGATTGCTCTTATAGGTGCTGCATTCTCGGGGCTCATTTCCCCGGATTTTACGGGAAAAGTGATTGCAAACACCGTCATAGTGCTGGTTATAGCCGTCATCCTGTCTGCCGTTGTAAGCATGTTTACGGCAAGAACCATGGAAAAGCCGCTTAAGAAAATGATGACTGCGATGGAACGGGTGGCGGAAGGCAATTTTGATGTGGAGCTGGGAACGCCTGCGAATGATGAAATCGGCAGCTTGATGAATTCATTGCAAAAGCTGATGGAGTACATCCGCGGCCATGCGGAAACAGCCTATAAAATTGCCGCCGGAGAAGAAAACATTGAAATTAAAGCCCGCTCCAGCCAAGATCTTGTGGCAAAAAGTTTGCAGGAAATCCAGAATTCCTTAAAAAAGATGGTGGATGAACTGAACGCAATCTCGAGGGCGCACAATGCGGGCGACATTGATGTCATGCTTCCCGTCGATGAATTTAAAGGCGTTTACAAACAAGTGGCAGCCGGAATCAATGAAATGGTGCAAAGCCATATTAACGTGAAAAAGAAAGCGATGGCGGCCGTGGCTGAATTTGCGAAAGGGAATTTTGATGCGGAATTGGAAAAATTCCCCGGCAAGAAGGCGTTCATTAATGATCACATCGAAGAACTCCGCAGCAATGTGAAACAATTTATTTACGAAATGAACCGGATGTCCGCCGAGCACGATGGGGGCGATATCGATGTTATGCTTCCGGTTGAGAAATTCTCCGGCGACTTCCGTGTTATGGCCGAGGGCGTCAACAAAATGGTTCAAGGCC
>CALKIU010000177.1 GCA_937995745.1 uncultured Bacillaceae bacterium | reverse complement strand
CCACCCTGTATTCTCTTTTGAATGAAACATCCCTAATTTACGGAAGAAATATTATTACTTTGGAAGACCCGGTGGAAAAAGAGTGTGATACCGTCTTGCAGGTGCAAGTCAACGAAAAGGCCGGCGTCACCTATACGACAGGTTTAAAGGCCATTTTGCGCCACGACCCCGACATCATCATGGTCGGAGAAATCCGTGACGCCGAAACGGCTAAAATTGCCGTACGGGCGGCATTGACGGGGCATTTGGTCTTTACGACGATGCATACGAGGGATGCCCGGGGTGCGATTGCGAGGCTGTTGGAGTTTGGCGTCAGCAGGCAGGAAATCGAACAAACGCTTGTTGCTGTAACCGCCCAAAGGCTGGTGGAATTGACTTGCCCTTTTTGTGAAGAAGAATGTTCCCCCTATTGTTTTTCCTATGGCAGATTTAAAAGAGCCAGTGTGTTTGAGTTGTTAACGGGCAATGGCCTTCGTGCGGCCCTCAGGGGGGAAGAGCCTGACCCCCGTTCGTTTAAAACATTGAAACAGGCAATATGCAAAGGAATTGCTCTCGGGTTTATCAAAGAATCAGAATACGCGAAGTGGGTTGTTGATGATGAAAAGCCGTAAATGGACGCTTGCAGAACAAACCGCCTTTCTCAAAAAAACAGGCGAGTTGTTGGAACGGGGCTATCCGCTTTCTGAGGCGATTCATTCGATGACATTCCAAATGAAAAAAGGACGCCGCGGCGAAATTGCCGGATTTATTGACGACCTGAGGGAAGGGTACCCTTTTTACAAAATTCTCGAGCGGCTCGGTTTTAACAAGATTTTGATAGGCTATGTATATTATGCCGAGCGCCACGGTTCCCTTGCTCTCGCGTTCCGGGAAGCGAGCGCCATGATGTTGAAACGGCATGAAGATTTGCAAAGGTTAAAGAAAATTTCTTTTTATCCGTTGTTCTTAATGGCATTGACATTGTTTATGTTTATTTTTGTGGAAAAATTTCTCCTTCCGGGTTATGCCACCCTCTATCAGACAATGAATCTGACCCCGAACTTGTTTATGAAAATGATTTGGTTTGCCGGGGAGTTCATGCCGCTCTTCTTTGCACTCCCGTCTTTGTGCTCCGCCGCTTTTGCCGTTTTCTATTTCGCAAAATACCGTTTTTATGCCCCTCTTAAAAAACGGGAATTCCTTGTTTCGCTGCCGGTTGCCGGCGGGATGATCCGTTTATTGACAACCCATTATTTTGCGACCCAGTTCGGCTATCTCCTGTCGGGGGGACTGTCCGTGCTGGAGGCTTTGCAGCTTTTTGCGGAGCATAAGCAAGGGTCTTTTGATTCCGAACTCGGAAAAGAAATGGGCAGGGCTTTGATCAAAGGGGAAACATTGGCGGAAATCGCCGCAAAGTACAGCTTTTTTGAGAACAATTTGCCGGTCATTATCCGTCACGGGGAGGAAAACGGAAAACTTCCCCAAGAATTGGATTTCTACGGCAAACATTGTTTAAAAGTTTTTGAGGAAAAAGTGGAAGGATTGATCAAGAAATTACAGCCGGTACTGTATTCGTTGATAGGATTTCTCGTGATCTCCATGTATCTGGCAATCTTGCTGCCCATGTTTCAGTTGCTGAACGGAATTTAAGGAGGAGGATTTTCATGAAAAACGAACGCGGATTTACATTGATCGAAATGATGATTGTGCTGCTTGTCATTTCTGTGTTGTTGATTGTGACTGTACCAAATATCGCAAACCATCATTCATCTATCAACACGAAAGGCTGCGATGCTTATGTGCGAATGATTGAAGCTCAAGTGCAAGCGTTTGAAATGGACAATGAACGCCTTCCTGAAAACATTTCCGAACTGGTTTCCGAAGGATATCTGGCAGAAGGACAGGAAAAATGCCCCCACGGAGACAGACCAGAGATAGGAGTTCAAGGAGAAGTGATTCTCCATGGCTCACCGAAATGAACTCGGTTTTACCCTCATCGAATCATTGTTTGTTCTTTCCGTTTTTCTCCTGATCGCATCTCTCTCCTTGCTGTTTTTGCGCCCGCACTACTCCTATTTGGAAAAAGAATTGTTTTTTTCGCAGCTGAAAACGGATATTTTCCATGCCCAGCACCACGCCCTCTCCACCCAGCGCCCGATCACGTTTAATTTCGATCCGGCAAACCATTATTATTATGCCAAAGACTATGAAGGGAAAATTTTATTGGAGAGATATTATTCAAAAAACATAAGAGCTGTTGAAGGTTCTCTTAAACTGTCTTGGGTATTTAACGCAAACGGGAATATGCCCGAGTTTGGATCCATTTACTTCAAAATCGGGACGGAAAATTACCGGCTGACTTTTTTAATCGGAAGGGGGAGATTTTATGTTGTGAAAGAGTAGGGGATTTTTCCTCGCCGAGTTATTGTTGTCATTGTCAATATGGCTGATGATTGCACTGACGCTGCTTCCCCTTTATATCCATGTAAACAAACAGCTGGCGCAAGTAAACCGGGATCTTGCCGCTTTGCACCTTCTTTATGAAACTGTGCACGCATATTTGCTCGAGGGAACAAAAGAAAACAGGGAAGGCGTGGAAAGAAACGGATATTTTTATGATATTTATTGGAGTGAACGAGATGGTGAACCGCCTGAAGTTTGCGTTATTTATGAAAACACTTTTGGAGGAACGGCGCGGCAGTGTGAAACGGTTGAACAACTCCGGTTTTACGATGGCGGAAATGCTGTTGTCTTTGTCCCTGTTTTGTCTGTTGGCGTCTCTTTTTCCTCTCTTTGTGGCCATGATTCTCCATCAAGAGCCTGCGAAGGAACGTATCCAACATATGGAATGGGAGTTGTTCCTCAGCCAGCTGAAAAAGGAAGTGCACGGTTGTGATTTTGTGGTTGTGGCGAATCATCGTTTAGTGTTGGCGAAAGACGGTGAACAAATATCCTTTCAAAAAATCGGACAACAGCTGCGAAGGCAAAAGAATTTTCAAGGGAATGAGATCGTTCTACAAAACTTGCAATCGGTAAATTTTCATGCGAAGGGAAAAAAAGTGACGGTAGAGGCAGTGGATGTCTATGGCAATGTCAAGAGTGCGGAAATCTATTTGTTTGCCGGTCAAGAAGACGATTGGCAATGAATGCGGTTTTTCATTTCCTGTCACTTTATGCCTGCTGATGCTTTTTGTTTTCACCCTTTCTTTCCAGGCCGCCCAACTTGTTGCGGTTAAGGGATTTTACAAAGAAATTCTTCAGTATGAAAAGAACCAATATTATTTTTTGCTGGCTTTAAAAGAAACGGAAAAATATTTGGCTGAAACAGGTGATAACTATGACAAGGCCGGTCGGTTCACATACCGGGACTGCACGGTGAATTACCGTATTCAAGAAGTTGACAGTGACCGCCTGCAAATCCTGTATTCTTTGTTTTTTGCCGGAAGGCCTGAAGTGAACGGGGTGGCTTATTATGACAAGCATTTAAAGCGGATTGTCAAATGGTTTGAGAAAGGATGAATGTTTGAAAAAGTTTTATGTGGGGCATACTGCTTAACGGGTTCCCCGTGAACGTTTTCGGGCACTTTCTGTTCGCGGGAAAACGGAAAAGAGCAGGTGAAAACCGTGAAGACGAACGAATATGTCAAATTTATTACCGAGACCGTGGTCAAATATATGGATCAGCCGAAAGAAGAGCGAAAAAAAATCCGTCTGAAAAAAAGGGAGTCCAAACAGGAATTTCTTTTCCGGTGGTTTGGAATGATTCCCTACTGTCTGCCGCTAAAATTGAGGCAGCGGAAAAGGTAAGCTGGCGGGGGCTTACCTTTTTTATTTTGCGGTACGAAGCGAGGCGCGGTGATTGGCGGCGGTATGCAATGTCGCGGCCGGAAACGGCGGAGGCCGGCGGCGCAACATTCTTGCGGCGCTATTGTGAAACCCATTATACGGCGTTTTCCGTTAAATAAAACAGTCCTCCGTTAATAACGGAAATGATGATTTTTGGTTCATATTGATTTTGGAGGGCTTCTTTTTCATTATGGTAACTTTCCCCTTTTTCTTTGCCGTCTTCGTAAAAATGTTCCAGCAATTTAAGATCTTTTTCCCATCTCTGTCTTGCCTCCAGGGCCCATTGGTGATCTTCTCTGAGTATTTCTTCCCGCAAAAAGTTTTTTATGCGCAAAATTCCGCTTTTTGGCATAATCAGCGGGGAAATGGTGTAAGAATAGTCGGGTATTTTGGGTGTTAAATCCAATTGGAGCAAACGGTCATGAAATCCTTCCACCATTCTGCCGTTAATGAGATGGAGACCGATGGAACGGAGGATATCTTTTTTACGATCACATTGATAAGAGATTTTTACATTTAATCCGAGCCAGGGAAACAAAGGGATTCCTCTTCCGGACGCGGATCGGCCCTGTTCATATAACCGGATATAGCCGGCCAGCTTCTTAGCCGATTGAAATATTTGGTGCAGCCTGGGCGAACCGAAATGGATTTTTTCTCCTTTAATGTTTTTTGGAGTTCGCTGCGGGTCCGTAATGAAGGTTAATTTGGCCGGATTCGGCGTTCCGCCTGTTTTCTCCAGGTAATGCCAATAGAATGGACGGTTCATTAACTCTTTATCCAAGTCGACCGTTAACTGAACGGTTAGCCAGCCGTCTTCATTTGCAATGAGTTCACATCCGTTCGCTTGAAAAAACCGGACGAGAAATTCATGGATTTCCGCTTGCTGCACGATTTCCACCTTCTTTCATTTGCTGCGCCAATTCGATCATGGCAGTGAGGTTTTCCATTTTGATGCGCATTTCCCCTTCGGAGGCGGAGTACCCGAATACATCTGTCAAGTAGTCCTCAAAATTGCCGAAATCGAGTTTTGTCAGTATGTCATCCAGTTCTCCGATCACTTTTTCAAACAGGGAGATTTTTTCATAAAGCAGCTTCAGAACGTGTTCCTCCACTGTGTCTTTCGTCGCAAAATTATAAATATAGACGTCTTTTTCCTGGCCGAGGCGGTGCACCCGTCCGATTCTTTGTTCCAGTCTCATGGGATTCCAAGGCAGGTCGAAATTGATGATGTGATTGCAAAACTGCAGATTGATCCCTTCTCCGCCGGCTTCCGTGGCAATTAACACTTGAGCATGTTTTTGGAAGAGCTCCTTCATCCAATCTTTTTTTCCCCGTTTAAAACCTCCGCGGAACGGGACGGAAGTGATGCCGTGTTGTTTGAGGAACCATTGCAGATACAACTGGGTTGCCCGGTATTCCGTAAAAATAATTACTTTGTCGTTGATGCTTTTAATGAGTTGCAACGCTTTTTGCGCTTTGGAATTGGTGCGGACTTTGTCCACTTTTTCAAGCAGATCCTGGATGCGGCTTTGAAACAAGTCTTTGTTCTCCGTTTTGGCCAGCATATTTTTCAACGTAATATATACGGCTTCCCGGCTGCTGCAAGCTTCCCTTTGCAAGGTCATAATCGAAAACGGGCTCAATGACATCCATGTGTTATCAGAGCGCAAAGCGGTTATCGCATCATACAATTCCCGTTCTTCTTTCGTAAATTCAATTGGGACCGTTTCCACATGGCGTTCGGTCCACTCGATGCCGGTTTCTTTCCGCCGGTTGCGGATCATCACTTTGTTGATCAGCTCTCTTAAATGTTCATCATCTTTTATGGAGCGGGAATTCTTTTTATATTTTCTGTTAAATGCCGATTCATTTCCGAGATGGCCCGGTTTCAGCAGGGACACCAAATTAAATATTTCGCTGATTTTATTTTGAATCGGCGTCGCGGTGAGAAGGAGGCAAAATTTTTTCTTCAAGTTTTGAACAAATTCGTAGTTTTTTGTTTTATTGTTTTTCAGTTTGTGAGCTTCATCGATGATCACAAGATCGTATTCTTGTTGGTAAATGATTTCCCGGTGGGGGCTCCGTTTTGCCGTATCAAGGGATGAGACGACGACATCGCATTCTTCCCAAACATAACTTTTCTTTTGGGCGACGGCGGGAATAAAAAATTTTTCATTCAATTCCCGTGTCCATTGGGTGACGAGGGATGCAGGGACTAAAATGAGCACTTTTTTGATCAGGCCGCGAATCATGTATTCTTTTAAAACCAAGCCCGCTTCAATCGTTTTGCCAAGCCCCACTTCGTCAGCCAAAATGGCTTTCCCATTCATATTTTCAACAACTTTGCGCGCCGCCTCCAACTGATGGGGCAAAATGGTCAAATGGGGAAGATGTTTCGGAGCGATGAGGCCGTCAAATTCTTCAATGACGGTGTGCCGTTCGGCTTCGATGGCGAGTTTGTACAACTCCCAGTTGGCCCACGGCCCGTCTTGATTGATGCGCTCCAAGAATCCCTCTTCCCATGACGAATCAAATTTGATGTCAACAACCATTGCGGACAACTCCTTTTAAGCAGGAATTTTGAAAACGGAACCGCGAAAATTCGACACCGGAAGCCGTTTTTTTACATGAAATGTATTGCCTGCCGAGGTATATAATGGTAGGATCAAAATAGATTCAAGAATGGAAACATTTTCGTTATTCTTTATTTTCTCTCATGTAAATAAACGGACAGCGTTTATTTTTATCAGTTTTATTATGACCGGCTGCCGTCTCTTTTATCATCGCAAGAGAGGGAAACTCCGGCCGAAAATTGAATATTTTTTCTTTTCCTAAAAGAAGGAAGTTGGAAAAAGCAAGCGTTCATGGGCGGACAGGAACCTGATCGGGACCATAAAGGTTTCTGTCCTTATTTGCATACGGTTGTTTGGAAATGCAATGATAATGAATGACAATTTCGCCGCATAATAAGGAAAATATTTCAAATAATGATGCCAGTTAGAACAGGAGGAAACAAGATGTCTGATTTGAAAAGAACCCCTTTATTCCCGGTGTACAAAGATTATGGGGCAAAAACGATCGATTTTGGCGGCTGGGAACTCCCCTTGCAGTTCTCCGGAATAAAGAAGGAGCATGAAGCGGTAAGAACGAAAGCCGGTCTTTTTGATGTTTCCCATATGGGAGAAATTGAAGTGAGGGGCAAAGACAGTTTCCTGTTTCTGCAGAAAATGCTCACCAATGATTTATCGCGGTTAAAGCCGGGAGGCATTCAGTATACGGCCATGTGTTATGAAGACGGCGGAACCGTCGATGATTTGCTTGTTTATCAAAAGGCTGAGAACCATTATCTTCTGGTGGTCAATGCAGCCAATGCCGAGAAAGATTATGAATGGCTCAAAAAGCATGTGGCGGAGGAAGTGGAAATCCGCGATATATCGGATGAAACAGCTTTGCTTGCTCTGCAGGGGCCCCTGGCGGAAAAAGTTTTGCAAAAACTTGTGGAGTCTTTTGATTTAAAGGAAATCAAGCCGTTTAAATTTGTTGAGGGAATTAAAGTGGCCGGGAAAAACACGCTCATCTCCCGAACCGGTTATACAGGAGAAGACGGCTTTGAAATATATTGCGCGCCCGGTGATGCCGTTTATCTGTGGGAAAAAATATTGGAAGCGGGACAGGAAGAAGAAGTCGTCCCGTGCGGTCTCGGGGCGCGGGATACGCTTCGTTTTGAAGCGGCCCTCCCCCTTTACGGTCAGGAATTGTCTCCGGAAATCAGCCCCCTTGAGGCGGGGATCGGCTTTGCCGTAAAATTGAACAAACATGTTGATTTTATTGGAAAAAAAGCTTTGCTGAAACAAAAAGAAGAGGGAGTAAAAAGGAAACTGGTCGGGATTGAAATGATCGGACGGGGAATACCGCGGACCGGCTATCCCGTGTATAAAGATGAAAAGAAGATTGGCGAAGTGACTACAGGCACCCAATCGCCGACATTGAAAAAGAATATCGGCCTCGCCCTTGTGGATGCAGGGTTCGCTGTACCGGATACGGAAGTGGATGTGGAATTGCGGGGTAAACGAATCAGGGCAAAAGTGGTCGCTATACCGTTTTACCGGCGTTGACCGTACCGTAAACAGGCACGCATGTTTGCCGCGCGGGATCAAAACATATGGACAGATTTGAGGAGGGTAAATCATGAAGCATCGTTATTTGCCGATGACGGAAGAGGACAAAAAAGCCATGCTGGAAGCAATCGGCGTTGAGTCGATTGACGAACTTTTCAGTGATATTCCTGAAGAAGTGCGTTTTAAAGGCGAATACAAGATAAAAAAGGCAACCCATGAAACGGCCTTGATGAAAGAATTGGCCGCCCTGGCATCCAAAAACAAAAATTTGATAGAGAATGTCTCATTTTTGGGGGCGGGCATGTATGACCATTACATTCCGTCCATTGTGGACCATGTCATCTCCCGTTCGGAGTTTTACACGGCTTATACTCCGTACCAGCCGGAAATTTCCCAAGGCGAATTGCAGGCGATCTTCGAATTTCAAACGATGATTTGCGAACTGACAGGCATGGATGTGGCCAATTCTTCCATGTATGACGGCGGAACCTCCCTTGCGGAAGCGGCTCTTCTCAGCGCGGCGCAGACGAGAAGGAAAAAGATCTTAATATCAAAGGCGGTCCACCCCCAATCGAGGGAGGTCGTCCGCACGTATTGCAAAGGACAAAACATCGAAGTGGTTGAGATTCCTTATAACGGACGGGGAATGACGGATGCCCGCGCCATTCAAGATTTGTTGAATGAAGAAATTGCCGCCGTTCTCATACAATATCCTAACTTTTTCGGCATCATTGAACCTTTACACGAATATGCGGACTTGATTCATAAACATAAGGCGATGTTTGTCGTCTCAAGCAATCCCCTGGCGCTCGGGCTTTTGAAACCGCCGGGAGGTTTCGGGGCCGACATTGTCTGTGGTGATACGCAACCGTTCGGCATTCCCGTTTCTTTTGGCGGCCCGTCTTGCGGCTATTTTGCCGTCACTTCCAAATTGATGAGAAAAATTCCCGGACGGCTCGTGGGGCAGACGAAAGATGACGAAGGCAGAAGGGGATTTGTCCTCACCCTGCAAGCGCGGGAACAGCACATCCGCCGCGAGAAAGCAACTTCAAATATTTGTTCAAACCAGGCGCTGAACGCTCTTGCTTCAGCTGTAGCAATGACGGCGCTCGGCAAGCTGGGCGTCAAAGAAATGGCCGCGCAAAATGTTCAAAAAGCCAATTATGCGAAACGGCTCTTTGAAAGCAAAGGTTTTGAAATTGTATTTGACGGTCCGATTTTTAACGAATTTGCCGTAAAGTTGGACAAACCGGTTAAAGAAATCAATGAAAAGCTGCTACAGAAAGGGATTATTGGCGGATACGATCTCGGGCGGGATTATCCGGAACTCGCCAATTGTATGCTCATCGCCGTAACAGAATTGCGGACGAAAGAGGAGATAGATAATTTTGTGAATGAATTGGAGGGACTATAATGCGCAGGGAAGAACAGCCGCTCATTTTTGAAATTTCGAAACCCGGCCGGATCGGCTACAGTCTTCCGGAATTGGACGTCCCGGAGGTGCCTCTTGATGAACTGGTGCCGCAGCAATATTTGCGCGAACAAGAACCTGAATTGCCGGAAGTTTCCGAGCGTGACATTATTCAGCATTATACAGCTTTGTCGAGAAGAAATTATGGCGTTGATTCCGGCTTTTATCCGCTCGGCTCCTGCACGATGAAATACAATCCGAAAATCAATGAAAAAGCCGCCCGCCTGGACGGATTTGTCCATGTCCACCCTCTTCAGGACGAGCGGACGGTTCAAGGCTGTTTAGAATTGATGTATGATTTGCAAGAGCATTTGAAAGAAATTACCGGCATGGATGAGGTGACTTTGCAGCCGGCAGCGGGAGCCCACGGCGAATGGACAAGTTTAATGATGATTCGCGCCTATCACGAGGCGAACGGGGATTTTAAACGGACAAAGGTTCTCATCCCTGATTCCGCCCACGGAACAAACCCGGCTTCGGCAAGCGTGGCCGGTTTTGAAACTGTAACCGTCAAGTCGAACGAACGCGGCCTGGTCGATTTGGATGATTTGCGCAGGCTGGCCGGTGAAGATACGGCTGCTTTAATGCTGACCAATCCGAATACACTCGGATTGTTTGAAGAAAACATTGTCGAGATGGCGAAAATCATCCACGATGCGGGAGGATTGCTTTACTACGACGGAGCCAACATGAACGCCGTTCTTTCAAAAGCAAGGCCCGGAGATATGGGGTTTGACGTCGTTCATTTGAACTTGCATAAGACTTTTTCCACTCCGCATGGCGGAGGGGGACCCGGTTCCGGACCGGTGGGAGTGAAAAAGAAATTGATTCCTTATCTTCCCGTTCCCGTCATCACAAAACGGGGAGACCGGTATGTTCTCGATTATGACCGGCCACAGTCAATCGGCAGAGTAAAACCGTTTTACGGAAATTTTGGCGTAAACGTCCGCGCTTATACGTACATTCGTTCCATGGGACCGGACGGATTGAAAGCGGTCAGCGAATATGCCGTCTTGAACGCCAACTACATGATGAGAAGACTGGCACCGTATTATGACCTGCCTTACGACAGGCACTGCAAGCATGAATTTGTTCTGAGCGGAAGAAGGCAGAAAAAGCTCGGCGTCCGGACATTGGATATTGCCAAAAGACTTCTTGATTTCGGATACCATCCGCCGACCATTTATTTTCCTCTCATCGTCGAAGAATGCATGATGATTGAACCGACGGAAACGGAATCTAAAGAAACGCTGGATGCTTTTATCGAGGCGATGATTCAGATAGCCAAAGAAGCGGAGGAAAACCCGGAAATTGTTCAGGAAGCGCCGCACACAACCGTTGTCGGCCGTCTCGATGAAACGCTGGCGGCGAGGAAGCCAGTTTTGCGGTACAAAAAAATTAGGATGTAAAAAGGCCCGTTGTAAAAACGGGCCTTTTTTCATTGTGCGCCCGGCATGGGTGTAATCTCTAGGGTGAAAGTCCCGAGCCACGAAGG
>CALKIU010000176.1 GCA_937995745.1 uncultured Bacillaceae bacterium | reverse complement strand
GAATGGTCAGCGTTTCAATTCCTCATAGGTAAGATGAAAACTTCCGGTTCATTTCGGCGAGAAAACGCTCTTTGTATTCGGTTTCAATTCCTCATAGGTAAGATGAAAACTTCATCCTTGAAAAGAGTGAAAGCCGCAATCAGACCGAGTTTCAATTCCTCATAGGTAAGATGAAAACGTATGCCGAAGAATATTCTCATTACGGGCATTGTAGTTTCAATTCCTCATAGGTAAGATGAAAACTCTAAGGCTTTAACCGCGTTCTTTTGAAATGTTTGTTGTTTCAATTCCTCATAGGTAAGATGAAAACTCGACATCGTGTTGAGTGATTTGATTCGCCATCCAGGTTTCAATTCCTCATAGGTAAGATGAAAACCCCCACAAAAACAGCGAAATATCAACATTTTTATTATATCACCGAATCACCTAAAATTTTGTTTAAAATTTGAAAATCTTTATTCATAATTTCTGCAAACCCGCATTATTATTGGGTTCTTTTATTAAAAAGAAAAAATATAAAATGTCGTCGATCCCCCGGGGTTGCTGTCGTGAGTGGGATCGACGACATTTTGGTCAGCATTTAATATGACATCCACTTTATTTCTTAAAACAAATCTGTGCTTTCTATGATTCATGGCCAAAAATTATTCTGTGAAATTCCGTTCCTCAATAGGACCGGTTGACAAATGCCATGAATTTGCCGTCTGTAAGCCATGCTTTAATGATATTTCCAATACTCAAAATAACAGCCCTTAACAAACCTGAATTGAAATATCGAATCTTTAAAATTTATTGTAAGCTAAATTCCCTTTCAGGAATCATCCACGTTATTTTAGCAAAACGGACATTCATGAGACTTTCCAAAAAGTACAATCTTGTAACAGAATTTTTCCTCTCTTAGAAAAAACATTCTAACTTCTTTGTTCCGATCATCGACTAGAATAGTAATGTATCAAGCGTTCTTTATAAGTTTCCAACAGTTGATGAAATTGCTCCTCCAGCGCTGCCGCAGATAGCGGCTGCTTTCTCCAACCTGCATGATTAATGTCATTCCGATTATCTTTAATCGTATGAACAAGCTTCAATAACTCAGGATAGTCTAGTAAGTCCTTAGCAATCTCTTGCTTGGCAAAATCCGATAAATCTAATTCTCCGTTTTGATTTTGCAAGACCTTAATTACCGCATTTAAAATATACGTTACTTCATTTCTGGCATTGATATCTTTAATATCTATATTATGTTTCAGACAAATCGCCGTAACAACCAATTCATCAGCCAGCGTGTAGGCTTGCTGGTACAAACCGTGTTGATAGCACCACTCAATGGCCGCCATCCCTGAAAAAACCGGGTCATCATGAGCGATAGGTTTAATCTCATTTTCCACATTTGACAACAATTCGTTTAGAGGTGTAAAAGCCGGACGCAACATGACATTTTTTACACTTTCAATGCTGGCTGCTGCCTGCTTGGCTGCTTCCGGCAAATCCATGCTCCGTACGGTTTGTAAAGCGGAAGCTAATTCCTGCCAACTATTAGCCAATTGACGGATATATTTTAAATCAATGGTTGTTCGTCTTTCTTCCTTGCGGATATTTTTTTCCTTTTCACGTATCCAATCCGCCAACCCATCGACCCGACCCGTTCTCGTAAAAGTGTACACATTCGTAATCCAGTCCTGTAAATCAACAAAAGAAGTCAAATCGACGATTGGAAATTTCTTAATTACTGCTTTGGGATCATAAAGACCGTAATAAATCCCGTCCACTTGGACATTTTTCGTAATTCTTGCAAAATGGATCGACAAAAGGGCAAGGATAGGTTGATAACGGAAAGAATGTGTAATATCAAAAATAATTCGGTCTTCATCTTTCATAATTCCTATAATAGTTTCAAAGAGCTGCCAAATATGTTCAATATCTGCTTTGCCGGAAATATCATGATCGACAATACGCAATTGATGTTCCTGCTCGTACTTTTTCAATTTATCAAACAGACGATTTTCTCCAATCCAGTTTTCCGCCCTTGCTTCCGGTGTCAACAAGACATGTATTTCATCAATCTTCTCGCCCTTTTGCAAATATAAGTCAATTATGGCATCTTGAACATAAGATGTGGGTTCTGAAAGGCAGCCGTCCAATTCATATTGACACGGAGGAGATTCATGTATCCCCAATAATGTAATTAATTTTCTTACCAACATACTCACCCTCTTTTTCTTTTATAAGCGAGCATGAATTTGGCTGTTTTAGTATGATTTGTAATTCGGATATTTCCGGAAACAAACATGGTCAAACGTCCTTTGAACGATGATGGAACCGTCTTCTGTCTTCCTTTCTACGGCTTTTCTTTCTGTCGTTGAATAATAAACAGAATGGCCGCGCCGTTGCAGCCAATTCACCAAAGAAAACGTGGCTCCAAATTCCCCTTGGACGATGGCCATATCCCCCGGGGCCAATTGGGCCTCCAACCAGGAAAAAATGTCAGCCAACCACCGATCATTCCAGGGACCCTCCGGCGGAATGTTTGACCAAATCTGTTTCAAATGTTCCGGCAAAGGGATGATTTCTTGCGGACTAAATCTTGATTGCAATTCCTGCATTTGTTTTTCAGTTAAAACATGCGACATGATTACAAAAATTTTCATTGTCTGATCCTCACATTTTTTGCAATATCTCTTTGATAGCTTGGACTTTTTCAAATTGTTTCCGGCCTTTTTTTACTTTCCACTGACCTGTCTTTTCCCAATATTGTTTTAAAGCCTGAGCCGCTTTTTTGCTTTGTAATTTCAGTACTTTGGAATATATGCTTTCTCCTTTGCTCTTTTCAATATCTGCAACGTTATCGGTCAATTGCTCTATGAAATATACCAATCGGTCTTCGGGTGACATGTTTTGGATTTCCAATTCCTTTTTCCTGGCCTCTTCTTTTGCCAGCATTTCTTCCCGTTCTTTGAGGAACTTGCGGAACTCTGTTTCGGTCACATCTTTTACTTCAGAAAAGACGCCATAACCCAATGAAGTTTTTGCGCCGATGCCAAATTCCTTCAAAGCTTGAGCTGTCCAGGCGGCAGCCGTTTCAAGCATTTTTCTTTCATCAGTATCGTTTGCCGCTGCCTTTTTTTCCAATGTCAAAAATATATTGGCATGATCGACTCTTACGGCCCAAAAGTCTTGCAAAATCAATCTTTGATCCTCTGTGGCAGGTTTGTTTCCATCATAATATTCTTTAAAATGAATAGCCATAATGTCTCCGTCTATTTGCAGACCTTCATACAGAAAAATGTCGTAAAATTGCACAAGTCCCCGTCTGCCGCCGGTGCCAAAAATCAATTGCGCTTCCGGATGTTCTGATAATTTTTTTTCATCACCATCGCAATAGGCATGTATAAACCAATTCCTCACCAGCCCTTTCAAGCTCGACCCGGGAACATAAGGTATACCATAAACAGGGTGAATCGTTAAAGCCGTTTCCCGGACATGGGGAGAGCCGAGGCCCGCAACAAGGCGCCACCGGATTTTTCCTTGCAGTTGGCAAATTTCGTGACGGCCTGACAATTCCGCCAATCTTCTGCTTCTTTCCTGCTCAACGGTTCTTGCCAGTAAAAGCAAGTTATTATTCATTTCTTTTATTGGTCGAATTTTCTTGAGCTCAATTTTATTGGTTATCCTATCTTTCACTTTAGTCATTTGATTAAAATGTATGTGATATGCCAAGTGGGCTATCTTGTCCTTTTCAGCCGGCTTAAAAGCTTCGTACGTATCTTTTGGATGAAAATGCACTACTCTCCCTCCTTTTCTTGTTTAACCATCCCTTCTGCAAACCGGCGCATCCAATTGAGCAAGGCAAGAACTTCCATCGTGATGACCCGGTACTCGCTGCTGTTTTTATTGATCACGGCTTTTACAAATTCTTCGTTTTTTTCAGGAAACAATTTCGGATTATTTTTTAATAACCAGCCGTAAATTTGATCATAAATCTCCTTATATGCTCCTCCTTTTGAATAACAAAATGCCAGTGTTTGGCCTAGACCGTTTACTTGAATCATGGCAGGAAGTTTTTTTACATATGAGCGATATTCTGAAGATTTAATCGACGGTTTGTTCACGGCTTCATATACGGCATCGAAAGCATAAGCGGCCCGTCCGTTTTCTATTTTTACACGGTGATTTTTTCCACTCATCCGTTTCTCCTCCCTACAGCCAGATTTTTCTCATCATCCCGTGGCCGATGGTGCTGTTTCCACCCAACTGGAAGACACTTGGCACATAGTTTTCGTCGAGCACAAATTTTTCCACGTCCTCGGCCGTGTTAAACTCGGGGGAATTTTGTGCCCGCACATGCCCGATATAAAGCAAACTGTAGAAAATTGTTTCCGGCGGGATGTTTTCTTCATACCATAATCCATCACCAACTGTACCGGTCTTCGGATCGATTTTGATGCGGGGGTTCACTTCCGTAGAAAGACGGACAAAATCCGTAAATTCATCGTCCTCCAAGACTACCAATCGATCTTTCATATTCAAAGGGGCAGGCCCCTTGATATAGCTGTCCAATTTTTCTGCGAGCTTTGCAGTCTGCTCATCCTCTTTCACGGAAAAAGAATATTCCTCCAAAATGATGTTCCCTTTAGACACCAACACTTTCGGAGAAGAAACCGTATTCGGTTCGGGAACGGGCAAAGCTTCCACCCCTGTTTGATTCAACACCATTTCATCATTGAAACGTTTCAACACAAGAGGA
This sequence comes from uncultured Bacillaceae bacterium, assembly GCA_937995745.1. GTDB lineage: Bacteria > Bacillota > Bacilli > Bacillales > Cytobacillaceae > CALKIU01. The sequence goes on along the minus strand of CALKIU010000176.1, from coordinate 6,153 downwards.
CATGTAATCCATGCGAAAACGCCGCGCATGGACTTTACCGGGAACAATAGAATACGGGCATCACTGAAAGCGATGGCACTGGCAATGGTTTTTTTGTCGTTTCCTTTGCCGGGCTCAGAACCGAAAACCAGTTCTAATTTTTCTTTCTCCTTTTCATCTTTTAAAAGATTGCTGACCGTATAGCGAAGCGCTCCTTTTAACGATGAGCTTTCAATTTTTGGAAACCCTGTATGCTGTTCCCGCTGAATGGGCAAATCCACCAAGCCGACTTCGCTTCCGCTTCCCGGATGTACCGATGTGATGGCATGCAGCAAAAATGGCTTTACTTTTGTATACATAAACATTCCTCCCTTTTCTGTTATCCTTCTTTTACCGGTGCTATCACAGCAAAACCGAACCCTTCTTGGCTGCCATAATCAGTAAAAGAAAATCCATTAACTAAGTCTAAGAATCTGTCAATCTCTTTTTCTTCCAACCCGACATACAAAACAGAACCTGCCGGAACCATAAAACGGCGCTTTTTTGGACGGTGGCGGACAATGTCCCATCCTCCAAATATGGCCGGCCGGCCGATTGCCGCACACAGAAGTTCCGCTTTGATCCCGTTTGGAAGGGTTATTTTCCCCCCGTCGAACGATTTGGGCCGGGAACCGTTCTCCCAAATGGCCGGAGTCAACAAGATAATTCTCGCCTTTTTGGTTTTCGCTATTTGTTTACGGATCGCCTCGTACTCTTTTTGATCCCAAATGGTCAATGTTTCTTTTTCCTGGCGAATGAGCCACGGACGGTTCTCTCCGCCCAAACGGGCAAAACGGACATGGCTAAAATCCGGAGCAGAAGATGAATAGACATATAGATGCGAATCCGCTTTAAACCGCAAAAAATTCATACGATACAAATGAGACTCTTGCCCTGTTCGCTTCCGGTAATCCAAAGCAATTCCCACTTTATTTTCAACAGCCAGCAGATCTCCCAGAGCAACAAGATTCTCTATTGGTTTTGCAAGTAGAACCTGCTTTTTCCAATCCTCTTTCCTGACAAACCAATTAGCCGCGCTTTTTGATTTTTCTTTTAACTGCGAAGTAAGCAGCCATTTAGAACCCAAAGACGACAGCCCATCCGTCCTCGTCAATTGCAAGGGATGAGCCTGGGCTTGTTCTTGGCCGTCTTTTTCAATTTTCTTTTCAATTACCTGATAATCGAGCGGCAGCGGAAACAGCAGTTGTGTTTCGAAAACCAGCCCGCAAAAATCAATGGCAAACTTGCCAAGAGAATCAGGCGTCCCCATCCATTGTTTTACTTCTTCGTTTGTTCCCTTGGCAAAATCGCTGAACGACATGTGTTCATGTATGTATGCAGACCGCAGCGCACCGTAAACCGTATTCGGCCTCGGAGGAAAAAGCCCGAACATATCGCTGTCTTCCCCCGCCTCTACAGTATGATGGCCCTTAAAGAAAAACGTATCGGCCGGTTTCAAATAGAAACTGCATTCCGGCAATGCCTAGACCTCCTTTCTTTTGAAAAACGACAAAATTTTCAAGGTATAAATAAAGTCCATGGTTGACGGCACATTTTGATAAAACGAAATGAAAGCTTCCACGCTTTTTTCGAGTTCTTCTTCGCTTAATGGGCTTTTTGCAGAACGTTTTAATAATCGCTTTAATTCTGTTCCCACCCATTTCTCGCAAACTTTGTACTCCGAATTATTGATATCGATGAGAGGATAAAACGCATCAATAAACCGATATATAAACGTATCTGACAGCTTGTCTTTTAATAAATGGATGATTGTCTGCAATATTTCAACGGTCTTTTCTTCCCCTAGACGCCAGGGCAATATGGTGTCCGCTCTTTCGCCGGAACGTGTCAAGACCGAAATGGCCAATGCATCCTTTTCCTGTACAATCTCTTCTTTTTCCTGTTCCCTCTTGCGAATCTTAAAGCTTTTTGCCTTGCTTTCCATTCTTCTCGCTTCATTTAACACATTTCTTAACGGGGCCGTTTTATGGGCAATGATCAATGCAGCGGAAGATGTCGCATCTTCAGCCAATCCTTTTTCCTCATCACTGAAAGCAAACCGCAGCTGGTGGGCAATATCCAAAGCATCCTCTAACGGCAAAAACGCCAGCACGTCATCCCCGCCCGCGTAAACAAGCATCGCCCTTTCCGATTTTCCGAGAATCTCGGGAACGGTTTCCGCTGAATAGTTGGCCAGCCTCCGGCTCACATTCCTGTAGTCTTCTATTTTGTCTCCGGAAAACCACCGGCCCATGTTGTCCCCGTCCATCATCAAAACTCCGTAATAGCCTTGTTTTTCTCCGGCAATATCATGGGTGGATTTGAAGGATTTGAATTTATCGGAAAAATCGTAAATATTTTTAAAACAATCACGGGCAAGCCGTTTCACTGTGCAGATGGCGCACAAATATTCATTATCTTTGATGCGCGCATGCTCTTCATCGGAGTTTTTCCGTTGAAAGTCTGGGCTGCGTTTTTTCCACGTGTGGGCCAACTTTCTTTTCATGTCAGCGTAAGCATCCGTTTCCGTGAAAGGATAGATGCTGAGAGCCTCGCGCTCGTGGCAAACGCTGCATGTCAATCCTTGCTGCTCGATTTGCGAGAAACGCTTGTCATTTTTTACAGCGGCCAGAAGGCTTTCTGCCCGAGCCCTCACTTGGCCGAATTGGGCATCATCTGGAAACGGTTCAAGCACCCAATAGATTTCCAGCAATGATTCTATTTGTTTTTTTCCAATATCCAGAAGGACGTCCTTTTCTTCCGCAGCAAAACCGGGAAACAAAAGATCTACGGCCGTTTCAAACATTTCAAAAAATTCTTCCTTCACCTCAGCTTGTGCGCTGTTTAACCTATCCTCAACCTCGGCAAGGCTGCCGCTTAATGTTGCCGTAAACCGGTTGGGCAAAGAAGCGATATGGATATTGTCTTTCCGAGGGTTCTCAATTTCATCCTTAGTGACCAATGGGAAAAGTAATTGAAAACTTTCTTCGTGTAAATACAACTTGTAAATTGCTGCACGAACGAGATGAGACAGTATGTAACTGCCGCTCCATAAGTCTTCCGTTTTACGGGCCGAAGCAATAAAAGACTGGACCGGGCCCACGGAAAAAACGGCAAGATAACGCTCTGCCAATTATTTCACCCCCAATTGTTCGAGGAAAATTTTTTTGTCCTCTTCATAAGTGCCGGCCACATCATCCTTTCGACCGGTTCTTACTTCCGTAATAACCGGATAGTATTGACCGCCGATTTTTCTTACTGTGCACCATAAAGGAGAGGCTTTGCGTCCATTTTTAGCACGGCCGAGACTTCCTTCGGCATTGCTGACATGTGACGCTTGTCCAATTCTCTTCAAAATTTCCGACACAGACTCTGCCGGCTTTCCGATGTACACCGTATAAAGAACCGGATGGGAAGCTGCGACGTTTGTCTTTTTCTTAAGCAAACATGGCCCACTCATATTCCAATCGTACTCACCGGCCACGCCGATACGATCCAAAACAGTCCTAAGCGATTCAGCAAATTGTTTCACACTTCCCCAGCGATGCTCCGTCCATTGGACGGCGCCAAATCCCCTGCGCGCCCGCTGCCCCATGCCGGCCAAATGAAATAAATACTCCATATACCGGTTATAAAGGTCAAATGCCGGATTATTTTTCATTGTTTGGATGATGATGTCTGCCGTTTCATTTTCTTTTATGCCGGGCGAAAAGACCGTTTTTTTCTTTCGATTATGGGCAAGCCGGGAATCTCCAGATGGCCGATGAGGAAGAATATTTATCCGCTCTTTTCCCAATATCGGCCGAACCAGATGAATGTGCAAAGGAGATTTTCTGCCATTTTCCGTTGTCCCGCCAAAGAGACGCACTTCTTCCTTTAGTAAATCTTTCTCATTTTTATACAATTGCAATGTGCGCCACCAATATCTCATGATTCCTTTTAATGAAGACGTGCGAAATTCCGCTTCTTCGCGGTTATTCAGTCCGTGCATGAGCATCGGCGAAATAAAAGCCAGTGAGTATTCTTTTTTCCTTACCGCACTTGCTGTCATCTTTTCCTCCACAAGTTTCACTCCTTCCGGTCTGCAAAACCCGAACGTTTATACTTGGATTTACTTTGCAAAACGCGCGTGTTCCAATATTATGGAATCGTTTTCAATCATTCCTATCTATTTGGCTTGATTAACAATTTTACAAAGGGCTTTCCTCTTTCCCCCTGCATGTCTCCAAATTGATCGAAGGAACCACTCCGTCATTTACTTCCTTTTTAAAACTATTTCATCAGTGAAATCACGGAAATTCTTTTCCGATCGATATAAGCCTTTTCCCTCAGATGCTTCCTTTTCATACTGATCGTGATCCAACCACAGATAATTGATATGCAGCACATCATTAAGCGAATCGTATTGATATGTGCATCTGAACACATCCCTCCCGTTGCTGGCGCCTTTATACAGAAAATACTTTACTTTGCTTTTGTCAATATTCTTAAATTCGTTGTCATGTCGGAGATCCCTGATATCGGCTCCGCTTTTGAGTTTCTTGGCAAGTTCGCGAAGTTGTCCATAAATGAAAATGGAATGATGCTCGTTCCGAGTGATTAAACCCGCGGCTTGCTCCGACAATAAGTACTTTGTTTCTAAAATAGAACCATAATCCAAGTGTTCAAACAAAAACAATCCGAAGGCGCTCAAACAAATATATCCGTCTTCCTTAGTAAAAAGAATCGGATATTCTTCGGCAACTTGCCGTTCTTGATAAGTTAATGATTCATATTCAACAAGATCTTTCGCGCATTTTCGGAGGAAATCAGAATGACCGCTGATAAACTCTTCATCAATTCCTAGTGGCATCGGGGGAATTTCAACTAAAATCTGCGAGTTTTCATGCAAGTAAACCATTGGGTAGTTTAGAAAAGAACCTGCCAAATATCCAAGCGCGGTCATTATTTTGTAACCGCCGATTGGAGCAAAACAGGTCGTCTCCGGTTCTCCCTGAACGAGAGCATCAGCCAATTTTTTTAGATATTCCGCTGTTTGATGTTTGAGTTCTTCTGCCTTCTCAACAGCCATTTCTACATATTGAACATGGACCCGGTGGCCTTCTTTTTCAAAAATCATCCGCAACAACGTTTCGCAAATATATCCGCCAATCGTCTTTGTCAGTATTAAATGAATCGTGATTTTATCAGACAGTTTGTTCTGTTTTCGGAGCGCTTCTATGATGGAATATTCAGCACTGATAGATTCTTTGAATTGATGAACATTTGGCAGAGCATTCCTTGCTTTCTCCCAATAGCGTTCAATTTGTTCTTCCAATTCTCCATCTAAATCGTCAATGCTTCTTTGCAAGACCCTTGCCGGAAACATTCCTTTGAATGCTCCGTCCTCTTTTGTTACAGAAAAATAATTATTTCCCTGTAATAAAGAAATCCCGCAGGTCATGACAACCGTATGATACAAACCACTCACCACCGTTAAGTCTTTTGAAACTTTCAGACCGTTTCCTCGAAGAAGGAAAACCATATCTCCGTTCTCAGTTGAAAAACACAATTGCTTTTAAGATTCGACAAAATAGCGCAAAATTCCTGCTTAAAAAACAAAAATTCCGAAAAATATGAGGGATATTTCAAATTTTACAAAGTGAAAGAAACTAATTTACATGGATGGTTACAACCATGATTTTCCAAGTTCGGGAGAGTACGAATATTAGATTTAGGGGGACATTAAGAGGAAGAAAATAAGATTCATATAGACCATGGGTTACACCTAAGGTTCAATTCCTGATAGGTAAGATGAAAACATATGCGATGTGGAAAACCACCGCTTCAAGCATATTCAGTTTCTATTGCTCCAAGGTAAGAATAAAAGAAAAGAGCATATTGTCAGGCCAATCAATGAGGGAAAAGGGTTTCAATCCCTCATAGGTAAGATCAAAACATCGAAAGGTTGAAACTATACGCGGTCCCTAGTGAATGTTTCAATCCCTCATAGGTAAGATCAAAACTACAAATTTCACATTGGCAGTGAACCGTCCGTTCACGTTTCAATCCCTCATAGGTAAGATCAAAACGAAGTACAACGAAGTTTCTCTTAGCTACTATTACCCTTGCGCTTGCGATTCTTAGTTTTTTCCA
>CALKIU010000175.1 GCA_937995745.1 uncultured Bacillaceae bacterium | reverse complement strand
AAAGCATTCCGCGGTGAACTCGGCACGAATGATCCCCAAGAGGAAAGCGCATTGGAAATATTAAAAGAAATTCTCCGGGAAAAATTGAAATGATATACAACACAAGATACATCCTTAGTTACGGACATATTCATGCCTCAAGCATTTTGCTTGGGGTTTTTATTGATATAAAGTCTTTCTTAATTCAGAAAATTTTCCAGTTTATTGGCGGAGTACCACCATAGGGCCGGGTCCCTTTCACGGAGTTTTTCCAAGGATGGGGAAAGACGGCTTGGTGATGTTAACGGAGATCGACTGCAGGAAAAAACGTCTGTCATCACGCCGGAGGGGGAATGAGCGCCGAGCGGGAATACCGTCAACTGATGGCAATGGACGGGAGGATTTTCCGGGAAAGTTGAAAAGAAAGGTCACACATTCAAAGGAAAAGCCGTCATGTATATCCGCTATGACGGCAGCGCCGGTTTTGATACAATAATCGAAAGTATGGCGGATAAAACGGTGCGGTTGGCGAAATAGCCGAAGTTGTAAATAATTGCTAAAATATAGATAAACCAAACCGGAAAAAGCCGGTCAACGTGCGGCCACAAAAATCTTCGCGCAATGCACACTCTAGAACAAAGGGAATATGCAAGGATTCCGGGGGAAACAACAACGGAACAGAATGAAGGGAGAAAAACATTTTGCTTCAACACAGAGGTGCTGCAACAACTTTCATTGCCGGACTGCAATGGCTCAGTTTTTTGTTTGTCAATATTGTCGTCATTCCCCTTTCCATCGGGCAGGCGTATGACATGACGCCGCTTGAGATCAGCGGGAATATGGCCCGGTCGTTCATTTTGACCGGTGCGGCCTCGCTTTTGCAGGCTTTGTTCGGCCACCGCCTTCCCCTCGTGGAAGGGCAGACCGGCTTGTGGTGGGGCGTCGTTTTAAGCATGGCCAACATCGGCGTCGCATCGGGGATGTCGCTTGCGGAAGTGGGCGGCAGTCTTTCCGTGGGGATGATCCTCGGCGGGGCCGCCGTCATTTTGTTCGGCCTGCTCGGGTTCCATAAACTGTTGAACAAATGGTTCACGCCGATAGTCATGGCCGTTTTGCTGATGCTGCTGGCGGCGCAGCTCATCAACATCTTCTTTGCCGGGATGCTGGGCATTACCGCGGCGGGGACGGTTCAAATTCCGGTGGCTTTATTGTCATTATTTCTCGTTCTCCTCGTTTCCTTTTTAACGATCGCCGGCAGGGGGCTGTTGAGCAATTTTTCCATCTTAATCGGGATTATGGTCGGCTGGATTTTGTACGTCATCTTTTTCGGCCCGTCTTCGCAAATGACGGTGCCCCGCGTTCAGGATGTTGCCGCCGTGTTTGTCTGGGGCGAGCCTGCTTTCGATGCAGGAATCATGATTGCCGGGGTTTGCGCCGCCCTCATCAATACGTCCAATTCGATTGCCACGTTCAGGGCGGCAGAGCCGCTGTTCGGCGTCAAACTCCGCGACGGGGAGTACCGGAGATCGTTTCTGTTCACCGGTTTGTTTACCGTGCTGTCGGGCATTTTTTGCGTCGTTCCCTACGGCCCGTATACTTCGTCGATCGGGTTTTTGCAGACGACGCGCATTTATGAGCGGGCGCCGTTTATCATCGGGTCGATTTTGTTTATGTTGCTTGGTTTTGTGCCCCATCTGGCCAGCTTTTTCTCCACGCTGCCGATCAGCGTCGGGAATGCGGTCTTGTTTGTCGCCTATTTGCAGTTGTTCGGTTCGGCTTTGAAAAATATTGAAGGAATCAGCTTTAACTACATAAGCATTTTTCGCCTGTCGCTGCCGGTTTTGACCGGTATTGCCATCATGTCCGTCCCCGATTCCAGTTTCTCGACGATCAACGGATTCATGAACATGATCCTTTCCAACGGCATGCTTGTCGGCATTCTGCTTTCCGTTCTCATGGAAAACCTGCTTCCCTGGACCAAGCTGGAGGCGCGGGCCCGGAGAGAGGCTTAGGCCTGCTGTGCCCGGGTTAAGGTGCCCGGCCGCAGCATGCAGCCGGTGAGAGATGCCCGGCGGCCTCGCGCGGAACAAAGGAGAGAAGCAGGCGCCCGATTCGGCGGCTTCGCGCGGAACGGAGACGGGCCC
>CALKIU010000174.1 GCA_937995745.1 uncultured Bacillaceae bacterium | reverse complement strand
CCTGACCACGTAAAAGTGGATGTCGTATCCAATCCGGAATTTTTGCGCCAGGGTTCGGCCATCAGAGACACCCTTGAAGCGGACCGGATTGTGATTGGCGCTGAAAACGAAGCAGCAGCACTAAAAGTCAAAGAAATGTATGCTCCCCTGAATGTCCCCGTTCTCATTACAAGCAACAGAAGCGCAGAAATGATTAAATATGCCTCTAACTCTTTCCTTGCAACCAAAATCAGTTTTATTAATGAAATCGCCAATCTTTGTGAAGCAGCCGGTGCAGATGTGTTGGCTGTGGCAAAAGGAATGGGATACGACAAAAGAATCGGCTCCCATTTTCTCAATGCCGGCATCGGTTATGGCGGCTCTTGTTTTCCGAAGGATGTCCAAGCCCTCCTCCATACTGCCAAGCCGTTCGGCAGGGAGTTTGCATTGTTAAAGGAAACCGTGGCTGTGAATGAATCACAGCGGACCCTGCTGGTTGATAAGGTGCTGGCCCGCTTTGGAAACGTGGCCGGATTGCGCTTTGCCATGCTCGGCCTTGCTTTTAAACCGGAGACGGATGATATGAGGGAGGCCCCTTCCATTCCCATTTCCCGCAGATTGGCGGAATTGGGGGCGGTGGTTGTCGCCTATGATCCGGTCGCCCTGGAAAACGGAAAAAGAGTAATCGGAGACAGAATTCAATATGCAAACTCCCTTTCTGAAGCGGTGCAGGATGCGGATGCCCTGCTGATTGTGACGGAGTGGGATGAAATAAAAAACATGGATTTGGAGAAGCTTGCCGCACAAAAGAACCCCTTGATTATTTTTGACGGAAGAAATTGTCTGGATGAAGCGAAAATTGCCGCTCTCCCGGCGGTTGAGTATTATCCTGTCGGGCGGCCGGCGATTATCAAGGGAAAATGAAGTAAAAAGGGTGTTCCTTTGGAATGGAGCACCCTTGAATATTATGTATTTAAGGCAATCTATGCCTCTTGTTCTTTAAGACTTTTAAAAAAACTTGTATATGTCACAGAAGGAATAAATATGTTAAAGGTATAAACTAAGTTTTCACCGACAAGCGAGTGGTTGAAGACAAACAGGGCTGATCCGAAAAATATTCCAAACACTATGCCTGTTGTAATGAGATAAACTTTTTTATTTTTAAAAAAGCGTTCCAAATTATAAATTCCAAAAATACAGGCAAGAGTCCATATAAATGTGAATAAAAACGAGCCTGTAACCCGGTAAATAAAGTAGAACGCCCAAAAAATGAGAAATGGCGCCATGGCAATTTTATAATATTTCATATCCTCACCCCTTCGTTGTCATCGGACAAATTATTACAATAAGAATCTGTTTCCTTCACCCGCGGCAATCAGTCACGACACAACAGGAGAAATATTTTTCGAAATATTCTTAAAATAATATACAGGAAAAGGACCGCGCGAACAAGTTCATAATGTCCTGTTTCTGAAAGATGTCTTCTGCCCTTAGTCCCATATTTAGGTGGAAAAGAGGCGGGAACCTGAACATTTTTTGAAATAGCTTTTTGGTGTGCTTATTTTGAGATAGTCCGCCTTTATGCAATCCATGATTATTTTCTGCTTGTCAATATTATTTACGAACAAAAAATTTCGGTTTTGCCGGGGTTGTTGCTGGAAATACAGCAAAAATGCTTAATGACACAAGTATTGCTTCCCGCCAAACACGGGTGCAGGTGAAAAATGCAGTAAAAATGCTGATTACGGAGCTAAAATACCCTGTTTAGGAAAAAAATAAAGAAAGAATCCCCTTAAAACCGAAGGAAATGGAAATGTTTGTATTTCGTGAGGTTTGAAGAAGTGTGACATAAATCAACATATCGGCGAAATCAGGTGGTTTATCGGCGAAATTTTGGATTTATCGGCGAAAATTTCAATATATCGGCGAAAAATCAAATATATCGGCGAAATTACCAAATATATCAGCGAAACCCAACTCAAACCACCAAAAAAAGGGACTGCGAAAAGCCAGATAAACTGACTTTAAGCACAGCCCTTTTCAATGCTTAGATAACTCCTTGAACGATCATGGCGTCGGCCACCCGTTTGAAGCCGGCAATGTTTGCGCCAATGACAAGGTTCCCCGGATAGCCGAATTCTTCAGCCGCATTCATGCTTTGCCGGTAAATTTTCTTCATAATCTCCTGCAATTTCCGGTCTACTTCTTCAAAAGTCCAAGGCAGCCGCATGCTGTTTTGTGCCATTTCCAGGGCTGAGACAGCTACACCGCCGGCATTGGCCGCTTTTCCGGGACCGTAAAGAATATCATTGTCCAGGAATACATCGATGGCTTCCAATGTACATGGCATGTTTGCTCCTTCCACAACCGCTTTGACGCCGTTTTTCACAAGCATTCTCGCCGACTGTTCGT
>CALKIU010000173.1 GCA_937995745.1 uncultured Bacillaceae bacterium | reverse complement strand
CGGACCATTCCCGAAGGCCGCATTTGTATTTCAGCACCCGGCGCCTTCAAACAAAAACAAGCCGGCGTCCTTAAAAACAAGACGGACTGTCCGGCCTTTTTTCAATCACCACCTGGGCCACGGCATATTCACGGCTGTGGGAAATGGAAAGGTGAACCCCATCCTCAAACGGTTTTACGATGAGCGGTTTTCCCGAAGGAAGACTGCGGATTTCAATGTCTTGAAAAGACAGCTCTTTGCCGATTCCCGTCCCGTATGCCTTCGCAAAAGCTTCTTTGGCGGCGAATCTTCCGGCCAAAAATTCCCCCCGCCGCTCACCGGGAAGCTCCTCATATTCTTTCTTTTCATTTAATGTTAAAATACGATCAACAAATTTTTTTTGCCGTAAAGCTAATTCCTTGATCCTGCTGATTTCGACAATATCTATGCCGATACCGGAAATCATATCCATCTTCCTTCTATTTTGATTTTCAAGAACATAAATAACAAACAACCGGGTTGGCACGGACAAAGCCGGCAAAGAACCTGCCTGCGGCTGATTGGCTTTTTTTCTCCGGCGGAAAAAGCCCTTGCAAAACGCCCGGATGTCTTTTAGATTTGTTTGCAGCGAAAAGCGGTTTTGAGGAGGTTATCCATGTTTATCCGTACAGAAAGTTTTAAAGAATTCATCCGTTATTATCCCGTGGTGACGGGCATCGTCGCCATTCATCTTGTCCTGTTTTTGGCGGCCTTCCTGCCGTTTTTTCCGGTCTATGAACTGATGGCAGGTGTGAATATTTACATTATCCAAGGAGAACTCTGGCGCCTGGTCACGCCCATTTTTGTCCATGCCGGTTTTGCCCACATGTTGTTTAACAGTTTTTCCCTTGTCCTTTTCGGGCCGGCGTTGGAAAGGATGCTCGGCAAATGGCGGTTCCTCCTTATTTACCTGGCTTGCGGCATCACCGCGAACGTGGCCACGCTTCTTTTAAAACCGCCCGTCTATGTGCATGTCGGGTCAAGCGGCGCCATTTTCGGCCTCTTCGGCGTGTACATCGCGATGATTGTTTTCCGGAGAGAATTGATGTCGTACCAAAATGCGCAAATCATTATCACGATTGCCGCCATTGCCTTTGTGATGACGTTTCTCCAGCCGAATATCAATGTCACGGCCCATTTGTTCGGATTTCTCGGCGGATTTGTTTTCGGCAGCATCGTCCTTGGGCGGGGAAGAGAATTAAGCCGCTCGATCCGGACGTTCTCCGAAAAAGCGGCCCGGAGCACAACAAGCGGGCCGATGACGCCGCAAAAACTGATTTTTATCATTTTGGCCATTTTGGCCATCATCGGCTTGCTCAGCAGATAGCCAAACCGCCGGCAAGAATACCGGCTCCAAGCTTATCTAACCGGGCGGCAAACAAGCCCGCACGTTTCCCGCCCCGGGAGCGGATGCAAGGCTAACTGCCGTGCGGCCGCTCCCTTGTTTCTTTTTGCCCCGTACGTGAAAACCACCGGTACATGAAAGCCGCGTCTTTTTCTTCCAAATCCACAACCCGGCCTCCCGCTGACCCGATGCCGGATTTAATACTGGCACGAATCGTCGCCAGGTTTTTTCTTTTTTGAAAATAAGTTGCCTGGCGGCTGAGGGATTGGATATTTCTTCTTCTCATATATACAGTATACCGGACAATGTTCCGGTAGCGGAGGCTAAGCTGGTCACCGTTGACGGCCCAGCCGGCGTCCCGGTATTTTTGGTAAAACCAGAATAGAAATACCGGCAAGAGCAACCATGCCAACAGACCCCATCCTTTGAAAATGACCACCGGCGCGGTAAGAACAGGGAGCGCTATTACGAAGCCCCTGAACAAATATCTTTTTAACGACCGGCGCGGCGCCGGGATGAATTCGTCGATAAATTGATAGTCTTGGAGGTGGGGCGACAAAGTTTCTTTGATCCGGTCTTTTTTTATAAGGGGCATGATCATGATGCTTCCTCCGCTCTCCCCTGCAGATCCGCCGGCGCTCTCCAAATGGACCGTCGCCAGGCGGAAGGGCTGGCGGATAATATTTTCGCTGATGCGGATGCCCTGAATCCTTTTGAAAGGAATGGTAATCTGTTTTTTCTCCAATAAGCCGCGCGTGATGATTAAGTCTTTATCCGTTTTCTTTAAAGTGAAACCGGCATATTTCAGCATCATACCGATCACGGCGACAATCCAGGCAAGCAAAAAGCCGAGCAGCAAAAAGATGCTGACGAGAAAAATCTGGTTGGCGGCAAGAGCAATAAATTCTTTCGTCCATTTTTCATACGGGATCCATTCATCAAACTGCGATAAAAAAGCAATCACCGCGGTGATGACCACCCCGACTCCCCCGGACGTGGAGGCCATGATCAGCAGTTCTTGAAAAGACATTTTGTAAATCTCTGTTTCTTCTTTTGCTTCCGCTGACAGCCCCTCATCCGCTCCGGCCGCACCGGTCCTCTTATATTCTTGAAAGATCTTTTGAATCGCTTCCGCTTCTTTTTTCGTCACGGCGGCCAACACCGCTTCCGCTTGTTTCCCTTCCGAACCAGCCGTTTCCACAGAAATCTTTACCAACCCAAACAATTGATGAAAAATATTTTCCGAATAATCCAAACTCTGAATCCGTTCAAACGGAATATAACGCTTTTTCCGGATGAAGACGCCGTACTCAATTCTCAGTTCCCCGTCTTCCAAACGGTATGTAAAACGGTACCACGACAAAAAACTGTTGAGCAAAAGAGAGGAAATGAACAAAACGGTAAGAACGATTCCCAAAGGGAAACCCAAACCGTTATCCCTGAGGCCGAGCACGAATATAACGAGAAACGGGATGAGAGATTCTTTCAACTGTTTCAAAAACGTCAGCATAATCGTGACAGGGTGCAGTCTTGCCGGCTCAGACATCTTCATCCGCCACCCTCGCCAGTTGAGAAATATACACGCGCAGCTCCTCCGCTTCTTCAATAGGCAAAGCGGGAATTTCATGAACGGTGGCGGCGGTGGAAATCGTCACCGTGGCCAACTGGTATTTCCTGAGCAGCGGCCCCTGCTGCGTATCGACGTGCTGCACGCGGACCATCGGAACGAGCGTCCGGGTAATAAAGAGCACCCCGTGCTGCAATTCAATTTCCTGTTCCCTGACTTCGTAGCGCCAGCGCCTCCAGCGGATGAGGGGAATGAGATAAATTGAAAAATAAGCGAATGCAATCAAGACCAAAACGGCAATGACGGCGATCCATAGCGGCCAGTCAAAAAGGATAATAAAAACGATGAGACCGCCTGTCAGAAGGGCAAGAATCAAAGTGGCGATCAAGGCGGTGATTCTCCAAACGGTTAATGCCCATTCGGATATTCTGTTTTGCGGTTCTCGAAGCATTGTACCTTCCCTTTCTCTTTTTTCTCCGGTTAAAAATGTCCCGGGAACCGGAACGATTGCTCATGTTTCCGGCGCTTTTTCAGTTTAGCTTACCATATTTACGGTAACAGCTTAATAAAGTTTCAATAAAAATTTTCGCGGGGAGACGGGGCCGGATGGCCTCTTTCAAATAAGAACCGGAAAATGCCGCGAGCGCGCAAAACAGGCGGCGGGACAACCGGCATGAATCCGGCAAACGCCGTGTATAACAGAAAAAGAGCACAGCCTCTCACTGTGCTCCTCCGCTTCAACTGTAGCTTTTCGTTTTTCCGCCATAACGTTTGTTTCCCGCGGCATATGCTCTTGCTTTATGGGGCCCTTTTCTCCCTCTGGCATCCAAGCGTCCTTTCCGGTCGTAATAACGGAATTCTTTTTTAACCGGAAGGGGCTTTTCTTCCGTCAGCTTGACCGGCGTATCGTCCGGCTCTTTGACCAGCATTTTTAAGGCTGCGGAGACGGCGGTAACTGCATCCAGCTGTTCAAGCAGTTCCTCTGCCGCACCCTTGAAATGGTCCAAATTGTTCGTTTCCGCCGTTTGCAGGATTTTTTCAATCGCCGCTCTCTGCTGCCCTTCCAGAGCTTCACTCAATGTCGGCGGCTTCATCCGCTCCATTTTTCTTTTGATCGTTTTCTCCACAACCCGCAAATAAGGCATTTCGCGCGGAGTGACAAACGTCATGGCCATGCCCGTTTTCCCGGCGCGCCCCGTACGTCCGATTCTATGAACATAGCTTTCCGGATCTTGCGGAATGTCAAAATTGTAAACGTGGGTGACTCCCGAGATATCCAAGCCCCGGGCCGCAACGTCCGTGGCCACCAATACATCAATCGAGCCTTCTTTAAATTTCCTCAACACGGATATCCGTTTGGCCTGGCTGAGATCGCCGTGAATCCCTTCCGCGGTGTAACCGCGGAGATTCAACGCTTCGGAAAGCTCATCCACTCTCCTTTTTGTCCTCCCGAAAACGATGGCCAGCTCCGGGGTTTGTGTGTCGAGCAATCTTGTCAATACGTCAAATTTATTTTTTTCCTGAACTTCCAAGTAATATTGTTCAATTTGCGGAACCGTCATCTCTTTTGATTGAACACGGATCACATGCGGATCCCTCATAAACTTTTCCGCCATCCGCTGTATCGGTTCCGGCATCGTCGCCGAAAACAACAATGTTTGCCGCTCTTTCGGCGTTTTGGCAAGAATCGCTTCTATGTCATCGATAAAGCCCATGTTCAGCATTTCATCCGCTTCATCCAAAACAACGGTGTGAATGTGATCGAGCCTGATCGTTTTCCGCTTAATATGGTCCAGAATCCGGCCCGGCGTTCCGACGATAATGTGCGGATGCTGTTTTAATGCCCGAATCTGCCGGTTGATATCCTGTCCGCCGTATATGGCCAGCACCCGGATCTTTTTTCCGTAGCCGATTTTATAAAGCTCTTCAGAAACTTGGATGGCCAGCTCCCGCGTCGGCGCAATCACAAGCCCTTGAATCAAATTGGATTCTTTGTCAATTTTGTCAACCAGGGGCACGCCAAATGCGGCCGTTTTTCCCGTTCCTGTCTGTGCCTGGCCGATCAAATCTTTATTTTGCAAACTTAAAGGAATCGTCTGCGCTTGCACCGGTGTCGCTTCTTCAAATCCCATCCTTTGCAGTGATTTCAATGTTTCTGGACTAATTCCCAATTCTTGAAACTTTGTCAATGTTTTCAATCTCCTTCTTATTTGAAAACTGTGAGCATCCTTGTGATACAGTTCGGTCTTTTATAAAGTATTTGCTGTTTTGGCAAATTCCAAACTGCTTTTAAAAAAAAGAAAAGGTATGCAGCTTGCATTTTCCTGTCCATTGCCGAAATTATAAATGGAAAAATTTCCGCCTGCGCTTTTTCACGGTTTTCAGCACCCATGATCATTTCCATCGTTGTTCCTATTATTCCCGGAAAAAACAATCTTATTGAGAGAATCGATGCGCCAAAACGATTTTCCGAATTTTCATTTCCGCGGTGTTATGTACAAATGAATGCGTCATCGTTTGCCGTAAATAGACCGGGCTTGGGCGGAGCTTACAGTTTTCCTGTGATTTTCTTTCCGGGATAACCCCCCGGCTGCCGACAAGAACAGATTCTTGCAATTGGATAAAAATGGTAGTCTGATGTCAAAAAAACGGTTGGTTATAGCCTTCCTCTTACAGAAGGAAAAGAAGATGCCTTTTTTTGTTAATAGTTTGCAATAATTCTAACACTTTCTCATATTGATTGCAACGCGGGGATAGCGAAAAAAGGAAAAGTTATCCAAATCAGGGCCGCCGTTGGTCCGCAGGAGAGGCCCGCCTTCCCAGCGGACCAACGACCGTTATTGAAGGGAATGGACGATGTCCTCCATCCTCATTCCCCGGGAGGCTTTTACGAGAATGAGGGTGTTATTGTCGGTCCGTTTTTTCAACTCCTTAACGAGCGATTCTTTATCCGGGAAAGAAAATACCCTGTCTTCGGGGAGCGATTCGCGCGCCCCCTCGGCAATATACGCCGCCAATTTCCCCATTGTAAAAACATAATCCACATTCCCGGCATCGATGCTCTTGCCGATTTCATAATGAAACTCTTTTTCTTGCGGCCCTAATTCGAGCATATCTCCCAAAACGAGAATTTTCTTGGAAAAGCCGGTCAACTTTTCAACCAGTTCGATCGCGGCCTTCATGGACGTGGGGCTGGCATTATAAGCATCGTTGATGATTTTTTCCCCTTTTGCCCCCTGCACCATTTCCATCCGCATATTCGTCAACTTCAACGTGGAAAAAGCTTCATTCATCTCTTCAAACGGAACGCCGAAGTGATTGGCCGTCAACATCGCCGCCAAAGCGTTCAGCACGTTATGAATGCCCAAAACGGGGAGGTTGAACAAAAGGTCTTGTCCGTTAACTTTAAAAGTGCTTCCTTCATTGCCGGTTTCGATGAAAACCGGATATAAAGTGTTTCTCCGGCCCCGGCCGAACGTTTTCACCGTCAACGTTTGGTCATGCGCTGCCATTCTTTCTTGAAGGAGGGGCTCATCCCCGTTAAAAACGGCCAATCCCCCGGGCGGCAAACTCTCAATGATTTCCATTTTTGCGTCGGCGATCGCATCCCGCGATCCGAGATCAAGGAGATGGGACTCCCCGATATTCGTTATAATGGCCGCTTCCGGAGCGGCCATTTCGCTTAAAAACCGGATTTCCCCTTTGCTGCTCATCCCCATTTCCAAAACGGCCATTTCCGTATCCTCCTCCAGATTGAGGATGGATAACGGCATTCCGATATGGTTATTTAAGTTCCCTTCTGTTTTTTGTACTTTAAAACGGAGACTTAATAAGGCAGCGGTCATGTCTTTCGTGGTTGTCTTTCCGTTGCTTCCGGTGATCCCGACCACTTTTACATCAAGCTGCCGACGGTAACTGCGCGCCAGTTCCTGCAAAGCGGAAAGCGTCTCTTCAACAATCAAGACAGGAAGGTGAAGGGGCGGATTCGGGACATCCTTCTGCCACAGAGCCGCCGCTGCCCCGTTTTTTATGGCATCTTCCACAAAACGGTGGCCGTCCACTCTCTCCCCTTTTAACGGCACAAACAAATTGCCCTTTTTCACTTTCCGCGAATCAATGCAAACACCGTTGATCTCCACCTGTTCATAAGGAGCCGGATCATTTTCCACGGTGATCATGTTTTGTAATTGTTTAAGTGTTCGCCGAATCATCCTATACCTCCCATGATTGCCTTTCAGATGAAAACACGGCAATGCTGCCGTGTCTTTTTTCCCGTTTCAACCTGACAACCGGTCAATACGTATATTTAATGCTTTGTTTTTCATGATATCTTTCGAAGGCCAGTTCAATCAGACGTTCGATGAGAGCGGAATATTCAAGCCCCGATTCTTTCCACAGCATGGGGAACATGCTGACCGGAGTGAATCCCGGCATCGTGTTGACCTCGTTAATATAAGCGACACCGTCCTTCGTCAAGAAGAAGTCGGCTCTGACAAGCCCCGAACAATCGAGAGCCTTAAAAGCTTTTACAGCCATTTCTTTTATAAGGGCGTATTCTTCGTCCGTAACATCCGCCGGTATTATGAGGGACGTGCTCTCATCCTCATACTTTGCTTTATAGTCGTAAAATTCCACTTTCGGAATGATCTCTCCGACTACGGAACATTGCGGATTATCGTTTCCAAGCACGCCTATTTCAATTTCTCGCGCCGTTACCCCTTCTTCAATAATAATTTTCCGGTCATATTGGAAAGCTTCGGCAACAGCGGCTTCCAATTGTTCCCGGTTGGAACATTTGTTGATGCCCACGCTGGAACCGAGATTGGCCGGTTTTACAAAACACGGATAACCGAGTTCTTTTTCCACCCGGGTATACACGGCTTCCCGGTCGGCTTCCCATTCTCTGCGGATAAACCAGACATACTTCACCTGGTTTAATCCCGCATGGGCAAAAATATTTTTCATTACCACTTTGTCCATGCCAGCCGAAGAGGATAAAACCCCGTTTCCGACATAAGGAATGTTTAATATTTCCAATAAGCCTTGGACAGTGCCGTCCTCGCCATTCGGACCGTGCAACAGCGGAAAAACGACATCGATCAAACGCTCGCCGTTTTTTTGAAACATCGACAAGTCCACCGTATGGGGAGGCAGCTGCTTCGCCTCGGGAAATTCCAAATCTTCCACCCGTTCCACAGGAGCGTTAAGGACTTCTCCTTTGTACCAAGCGCCTTCCGTTGTGATATAGACAGGATGCACTTCAAATTTTTCAAAATTGATCGCCTTGATGACGGCCAGCGCAGTCTGCAAAGATACACGGTGCTCCGCTGACTTCCCTCCGTATAAAATACCCAATTTTATTTTCATGGCCATTGTACCTCCATCTATTTAACACGCTCTCATTTTATTTTACCACTTATTCAGGCATGATGAACTTTTTCTCCGTAGATTTCAAATGCATTTCTCACACCTTGCCGCACAGGCAAACGGGACCAATTTTGCAAAATAGAAGCAGCCCAAGACTCGCTCCTCTCGGGAGGATGGGGACGCTTTGCAAAAAACGTTGCACCGTCTGGTTCTGAAACAAAAAAAACCCCATTCAAGCTGACCACAGATTTTGGCCAACTTAAATGGAGTGTTATTTGGATATAAATTTACAGTTTCTTTAAGCGATTGAGAAATACTTCCATGATCATCCAGGAAGATTCTGCTCCGGGGTCTTTATGACCGATGGCTCTTTCTCCGAGGCGCATCGCTCTCCCCTTTTTGGCAACGAGGGGAATGGTGGATTCGGCTCCTTCTTTCATTTTTTCGACAAATCCAGTAAAGAGTTCAACCGGATCTTTGCCTTTGTTGCTTTCATCCTGCAAATATTCAATTCCTGGTATCATGGCATCAATCATGGTTTTATCGCCGACATTCGCTTTCCCCCTTGCCTGAACAGCCTTAAAACCGTTCACAATCATGCCGCAAAACTCTTCGAATGTGACTTCCGTTTTTCCTTTCACATCGGCTCCGGCTTTCATAAACAGACTGCCGTAAAGGGGTCCGGACGCTCCTCCCACTTTTCCGAGCAAAATCATGCCGACTTTTCTCAGAAAAGAAGAAATATCTTCCGTTTCCGCATCAATCTTCTCCAGTTGGTTGATGACTTCGCGGAAACCGATACTCAAGTTAATGCCGTGGTCGCCGTCACCAATTTCTGAATCAAGGCCTGTCAAATAATCACGCTGTTCTTCAATCATTTCATGCAAATCTTTCATTACTTCGATGAAAAAGCTTTTATCTAAAACCAATTCAGACATTTTTTTGCCTCCAATTCCGCGCAGCATCAGGCTGCACAATTTCCTTCTATAAAATGAATTTGTATAATGACCGGCCTTCGCTCCGTTGTTGGCCCTTTTCGAAAAACACGCATTGCAAATAAGTTTCGGCAAACAGAACAAACCTTTATATCCGCATTCGTTGCAGAGGGCGAAAATGGTCTAACGGCATATTTATTTGCATGAAAAATGACAGCCTTCATGACAAACGGACATGCTGTCTTCCGCATTGACCCTAGCGGAATAAATAGGTGTACTTGTCTCAAGTACACCTATTTATTCTTTTCCTATTTATTTAATTTTGAAATGAGGAGTGTCGCATGGATAGTCGAGATATTCTTTCAACTCGTCATCGAGTCTCGTTAAAGTGATCGACATGCCTGCCATGTCCATGGAAGTGGCGTAGTTGCCCACCAAGGACTTGTAAATCTTGATTCCTTTTTCTTCAAGAACTTGCGCCACTCTGCGGTGACAGATATACAAGTCCATTAACGGAAGCGCGCCAAGACCGTTTACAAGGACGTAAACTTCTTCGCCGCTTTGGGCCTTCATGTCTTCAAGAATATATTTCATAATTTCGTCGACCACTTTATCGGCCGGCTCCGCTTTGGTTCTGCGAATTCCCGGCTCACCGTGGATTCCCATGCCCACTTCCATGTCTCCTTCTTCCATATGGAAGATGGGCTTTCCGGTTGCGGGCAGAGTGCAGGAAGAAAGTGCCACTCCCATCGAATACGTATTATCATTGCATTTTTCAGCGATTCTCTTAACCTCGTCGAGGTCAAGCCCTTTTGCCGCAGCAGCCGCAGCGGCTTTGAAAACAAAGACGTCTCCCGCAACTCCGCGGCGCTCTTCCTTGTTTTCGGAGGAATACACATCGTCCGTCACGAGCACCGTTTCCACGCGAATACCGTCTTCCGCCGCCATTTCAGCGCCCATATCAAAGTTCAACACGTCTCCGGCATAGTTTCCGTAAAGGTATAAGCATCCTTTTCCGGTATCAACCGCTTTCACGGCGTTGTAGCAGGGTTCCGGGGACGGAGAAGTATTGACGTTCCCGATGACGGCTGCATCGGCAAAGTTTTCGCCGACATACCCGAGGAACAGGGGCTCATGTCCCGAACCTCCCCCGATGATAATCCCGACTTTGGGTTCTTTTCCCCTTTTTTTGCCGACTACCACGCGGCCGTCGTGAGGGAGAAGTTCCACATATTCCGGATGCGCTTTCACATAACCTTCAAGCATTTCTTCAACGACATCATATCCGTCATTAATCAGCCTCGTCAAAAGTATCACCTTCAATATTCAGATTTGTGCCAATGACTAAGTTAAGAGTTTACAGTATAAAAAACTTTATAATTCCCAGGACAACTTGGTGATACCATTCTTCGTGAGCATTACGGCAAATACGGCAGCCAGAAGTTCATGTCATTTGTAGCCATTACTTGTACGATGATGGCAAGCAAGAATCCGCCAATGATACCGCCTACAATGGCAGCAATAATATTGTTCCAGGCTTTGGAAAGCTTTCCGCCCAACACCATTGTTGCCGCAATCAATCCGATACCGGCTCCCCAAGCCATGTCCACCCA
>CALKIU010000172.1 GCA_937995745.1 uncultured Bacillaceae bacterium | reverse complement strand
GCTTTTTCTATTTGAAACCCGCACAATCACGGTTCTTGATATAGGAAAACCGGCCTGTAATCTTGAAAAATAAACGCATTTCAATGAATGGATCAGCGCAATCGTCCCGCCTTTTCCGTGCAAGCGTCCTTCCCAATCTTTCCTGTCTTATTTTCCCGGCGGCGGACAGCCGGCGAATGAAACTTTTTAAGGAGACATGATATGACTGACATGCAACGCAAACATGAGAAGTTTGTCATTTTGGCCGTGGCCTTGGGCGTCATTTTGAATCCGTTGAATACAACGATGATCACGGTCGCTTTGCCGGCCATTCAAAAAGATTTCCAGTTGACGGCAACGGACATTTCCTGGCTGATTGCGTCTTATTTTATCATCAGCGCCATTTTTACACCGATGCTTGGAAAATTGAGCGATATGTACGGCCGAAAGCCTATTTATCTGACGGGATTGTCGCTCGTTGTCGTCTCGTCCCTGCTGGCCCCTCTGTCGCCGAACTTTCCGACGCTCCTCGCCATGCGTGGCATCCAGGCGATTGGCACGTCCGGGCTTTTTCCGGCCGGCATCGGGATCATCCGCAACACCATCACCCAAAAACAAAACCGCGTCATCGGCACTTTGTCCGTCTTTGCCACCACCTCGGCGGCATTCGGCCCGACGATCAGCGGCCTGCTCATTCCCATTGGCGGCTGGCCCAGCATTTTTTACGTCAATTTGCCGGTCCTTGCCGCGGGAATCGCTTTGAGCGTCAAATTTATCCCGAAGGACAAGAAAAGCCCGGGGAAAACAAAGCATTTGGATTATGTGGGAATCCTTTTGTTCAGCGCCCTTATCACGACATGGATGCTGTTCCTGCTCGGTTTGGAAAACGGCATCCAAACGGGAACATTGCTCCTCGCCCTTGTTTTGTCTGCCGGGTTTTATCTGTATGAAAAACGGTACCGGGACCCGTTCATCAATGTCAATTTTTTTCGGAAAAACCTCAACATCACCCTGATTTTCGCGCAATACGTCATGGCGACGCTGATCTTCTTTTCCATGCTGCTAAGCATGCCGACGTTTCTGCAATCGGTCTTGGGCGCCGGTTCCGGGGCTGCCGGAATCACGATGCTTTCTTTGTCGGTTATGGCCATGATCATGACCCCCATTGCCACCCGGTGGATGGAACAAGCGGGTTTTCGTTTGCCTCTGGCGGTCGGCGGGATCATCGGCCTCATCGGTGTTTTCCTGCTGTTTGCGATCCGGGATCATTCCGTTATCCTTGCCGTCGGCGCCGTTCTCGCGGTGTTTGGCATCAGCAACGGCATCCAAAACATCGGCCTGCAAAACTTGCTGTATTCGTTCATTGACCGGGCGGAAAGCGGCATTGCCGCGGGGCTGCTGATTACGTCGAGATTCATCGGCAATATCCTCGCCTCCAGCATTTACGGAGTGTCTTTTGCCACCGGAATGAACGCCGAAAACCTGCAAAAAATGACGATGGTTCTTTTCATCGTCGCGCTTGTCACCATCCCAGGGCTCATGTATGTCACCCGGCACGAGAAAAAAGGAAAAGCCGCGCATGACAGGGCTTAGAGGGAAACACAATCTTCCCTTCCTTCCCCGCTCTTTTTGAAAAAGGGGCCATTTTCCGAAATGAAGCCCATTCCCAAGAGGAGCATCCGTACCGTAGGGATGCTCCTCCCCTTTTAAAACTAGTTTTCTTTTCAAAAAACCGGCAATTTTCCTTCGACTCTCACAATCTTTTAATGCTGTTGAGCAGGTTCGTTATTTTAATTGTTAAGTTGTCACCCTTAAAGGCAGAAAATTCGTTGCACTTTGTGATATTTATTAAGAATTCCGACCCGGTTTTTTTAAAGAATTTTTTTGGACAAAGAACATGCTATTTTTTTGGTTTTGTCCAAAAAAAGCACTTATTTGGACAAAGTTCCGAAATCTTCTTATCACTTTGTCCAAAAAAGGAGGGAATTTGGACAATCTGC